>NZ_JBMSDT010000007.1:0-397423 GCF_049445795.1 Larkinella sp. VNQ87
CGCAACGCCCCCACTTAGGCTACCGCAACATGGGACGCAGGCCCATTGAAACCGTCGAGCAGTTTTGCACTCAGCAAACAAATATCAAAAGTAAGATTGTCAAACAAGAAAGTTAAGAGTACATTTTATTAAATACAATACCGGCACCATCGCATAACTCAACCATTCCCATTTCTTACCTTGATCGATCAACTCCTGAATACGCTCGTAGCTTAGCTGATCGGCGAGGCTATTGAAATAGAGTTGATCTGATACCAGAAAATAACTGAAGGCCCACTGAAGAAAAAAGGCTATTAAACAAAGTAAGAAGAATCGATATAAATTTGCTGACAATACCATCATATATACTGTTTATTTTACATATACATCGTTTAATTCTTTGTATTTCCACGCTCTATCTTATTTGATAAATAGACTGTAAGTATACCTATAAAGAATCCTAATATTGCCCATATGATATCTAGGCTATTTCCAAAAAAATAGGTATACTTTACTCCTGCTGGTAGATAAATAATTATAGAAATCACAATAAATACTATTCCTAGATATCTACTAATACCAATCCAAATGTTTTTCTTATTCATGGGTATAAATAATGCGATATTTGATAGGGCAGTTATTGGAAACTACCCTATCAAAAAATCAATATGATGTATCCCCGGCGAGACATAAGGCGGCTCCTACCACTACGGCTCCAATACCTACAGGTCCCAATACCCAACCAAAACTTAATGCAGTGCCAACACCTGCAGCCCAACCTACACAGAATGAACGTAAGCTACCACCAACATGTTGGCTCATTTGGTCATTTTCAATTGTTTTCATTGCTCCTTTGAATTTGGGAATAATTACAAATAAATTCTTTTGAGTAAAGAACCGGTACAAAAAGTTCCGATAGACGCTCCTATAAATCCCCAAGTTGCGTAAGCAATTGGAGCGGTGGTAAGCGCAGCTACTGTACCAACGCCTATTGCAAATCCACAGGCAGCATCTATGTCACCTCCTTGCAATTGCTCCAATTGTTGTATTTCTAGTCTTTTCATAATAATGAGATTTTTAAGTGAAAACATACTTCCATCAGCGCTGATGACCCAAACATCGCACTTCGCACTGCACTAAAAATGCAGTCGCAAAAAAATTAAAGAATTTTAAGCTTTTCTTTCACCAACTGCCGCAGAAAAGACACGGCTCTCATCAAAGTGCTCCAACTGGCCCCGTAAGTTTTCTAACGCCTGTTGGTAAGTTGGCTCAGTCAGCAGTTGCCTTATCTTCCGCTCCATGTCCAGCGAACGGTCTTTTCGCAGATCACCCATCAGTCCGCAACCGTGATAAACCAGCCGGGCCGTTTGTCCATTCTGATCCCAGGTATCGTTGAGCGGATAGGCCAGCATCGGTACCCCACCTAAAACTCCCTCCTGAATCGAATTGCCACCACCGTGCGTCACAAAGACATCGCAGTGCCGGAGCATATGCAGTTGCGGAACGCGCCCGTAAATCCAGCCGTTGGAGATACGCGCCGGGAAAGCGGTTTGCAATTCCGGGCCTACGGATGCAATAAGCCGCCAATTCGGGTGGCTGGCCACGGCTTCGATGAGCGTTTTATAAAAGCGCCTGAGTAAACGCGGTTTGGCATGAGCGTTCGAAACCGTACCCAGTGAAGCATAGACTATTCTCAGTTCCGGGTTCGCCGACTTCTCCTGCTCCAGTTGCTTTCGCATCGTTATGTAAGCAGGTGACAACTCCTCCACGCGGTCCGTGTCGACCATCAAGCCCAGGTATTGCTGAAACGAATGAATGGTTCGCTGCGGAAATTCAAACGCTTGCGGATACAGAATCCATTCCGGTACCTGATCGAACCCGGTGTGAAACGTTTTATCGCTTCGAATCCGATACCGATCCGGCACCTGATTTTGCCGAAATTTCTGCCGAATAATCCGGTGATTACTCCGCCCCAGGTATTTGATGGTCTGCCATCCCCATTTTAACCCTCGTAGCCGGTAATACTGACGCCAGGCTCCCCGAATCGACTCCGGCGTATCGACACCCGGAATCCGTCGGCTGGTCAGGGGTGGCGTATCCGCATCTTCGTAGACGGAGAGCATGGTTTGCAGGATCACCACCTTGACTTTTTTATCCTTGATGAAGGGATAGAGCGTAATAAAATCCGTGCTATAAAAGGCGTCAATGAAAATCCATTCCGGTTTGAACGTCTCAACTATCCGTTGTAAATCCGTAGATCGCATACGAAATGTTTTATCGGTAAACCGGTCGAGTAACGACTCCAGATAGGATTCTCTTTTTTCTTTGTGCGTCGCTTCTTCCACCCCGATTCCAAAGGGTAAGCTTTGTAACCAATGCACCGTAAACCCTTGCTGATGAACCTGCCGGGCTACTTCCGGCGTTCCCAGATACCCATACACGATTTGATACCCATTCGCTTGCAGTTGCCGGGCCAACTTAAAGGTAAGATTCAGGTGCCCATATGCTGGCACCATCAGGAACAGAGCAGTCATAATCCGGAGGTTAGGGTTAAAAGGTAAGGATGACCCCAAAAGGGCTTACAACCGCCAGTACCATAGTTCATTCCCCAATCCGACCCTCCCCCCGACAGCCTTCCCATCTGCTCAGCATCCAGTTTTCGCCTAAACTGAAAGACAATCTCGCCTTCTTCCGTGTAGTAATACGTCCGGCGAATGGGGCAATACGCCAGTGGCACGCCCAGGTCGTTGACCAACTCGTCGCGGATTTTGTACCAGGCCCGTTCACTAATGCCTAGTTTTTCGGCTAATTCTTTAGGAGAACCGGTTGCGCGTTTCCGAATCAGGTAATTCAGGGCTTCGTAGCGGTTGTGAAGTTTTGCAAGCATGGGATAAGAAACGTTTAGGATTGGTTGTCAGACGTTTCCTATCTGCCAAAAGTCACACCCTGCTGGTTATTTTTTTTGAAACGATGAGCAAACGGTTGGCTAGCTAAACCAACCAAGCAATTTGGTATCTTGAAAGGCATAAACCAAAAGGAGTCGGCCACAACGTGACCGACTCCTTTTGGTTGTTTTCAGACAGTTTTTTACACGAGCACCGCGTTCAGCAACTGCTCCAGAATCAGCCGTCCGTCGGTATTGCCCAGAAGCGGATCGGCGGCCCGTTCGGGGTGCGGCATCAGGCCGAAGACGTTTTTGCGCTCGTTGGCGACACCCGCAATGTTGTCGAGACTGCCGTTCGGGTTAGCTTCGTCCACGATGTTTCCGGCTTCGTCGCAATACCGGAAAATGACCTGGTCGTTATCGTTCAATCGCTTGAGGGTGTCGGCATCGGCAAAATACCGGCCTTCGCCGTGGGCGATGGGAATTTTATAGGCCTTATCGTCCAGTTCCGCCGTAATCAGGGCGCTTTTCGACTGCGGACGCAGGTAAATATTCTTGCAAACGTATTTCTGGTTCGTGTTCCGCAGCAGGACGCCCGGCACCAGCCGCGCTTCGGCCAGAATCTGAAAACCGTTGCAGATGCCCATCAGGTAACCGCCCCGCTCGGCGTGTTTGATGACCTCGTTCATGATCGGCGAAAACCGGGCGACGGCACCCGTGCGCAGGTAGTCTCCGTACGAAAAACCGCCGGGCAGAATGATGAAATCACAGCCTTGCAGGTCGTGATCTTTGTGCCAGAGTTTGACAACGTCCTGCTTGAGTTGGTCCCGCAGGGCGTGAACCGCGTCGTCGTCGCAATTGGAACCGGGGAATACTACTACACCGAATTTCATACGTCATTGATTTACGTACAAAAGTAACACTTCTCAGGCAGAAAGTTGGCGAAAATTTACATTCAAACCATCGCCCGGCTTTCCTGCACTACTTTTTCGTAATAGGCCTCGTACAGCGGCAGAATCTTTGAGATTTCAAACGCCTTGGCGCGTTCGAGGGCATTCCGTTTGAAAACCGGCAGGTTGTTGTCGTCCAGGATGAACAGGGCGTTTCTGACCATATCATCTACATCGCCGACGTTGCTCAGAAAACCGGTCACACCGTGGACGTTGAGTTCGGGCAAACCGCCCGCGTTCGACGTAATCAGTGGCACTTCGCAGGCCATCGCTTCCAGGGCCGCCAGCCCGAAACTTTCGTTTTCAGAAGGCATCAGGAATAGGTCGGCCACCGACAGCACTTCCTCGACGGCATCAAGTTTGCCCAAAAACCGCACATCACCGTAAATGCCCATGTCGCGGCACAGCTTCTCGATCCGAACCCGCTCGGGCCCATCGCCAGACAACAGCAACTTACTGGGAATCTGCTGGTTAATTTTATGAAAAACCTGCACCACGTCGTCAATGCGCTTCACCCGCCGGAAGTTCGACGTGTGCACGATCAGCTTTTCACCGTTGGGGCAAATGGCCATCTTGAAATGATCTTTCTTCTGCCGCTTGAAGCGTTCGAGGTCAATGAAGTTCGGAATGACCTCAATATCCCGGCGAATGGCAAACTGGTCCAGCGTTTCCTGCCGGAGATTTTCCGAAACCGCCGTGACACCGTCCGACTCGTTGATGCCGAACGTAACGACCGGTTCGTAGGAAGCATCTTTACCGACCAGGGTAATGTCCGTGCCGTGCAGTGTGGTAACAAACGGAACGTGCCGCCCCTGCGACCGCAGAATCATCTTCGCCATGTAAGCCGCCGACGCGTGCGGAATTGCATAATGGACGTGCAGCAAATCCAGCTTTTCGTACTGCACCACGTTGACCATCGCGCTGGAAAGCGCTGACTCATAGGGCGGAAACTGGAACAACGGGTACGTGGGTATATTTACTTCATGGTAAAAAACATTTTCGTTGAAAAAGTCCAACCGGGGCGGTTGCTGGTAGGTGATAAAGTGAATTTTATGACCGGCTTTGGCCAGGGCTTTGCCCAGTTCAGTCGCGACAACACCACTTCCCCCGAACGTCGGGTAACATACGATGCCAATTTTCATAAATCAGATGTGTGATTGAGGGACTGAAAAACCGAAGGAGTGATGGATAATTTCATTACGCCTTCGCCCCTTCAGTCATTTCCCATAACATCAATTGCGGCCAATTGTGTTCACGGATTGGAAGCTGCAGAGAAAGATTTTAATGGCAACCCGGATTCACGTATCTTTGACTAACTGAATGTCTCTCTGGCCATGAACCCAAACGTTCGGAGCAGTTCGGCCCGTACGGGTACTCCGCCTTTTCATGTTTTTGTGTTGGGATTCCTGCGGTTGATCCGGGTGCAAAACCTGCTGATCATCGTGGCTACGCAGTATTTTGCCCGCGTCACGCTCATTGGCCCGCGCGACAACTGGCCCAGCCTGCTGCTGGACACCAAGCTCTTTTTGCTCTCGCTTTCAACGGTTTGCATTGCCGCAGCCGGGTACATCATCAACGATTATTTCGACATCAAGATCGATATTGTCAACAAACCGGAGCGGGTCATCATCGGGCGGTATCTGAAACGGCAGATTGCGATGGGCGCTCATCAGGCCCTGAATTTTCTGGGCGTCCTCATCGGTTTTTACCTGAGCAAATGGATTTTCGTGGTCAACGTGCTGTCGGTCACGCTGCTCTGGTTTTACTCCTCCAAATTCAAACGCGAACCGTTCATCGGCAACTTCGTCGTGGCCTTCCTGACGGCTCTGGCCCTGATCGTGCTGGCGGTTTACTACCGAAAGCAGGTTGATTTACTGCTGATTTACGCCCTGTTCTCGTTTGTCATCACGCTGGTCCGCGAGATCATCAAAGACATGGAAGACGTGAAGGGCGACGCCCGCTTCGGCTGCCGGACGCTGCCCATCATCTGGGGATTGCGCCGAACCAAACAGGTGTTATACGGCATCATTGCCGCGTTCATCCTTTCGCTGTTTGCCATCGCGTACCTGCTCGGGAATGAACAGTTATTCTGGATGTTCGTGATTCTGCTGATCCCGATTGCCTGGCTAGTCTACCGGCTGTTCCGGGCCGATACCAAACGGGATTTTTCCTACCTCAGTTCGCTCTGCAAACTGATCATGCTCATCGGCGTTGTCAGCATGGCCTGGGTTTAACTTCCGCTTACTCAGTTGTTTGCTTCGAATGGCCGAAAAGTATTTACCTTTCGAATGCAATTTTTTCTCTCTAAATATGAAAACACTTTTTCTTCTCTTATGCCTGGGATTCCTTACCCGGGCAGACCACTCACAGGAATGTCTGGGAATCAAATTTAAAGCGGGTGCCAGCTACGAAATGCTTTCCTACAACGCCAAAGACAAGCCCGTCGGACGGCTGGTGTACACCGTCAAAGACGTTAAAACCGAGGGCGGATCGACCCTGATCAATGTGGTGATGCAGTCATTCGATGAGAAAGGAAAACCGGCTCCGGAAATGAATATCAAGTATAGCTGCACCGGCAATGAACTGATCGCCGATCTGTCGGGCTCGATGCTCTCGGCCTACGAAGCCATGAAGGACATGGAAGTCCGGGTCAAGTCCAACAAACTGATTTACCCCAAGCAATATACCGCAGGCGCCAAACTGCCCGACGGCGAACTGATCGCGGAGACGTACAACAAGGACACCAAAATGATGGACATGGATCTTCAGGTGGTCAACCGGCAGGTCGAAGGCCAGGAGAGCCTGACCACGCCCGCCGGAACGTTCAGTGTGTATAAAATCAGTTCGGACATGAACATGACCAACCGCACAATGGGCATTCCAATCCGGGTTTCGTTCCGGACGGTCAGCTACCGAGCCAGCGATGTGCTGTTCGACATCAAAAGCGAAACCTACAACAAAAACGGCAAACTGAAAGTCTATTCGGTTTTAAACAAACTGAGCGGCCAGTAAATCCGGCCGCTCAGGATCGCTTCGTTCTTCTATCGTCGGTTTGGCGCTTACTGAACCGTCAGATCAAAGTTCAGGTCAACATCATTGCTCCCCGGCGTAGCCGTCCCGTCTTTGGTTCCGGGCTGGTGGCGAAGCTGCACACGCAGTTTTCCGGTCGCAGCAGCATTCGTTTTCAGGGTACCTTCCAGCCCGATGGGCAGGTTATTGGCATCCTTGTCGCCGTAGGTATACGTGGCCAGCGTGGCCGGATTGGGCGTAAAAACAAACAGATGTTCGTCGCTTTCTTCTTCCACTTCCTCCGTCATATCGACGGCCGGATTCTTACTTTCGTCCAGTAACTCGACGCTCAGGTTGTAGGTCGTGTTTGGCTTAAGCGTAATCCGGTCAAATTTCGTCGGAGCCTGCCCGCCTTCGCCGTCGGCATCGCGGTAGGAAAAGGTTTGTGTCGTGGTCGTTCCCTGCTCCGTAAATTTCAGGTTGACCGTCGTGATTAGTTCGTTTTCATCCGCCGGTTCGGGGTCATCCGCGTTATCGTTGCAGCCCGTAAACAACGCCATCAACGTTCCCAGCATCAGTACCCAACTCAATTGCCGCGTAGCTTTTACCTTGCTTTCCATATAATTCATCGTTTGCAGACGAAAACCGCCTGAATAGTTGCATCAAGGTTGCAAAATTAGAAGGTCGCAACAAGGTTGCAAAAATTAATGCAACTTTATTGCAACTATTTTTGTCTCCTACCAAACCAACCCTTTATTTTGTCGGTTGTAAGAGACAAAGCCACGGCGTATGAAACTGGACGTATTGAACAAAAGAGCGGATTATATCGGAATTAGCGGATCTGTTTTATGCATCATCCATTGCCTGATTACCCCTGTTTTGCTGGTTTCCTCCTCTTTTCTGGCCAACGATACGGTTCGCGTTGGTTTTTTAAGCCTTGATTACCTGTTCATTGGGGTTAATATCCTGGCGGTTTACTTTGCTACCCGGCATTTCACAACGCCCGCGATCAAAATCGGTTTATGGTTTTTCCTGAGCGTTTTTGCCGTTGCCATCCTGTTGGAAGATGTCAACGAATCGTTTGAATACCTGGGCTACGCAGCGTCCCTCGGGTTGGTAACGACCCACCTGGTCAACATCCGGCTGCACCGGCTGCGGCACTCGCATTAACATTCTTCATCTAGCGGCAGTGGCAACCAGAAAACCGGTGACCAAACTGTGCGAACGCAATGTAGCACGGACCGCTGGTCCGTGGAAGGCTTGATTAACCAAGCTGTACGAACAGTTGGCACGCACATTAGCTTTAAGCGGTTTTCCTTCCAAACAGATACCCAAATCAAAAAATAAGCAAATTACTTGCATTACTAAATTTTGCTTCCGATTTTTCGGGTACGTACACGATTCTACTCTACCCTCCTCTTGATAAAATATTCTATGCCTAATACCCTTAACCGCCGAAACTTCTCGTTACTTACGGCAGCAACCGGCCTGGGCGCTTACCTGCTCCCATTGGCCGGTTTTAGTCCCCGGCGTTCGGAGCCGGTTGCCGGGAAACGGGTGGGCATTATCGGCCTCGACACCTCGCACAGCATCGCCTTCACCAAAGAACTCAACAGCCCGACGCCCAACCCCGACTGGGCAGGCTACCGCGTGGTGGCAGCCTATCCGAAGGGAAGCAACGATATCGAGAGTAGTGTCAAACGCATTCCGGGGTACATCGAGGAAGTCAAAAAAATGGGGGTTGAAATCACCGACTCGCTGGAATCCCTGCTTGGTAAAGTCGATGTGGTGCTGCTCGAAACCAACGATGGTCGGCTGCACCGCGAGCAGGCGCTGAAAGTGTTTGCAACCGGCAAACGCGTGTTTATCGACAAGCCCATTGCCGCTTCCCTGACCGACGCCATCGCTATTTTTGAAGCCGCCAAAAAGAAGGGGCTCACCACCTTTTCGGCTTCGTCGTTACGCTACATCAAAGGCCTTCAGGGACTTGACAAAAGCCAGGTCGTCGGTGCCGACACCTTCAGCCCGGCGGTTCTGGAAAAAACACACCCCGATCTGTTCTGGTACGGCGTCCACGGCGTCGAAACGCTGTATACCGTGATGGGGCCGGGTTGTCAGAGCGTCGTGCGGGTGCATACGCCCGATACCGACGTGGTGGTCGGCACCTGGAGCGACGGGCGCGTGGGCACTTTCCGGGGCACCCGGACCGGCAAGCACGAATACGGCGGAACGGTTTATACCAAAAACGGAAATGTGACGCTGGGCCCGTACGGCGGCTATAACCCATTGCTGAAAGACATTATTCAGTACTTCGAAACCGGCGAAACACCCGTCAAACCCGAAGAAACGCTGGAAATCTTCGCCTTTATGGAAGCCGCCGACGAGAGCAAACGCCGGGGTGGCGCAGCGGTCACGCTGGAAAGTGTGATGAAAAAAGCGCAAAAAGCCCTGTAAGTCCGCCGGATTTCGTTCATTTAATTCCAGGCTCCAACGATTCGCCAAACCGCCTTCTCATGACCCACCCCGGCAACGGGCCGCAACGCCTTAAAATCACCAACGGCCGCATCCTGACGCCCTACCGGCTGCTTTCGTACGGAACGGTTTTGATTACCGGCAGTACCATTACGGAAATCAGCGAGCGCGACATCGAGGTGCCGAATGCCCTGGTCCTGGATGCGGGTGGCGCGTACATATCGCCCGGTTTTATCGATTTGCACGTCCACGGCGGAGGAGGTCACGACTTCATGGACGGCAGTGAAGAGGCTTTTTTGCGAATTGCCGAAACGCATGCACACTACGGAACCACCGCGCTGGTGCCGACCACGCTGACCAGCAGCCAGGAGGGCCTTTTCAACACCCTGGGTCTGTACGAGCAGGCCAACCGCCGGAATACGGCGGGCGCCCGGTTTTTGGGCATGCACCTGGAAGGGCCCTATTTTGCCATGAGCCAGCGGGGGGCGCAGGACCCGCGTTACATCCGTGATCCCGATCCGGCCGAATACCAGGAAGTGCTCGAACGCTCGTCGTCGGTAACGCGCTGGAGTGCGGCTCCCGAATTGAACGGAGCACTGGCCTTCGGGCGGTTTTTGCGCTCGAAAGGGGTGCTGGCGGCTGTCGCGCATACCGACGCCGTGTACGACGAAGTGCTGGCCGCCGTCGAGAACGGCTATTCGCTGGCCACGCACCTGTACAGTGGCATGTCGGGCGTCAGCCGCCGAAACGGTTTTCGGTATGCCGGTGTCGTTGAAAGCGCTTATCTGCTCGACGAGATGGACGTGGAACTGATTGCCGACGGCATTCACCTGCCCGCTCCGCTGCTGAAACTCGCCTATAAAATTAAAGGCCCCGACCGAGCCGCCCTGATTACGGATGCCATGCGTGCCGCCGGGATGCCGCCCGGCATGAGCAGGCTGGGCAGTCTGCACGACGGCATCGACGTGATTATCGAAGACGGTGTGGCCAAACTCCCCGACCGGCAATCGTTTGCGGGCAGTGTGGCCACCGCCGACCGGCTGGTTCGGACCGTCACCACCCTGGCCGATATTCCGCTGCCGGACGCCATTCGGATGATCAGCAGCACGCCCGCGCGCATCATGGGCGTGGCCGACCGGAAAGGCGTGCTAGCCCCCGGAAAAGACGCCGATATTGTGATTTTCGATGCCGACATTGCCGTCCAACTGACGATGGTGGAAGGGCGGATCGTTTACCAGCGCGACACCATATCGGTTCTGCAAAACCAATCGCACGACTCCTAACTTCCCACGAATGCTTAGTTCATCCCAAACGAACCAACTGACCGTACGCCGGTTTCCGACCCGGGCGCTGCTGGGTGAGCAGGCCGCCCAAGCTGCCAGCGAACGGATTCGCAGCCTGCTGGCCGAACGCGAAACCATCAGCATCATCTTTGCCGCAGCGCCTTCCCAAAACGAATTTCTGGCCGCGCTGGCTCCGGAAACAGCCATTGACTGGAGTCGAATCCATGCCTTTCACATGGACGAATACGTCCAATTACCGGACGAGGCTCCGCAACGCTTCGGCAACTTTCTGAAAGAGCGGCTTTTCGACCGTGTCCCGTTCCGGTCGGTCAATTACCTGAACGGCAACGCGCCCGACCTGGCGGCTGAGTGTGAGCGGTATAGCAGCCTTCTGCGCCAGTACCCGGTCGACATCGTTTGCATGGGCATCGGCGAGAACGGCCACATTGCCTTCAACGATCCGCACGTCGCGGATTTCAACGACCCGGTTTGGGTGAAAGTGGTGGACCTCGACCCGGTTTGCCGTCAGCAACAGGTCAACGACGGCTGCTTCGACCAGCTTGCGGCCGTTCCGACCCACGCCTTGACCCTGACGATTCCGGCACTGATGCAGGCACCCCATATTTTCTGCATGGTGCCCGGCATCAACAAGGCTTCGGCGGTTTTTCACACGCTGCACTCGCCCGTGAGCGAAACGCACCCGTCGACCATCCTGCGGCTGCACGAAGCCGCCACTTTATTCATTGACGACAAGAGCGCTTCCCAACTTCCGCAGTGAGTACTCCGTAAAAAACAGATTATAGTTTATGGTCTATAGTTCACGGAATCAACTAGCTGATTATAAACTATAAAAAGCTAGTTTTTCTCGATATTAATAAGGCGAAATTTTGATCTTTATTTTTTTAATCTCAGAAATTAATTTTTCTTTATTCGAGGGGTCATACTTCGGAAATAAAAGATGATAAATAGTTGCTAAACTATCGGATGGACAATACCCAGACTGTATTTTTTTATTTTTTGTTGTTCGAGTCAAAACATCCTGAAATAACCATTCCTGTCTTAAATCAAGAAATGTATTTTGGATAACCGCAGCATCTTTATTACCAAGCACCTCTTTAGTTAAATTCAACAAAAGCACATCAATTTTCCTCAAATTTTCATAATACTTTTCTTCCTGTACAATAGCTTTATTGCAAAACTCTTTATTATTATCTTGAGTTTTACATTTACTTACACAATATAAATATACAGGCAGTAAAGCAATAGATTGCTTCGACAATTTCATATCTTTCTGCGTCGTCAATAGAAGGTTGGCAACTTGAATCGAAAAGATTTTTAACAATTTTGCACTTACTGAGCCTAATAACCCCGGCCGGTTTTTACGGGGTTATATTCTGTTAACTCCGTAGATTATGGTTTGAACCCTAATGCTCTTAGAAGCGTTGTGGTGGATAAATCAAATAGCCTCTAATCAGTACATAGAGTAATTTAACCCGTTAATGACGCTGTGAGATTATGATTAATTGAAGGAGTCTCTGAATTCCATTGGAGTGAGTTTGGTTTTTGCCTTGAACAGCTTGCTAAACGATTGCAAATGCTCGAATCCCAGTCCATAAGCAATCTCACTAACGGACATTTCGGTTAACGATAATTTTTCTTTTGCTTTAGCAATTAATTTTTCATGAATGTGTTGCTGGGTTGTCAGGCCTGTCAGTTGTTTCAGCATACTTCCCAGGTATTTACTGGAGATATTCAGGTTGTCGGAGATGTACTGAACTGTCGGTAATCCTTTTAGGGCTAAATCATCGCTATTGAAGTAATCCGAAAGCAGTTTATCCAATCGGTCTAATAGTTGATGATTCGTTATTTTCCTTGTTATAAATTGACGTTGATAAAAACGTTCCGCATAATTCAGAAACGTTTCAAGATGCGAAATAATAATATCCTGGCTGAATTGATCAATATTTGAATTGCACTCCAGCTTGATATTTTCGCCTATTGCATTAATGATCGCTTCTTCTTTTTGCGAAAGAAACAAGGCTTCATTCACAGCATACCCAAAGTAGTCATACTTCTTTATTTTTTTTGCAAGCGGGGTACCCCAAAAGAAATCAGGATGTACCAGCAATATCCAACCGACAGGCCGGGTATCGGAGTCATGATCCTGACCACTTATGATTTGGTTGGGTGCCACGAATGACATTACACCTTCGTCGAAATCATATTTTTGTTGTCCATAGGATAGCGTATTGCAGTTTCTCTTGATGGAGATCATATAGAAATCAAGAACTACACTAATATTCGGCACACTTTTGATTTCGCTGGTTTCTATGATGCTGATGAACGGATGTGATGGTGGCGGCAATTCCCGCAGTTTATGAGCCTGGGATATGGTACTAACTCTTATAGGTGGCTTATTCATCTTGTTAAGGATTAAAATTTATATAGATTGATACGCGGCTACCCTTCTGCTCACAACGAAGCAGGCAGTCGCCGTAAGCAGACTGAAAACCGGTGTTACGAACAGGCCGGCTTGTAAACCATTTTCAACACCTTTTGCGGTTGCAGCATCACTGATCATTCCCACCAAAAGTGGGGATAACGTTGCCGAAAACAGCCCTGAGCCCAACATCAACAGCCCTGAAGCCAGGGCTTGGTTTCCGGCCCCCGCGATCAGGTGCCCGGCTCCGAAACCGTATGGCAGCAGGAATGCAAATGAAAACATCGCGGGCACAAACAGGGCAATCGATAGCCAGCTTACGGGTACGAACAGTGCCGCCAGAGTTGTGGTGGCCGACAGGCCAAAAATAAGGGCGGGTGGGTTCAACAACGTGTCGGAGCCCCGGTTTACAGCCCTATCGAACAATCTGCCGCCAAGAAGTGTCCCTGCAATCCCCATCAATCCCTGCAAGAGCCCGAATGAAATACCGACTTCGCTCGCCGTAAGCCCGTGTGTCCTGATCAGGAAAGGAGCGGCAAACGCGTAAAATGGCGCGGATGCAAATCCCAGTAAATTAGTGGCGATGAATAACCAAAGGAACGCCGGTTTTGCCAACAGTTTTCGGGCAGATCTATAAAAGTTTTCACCTGCCTCCCGTTTCATCACGCTGTTCTTTTCGGTAAAAAGTATCACCAGCATCACGACCACCACACCGAAAGCACCTGCCCCAAAAAGCGCCTTGCGCCAGCCAATATGGTCGCTTGCCCATCCGCCAAGGGCAAATCCCACCATCGTACCCAGCGGAATACCCATCGCGAATAAGCCGATGGCACGCCCACGGAGTTGTTCCGGAATTTTGTAGACGATCAGGGCGTGACTGGCGGGTGTCCCTCCGGCTTCCCCAAGAGCGACCCCAATGCGTGAAAGCGCCAGAGCCGTAAATCCGGTCGCTAAACCGCCCAAACCGGTCATGGCGCTCCAAATCAGGATACACCCCACCAAAACCTGCCTGGCCCAGCCTTTGTCCGACAACCGTGCAAGCGGCAGAGAAGCCAGTGAATAACTAAGCGAAAAGGCCATGCCCGTAATGAGCCCAAGCTGCGTATCACTCAACCCCAAATCCGCTTTGATGGACTCGGCCAGAATAAAGGGCAAAATCCGGTCTACCTGACTGAAAATGCTTACCAACACCAGCGTTAGCAACAGTGCGGTTCTGCGCCAGCCATCAACCCACTGGCTTTCTCCGATTGGACGTGATGCGACTTCACGGTTCATCGTAATTTTCTCATGGCTGTGTGGTAAAGCCTGCTTATTTCAATTTCTGGCATTCTCGGTGTCCAAATTTAAGCAGGGAATCTGGCGTAATTTGGCTCATTATAGGCTTATTACAAAACCTGTCCAATGAGGTGTTATAATTCAACCCTTACGCCGAAGGTGGGAAATATCCCTAGTCCGATATTCGATATTCTGCCCGTTTCGGGAACGAATTGCTCGGAGTTGATATTAAACCGGTTGCTGACGTTGACCAAATCGACAAAGGCGGAAAAAGTGCCCCATGCTCTTTGTACATTGTAATCCGCTCGTAAGTCCAGACTGATAAAGTCCGGTAACCTTTCGCCATTTACGGCGGTTATTTCCTGCGAATACCGCATCATGCTGGGATCATTCAGCACGTTGGAATGAACGATAAACCGGTCCGTTGGTCGCCCTGTGCTGTAGCGAAACTTCCCGGAAAAGACCCACTTGTTGCTGGGCTTGTAGCTCCCTAACAAACTGATGGTGTGCGGAATGTTGAAAATGTAATTGTATTCGCCTAACCCATCCTGGTCATCCCTTTTACTTTCCATATAGGAGTAGCTTATTTGCCCGTAATAATTTTTAGACAACCGTTTTGTCAGGCTTATATCTGCGCCGTAGGCATAGCCGGTTCCATTGTTGGTTAAATAGCTTTGTGACCGGTTGGGTTGCACGACCACATCGTCAAATTGCTTGTGCCAACCTTCGGCCACCAATTTTAAATCGCTCGAAAATTGGATTTTGTAGCCAAGAATGGATTGAATAGAGCGTTCATTTTTAAGTTTGTTAGCCGCATGCTGCCCGGCAACATCCGAGTAAGCTGCATCCTGGTAGTAGATGCCACTGGCAAAATTCAAACTGTGCCGGTCGCTCAAGGCAATGCTGCCGCTCAGTCGTGGTGATAGCGTATGCTGTTGGGTAAAACCGGTATAATCATACCGTAGGCTGGGATTCAGGGTAAACCGATCCGTGATCCGCCAGGAAGCCGTGAGGTACCCTGATCCGTTAAAGGCCCTGTCATCAAAAGCTGAGTTAAAAAGGGAGGGATCTAACACTTGATAATAGCGCGCCGGGTTGGTGCGGATGTCTCTGGTGCGGAATGTATACACCGTGTCAGTGCGGCTCAGACTTCTTTCGTAATCCAAACCGATTACCATCGCATCGATCCCGGCCGTCAGTGTCAGCTTATCGAAACGCCGGGTGTAGATGGAACGGTACCCAAATTCCTGTTGGTTGTTTTTGATACGCCTTAGATTCGGTTCGTACGTACCATAACTTGGGTCAATAATAACGCCCTCAGGGTCAAGCGATGGATTGAACCTGCCAAAATTGTTGTCGACAGTGGATGCCCGGTAATAGAGCACATTTTTTAAATAGCTGCTGGAACTGATCAGCGTTCGCAAGTTAAGGCCTACAACCGTTTTGCTATCCCGGTGATTCCAGAGGATGTTCCGGCCGCTATTGTCGTCGTTGATATTGATTCCGGCTTCCAGATCATCCCTGGTTTTACTGGTTCTTTCGGGATTATACATGGCAATAACCGAAAGTTTGTTCTTCGCATTGAGTTGTGTGGTGGTCTTTAAGATGTAATCGCCGAAGGAAATCGTTGATGGGGCTACACCCAAAAGATTGACAAGCATGGCAAAGTTTTGATACCGGCCAGAGGCAAATACACTTGTTTTTGGAGATATGGGACCGTCTGCGATCAGGGTCGCGCCCAGCAAATCGAACTGCCCGCTGAATGACCAGGTTTCTTTATTCCCTTCCTTGACGCCAAGATTCAGCAATGAGGATGATCGCCGTCCGTTGACCGCGTCAAAACCGCCGTTTTGAAACTGCACGTTATCGATGATCCGCGGTGCGAAAATACTGAATCGTCCTCCGTTTGGATCGTTAAAACCCGAGTTAAACCCCTCGGCCTCCAAGTGCGAGAGATTGAACATCGGTATGTCATCCACCATATAGATGTTGTCCTGCGTGCCTTGCCCCCGTGCGGCAATGGCTGAAAATTGGGAACCACTGCTGACAACGCCCGGCAAACTGGAGAGCGCCCGCATAATATCACCCTGCGCACCGGGATTTCTGAAAATTTCTTCTCTTGAATAGGAGTAGGCAGAAACCGGGGTGAGTGGATTGACTTCTCCTTTGAACGCGCTGATGGTGACTTCATTGAGCGAAGAGGCATCTTCCAGCAGCTCAATTTCGGAGTAGTAGGTTTTATTGGATGTGATGAGGATCTCCGTGATGTTTTTTGTCTGAAAACTGATACTGGATATCGTTACGGAATGCGTACCCGTGGGAATGTTGCGGATGATGAATACGCCGTTCGTATCCGTTGAAGCTCCGAGTTGGGTGTTGTCGATGCGGATACTGGCCCCTATAATTGGCTGTTTGGTCGATTGCTCCAGAATTTTCCCTTTGAATTCGCCGGTTGTCTGTGCCGCAGTAAGCGCACTCACCAGGCACAGGGACAGCAAGAGGATAAGGCTGTTTAAACTGTTTTTTACTTCCATTTTTCGGCTCTTTGTTGGTAATGCAAAGTTGCAACCGCTTTAGAAGACGGATTTAGCCGAAAGTCGGAATGTTTTAGCCAAAAGGGAAGGTATTTGAGAGGGGCGGTTTTGACGGCACCCCGAAGTTGCCTAATTTCCAAGGCTTCGCAGCACCGCACTCGCCAGAAAATACGGCAAAATTTGAAAACCTAGCCAGACCATCAGGATAACAACGCCTGTATTTTTCAGCAAGCACCTGACGTTCAAAGCAGGGTTTTGCGAGAGAAGAACAGAACTATCAGGCATTTACAGGGTTGCTGTCCTTTCTCGCAAAACCCGCTTCAACCCTACAGTATTTGTTCCTGCACGGCCTGATAGACCGTCCTGACCGTTGGCTGGAAGCCGAGACGGCGAGCCAGTGAACCATCACTGTGGAGGTACCAGGGGTTCATAAGCGGCTCGGAGGAGGATTCCAACTGCTCACCGACCAAGTGGGCTAATTCGTACACCGACACCGGCGCTTCATCGGAGATATTGACAACACGACCGTCCAGCGCACCGGACAGGGCCAGGTTCATCGCGGTGGCGATGTCGCGGTGATGGATGGTACTGATTTTCATAGCGGGATGCCAGTTGGCCGCTTTCACATGCTTCGGTAGCGACTCCAGATGCCCGTCTCCGTCACCGTAGACAAAAGGAAAACGTAAAATCGACCAATTGAGGCCACTTTCGCGCACTTCCTTCTCAGCCGCAACCTTACTGGCAGGGTAGGGATGTTGCGGTTCGACCACGTCGTCCTCACGGCCCGGATGCGGATTGTTGGTAGCGTAGACGTGGGTCGTACTGGCTAGGATGAAACGTGCGTCGGGCGCATGGGCCGTGGCCGCAGCAATCAGGTTGCGCGTACCTTCGAGATTGCTTTTCCAGATCAAATCAGTGTCCGTGCTGCGAAACACGGCTGCCAGGTGAATAACCGCCGACACATCCCTGACCGCCTTGGTGAGTGAAGCCGGATCAAACAGATCGCCTTCTACGACCTTCACCCCGGCCGGAACGTCTTTGCCCCCGCGCACCAGCGCACAGCAGTCAAAACCCGCTTCCACAAGACGCGGCAGAAGACGAGCTCCGACAAGTCCGGTTACACCCGTCACCAGTATTTTACCCAATGCGTTGTTCATGACTTTAAAAGTTAGTAATGAACAAAGCTCGTTAGCGCGCCGTAAACCCAGCCGGACGAAAGCCGACGCGTTCAGGACAAATCCTGAAAAAACTCGGCGACGGTTTTACCGGTTACCTTTTTAAACAAGCGGGAAAAGTAATCAGGATCATTGAAGCCGAGTTCAAAAGCCAGTTCCTTGACCGAAGACCGCTCGCCGTAGTACATCCGGCGTCTGGCTTCCAGGATCAGACGATTCGTCACAAATTCTTTCGGCGAGAGTCCCGAATACTGTTTAACCAACTGATACAAACTATCCGTACTGAGGGCAAGCTCCTGGGCAATATCCTTAATGGCCGGGTGGTCGGTCAGGTTGTTTTCGACAAATAATTTGAACCCGATGTATTTGGTCAGTCGGTCATCGGCCGGTTTTCGCGCCCCGGCAAAATAAGCCGCATTAATTTCCGTCAGGAGACTGTTTAAATGGGCTAAGATGAGTTCAGGCTCCGTATCCGAAGCCGTTAATAACCCCTGAAGGAGTCCAAAAATCGCCTGAACCCGACTCGCTGCCACCGGTGAAAACTGTATTTTTTGCTGATTGAGCGGATTCAGCAGGAACGGAAATTGCCGGGGTAATCGGGACAGGCATTCGTCATCAAAGCCCAATTTATAATAATTGTCCCCGTGCACAGCCAGATCCAATTGTTGAATCTGGTGCGGCAGGGAGAAAAGTAACTCATGCGTTCCAACGTCGAAGGTTTCCCCATCAACGCCATACCGAACAGAGCCATCCAGGACAAACAGCAGGAAATAATAGGGTAAGCGGTGGGTGGGTCCGTAGTTGGCTATGGCCTCCGGAGACACGCGACCAAAATTCGGCGAAACGATCCGAATGGGCAGTTGGTTATTCTGGCTAAAATCCTCCGGTAACGAATTGGGACTGGGCATGCTCGCGACTACCTAACCGTATTGTATCCAAAATTACATTCCTTACCCGGAAAAGAAAATGCGGAAGTATCGGGATGCTCCTGAACTAATATTCCAGATCGAACGATTGGGTCGACGGTTTGAACTGAATCCGGTGCATCCGGCCTTTCACCACTTCCAGTTTCTGCCCCGCAAACGAGCTGTTCAGGATTTCCAGAATCGCCACCGGGCCGCTGAACTTGGACGCCAGCGATTTGCGACTCGGCAAGGTGTACGACTCCAGTTTTTTGCCGGTCGGCGAACTGATCCGGAACTGAATCGGCTGGCTGTAGGCGTTGTAAATAACCGCCCCCGCGTCGATCAGGCTGGCGTGCGCGCCCCGCGTCGGGTGCGGATCGGGCTCGTTCAGGTCGACCACCGTCACGTAATCGACTTCCAGGGTATCGCTATCGGTTTTATTCCGGTTGCGGTCCGGCCGACTCACCAGCCGCAGCGGTTCGGGGCTGTCCGGTTTTCGGCGCTTGAACAGAAACTCCCCGTAGTAAGGCGGCAAGCCCTCAATTTCGCCGAACCGGGGGCGTTGCCGGTTTGGCGTGTTGTTATGCACGGGGTATTTCAAACTTTCGTACAACTCACTGCCCGTGATGTAATCCTCGGTGTTATCGCGCAGCCGTTTGGTGAGGTAATTGATAAAAATGCTGCTGTCGGGCACTTCGGCCTGGTGGCTGCTGCTGAACACCTGACGACTCTTTTGATTGTAGACTTCCTCCCAGGTCCGGGCTTCGGTGCTCTGGTCCGTAAAACCGCGCCGGACCATCAGGTTGGAGCCAAAACAGGCATCGACAATCACCAGCAAATGCTGAACCCGCAACGGACGCAGCAAACTGACCAGATCGTCGTTCGACAAAAACGTGGTCAGGTCGCCGTCTTTGGCATCCTGTAAGGCCCAATATCCTTCTTTTGAGGGCGACTGAATGCCGTGACCGGCAAAATAGATCAGCAGGTTATCATCCTTGAACAGCGTGTAGGCCAGCGCCATCAGCGAGTCGCGCAGTTCTTTGCGGGTCGGGTCGATCATCGTCGTGATCGTGCTGAATTCGTACTGCGACCCCAGCACCCCGGACAGCTTCGTGATGTCGATATCCGGGCCTTTCAGCCGCAGCGCCGGGTCGCGGTAGTTGGTAACACCGATCAGCAGGGCGTGGTATTTGGCGGTTTTGAGATCCGGTTTGTAAAGCGTCGGCGACTGAATGCCCAGGTTGTTGATCTTCTTCTTTTTGAGCGAAACCTGCAAATCGACCTGCACCGGCGAACGGTTATTGCTCTTCACATACACATACATCTCCTTCACGTTGGTGTTGTCGAAATACGTGGTGTCACCCTGCTCGCTGACCACGGGGGCCTGTTCTTTGATCAGAAATTTCGCCGTATTGTTCTTCAACTCGCTCAGTTTGGCGCTGAAAACTGTGTAGCCGTTCGTCTTGGTCTGCCCGGCCTGCTCGTTGATGCCGCAGGGCCCGTCGCAAAACTTGAGTTCGACCGTGATGCTCCGGGGATTCACACCCTCTTCCGGTGTTACGATCATTTGCAGCGTATCATCAACGGCAATGTTATTTTGTTCAACGTGAAACGCCACCCCACCAAACGGCATGCTCCGGCCGGTGGCATCCGAAAACGTCGCGGCCCGGATTTTCATTCCCTTGATCGTGATCGGCAGGGGCGGATAATACGTACTGTCCCGTTCCTGCCCAACGGCCTGTAGGCCAAGCGAAACGAGAAGCATGCTACTGAGACAACGGAAAAAAAGGCTCATGGTCGGTAATTGTTCAACAAGCTGCTTGTAAACCATACACGTTTCCTAAAAGTCCAGCAACGAGGTCGTAATCCCGTACGTTGTCTGAACCTGCGATTTAATTTCTGCCCGCTGCTGCGGGGCATACCGGCTTTTCAGCCAGCCGTCGATACGGGCCGGATCGGGCCAGATCATCGCCCGGTCGCGCAGGGCCGTTACCCAAAAACCGCCCCGCTCGGGAACGGCCAGATGATGAACCGGGGCCTTAAAACCGGCGATCGGGTTGCCGTCGGCCGTCCAGATTCCCAGGGTGGTCCCGGCCTGCGTCAGAATGGTTTCCTGGGACGAAAAATACGCATCCCGAACGAATGTCAGATGATCGAGGTGACGAAAAACGCCCGTATCCAACTGCACGAGCAGCACGCGTTTATCCGCGCCACTGAACAACAGCACTCTTTTTCCGTCGGGCGAAAACCGGGCCATTCCGCTCACCGTCAACACCGAATCCCGGCCCGTTTGCCGGTTCCGGACGTGAATCGTTTGATTTTTCTTTTTGTACAAAACCGTACGACCATCCGGCGACAGTTGGGCCACCGGCGACGGAACGGCCAAAACCGGACGCCACGGCCCCCGCCCACCCGAGCGTTGCCACAAGGAACTACTGTCGGTCGTGTTCAATACCACCGACTGCCCATCCGCCGACAACCCGGCCTCTGTAAGCTGTTTGGCCGGAAAATGCGCCAGCCTTCGCCCCTGCCGGTCCCACAAAAAGGCTTCCGTGGCCGTGGCCGTCAGCAGAACGCTGCCATCGGTGGCTGCTCTGACAAGCTGCACGTCGGCGGGGTGCGGGAGCGTGACAAACCGGGGGTCCTGCCGGGGCCAGAGGTAAACGTCGCCCGGTTCGGTGAGACACAACACGGTTTTTCCATCGGGCGAAAACTCCGCCAACTTCACGCCCTGGGGATTTCGGTAGCTATCCACCGGGACGCCCGCCCGGTTCCAGAGCTGGAGCAGTCCTCTGTCGGTATTCGAAAGGGTGAGCATCGTCTGACCGTCCGGCGAAACATCCATCACCCGCACTTCCGAATCGAACGGGAGCATCGTCGGTTTGCTGCCGTCGGGATGGCAAAAATAAGCCTTGCGACCCTCCACCTGAATCACCATCGTTTTTCCATCTTTCGCCAAAACCGGCACATCGACCTGCGGCTCGTCGGGCAAAAAGCGGGTCGGTGTCCGCTGGCCCGGTTGCCAGGTATACACGCCCGATTGATCGTAAAACAGCAGGCGTCGGCCGTCGGGCGTAAACGCAAACCAGTCGATCGGACCGGAGGTCTGCAAGCGGCCCCGTTCTTGTTTCGTTGGCCAATCCCAGAGCCGGAACCGGGTTTGGACCGCATGATCGACGGTCTGTTCCCGCAGCAAAATCGTCCGGTCGTCCGGACCGAATCCACCGACCGACGCGGGCAGCGGGTCCAGCACCTTCCCGTTTCGGTCGCGCAGCAGGGTTCGCTCGTCGCGCATCCGCGTGAGCAGCCGTTGGCCGGAAGGTGAAAATTCGGCCCCGACCACCGACGAATCCTGCGCCAGCCAGAGCGGTTTTTCCCGCAACGGCCAAAGACCGGTTTTTCCATCGGCGGTCCCCAGCACAACCATCTGATCACCAGCGATGTCATAAAACAAAACCGCCCCCCCAACCGGCAAACTGTCGAGGAGCGTCTGCGTCCGGCAATCCCAGCGATAAACCCGGTTTTCGGTGATGAGCAGCAACGTGGTTCCATCGGGCGAAAACCGGGCTTCCTGCACGGGCGAAGGCAACCGGAGCCGGTTTTCGTACGGGCGGCCGTTGTAAAAAGCATTGTACAACGCTCCGGTCGTGAGGTCGTTCGGATTGGTGTCGTGCGCCCAGGCACTCATGATCAGGGCGCTGACGGCATCCATCTTGTCCATTAGAAAAACCACACTCTGGGCGGTCGATTTCTGCCATTGCGACCAGGCCAGCCCCACGGCCATCAGCGCCAGAACCGCCAGCGCCGACACCCCCGCGACGGTCAACCGCAACCGCCGGTTCCGGCGCTGTTGCTGCTCCAGTTCGGCGCGTTGCAGTTTTCGGTGGTATGTCTGACTGATTTCCACATATTTCCAAATCGCGTCGTGGTCGGGGGCGTTGCGGGCCAGTTCAGTTCGGATGGCATCGGGTTTCCAGCGGATTTCGGTGAGTCGGCGCGGGGACAACAGCAGATCGTCGGCATGGCCCTTCTCGGTCCACTCCCGAAAATCGTCCTTTAGCCGCCGGAGAATATCGTTCAACTGCCGCTGCTCGGCCGACCGGCCGCTGTCGATCACTTTCGCCAGGCTGTCGTGCGCCAGTTCGTAGGTATCCTCTTCGCGCCGGAGAATGCGCGACCGTTCCAGGCCATCGACCACATTCTCCAGCAGCGGCAACAGCAAATTGGCGTAAGCGCCCAGCGATGGCAACGTCTGCGACTGGCGGGTTCCTTCGTAGGTTACAAACGCTTCCAGCACCGTCGCGACCGGTTTTTCATCGCCCGCCGAAAACCGGATCGCCAGGGCGGTTTTTTGTTCAGCCAGAAAAAGTTCGAGCACATCGTCGACCCGCCCCACCTGCTCCACCAGCGCGGGCGTGATCGTTACGGCTTCTCCCGGCTGTTCGGGCTGCGCCCGACGCCAGAGCCGATCCAGATACACCTGAAGATACGGCAATTGGAAGGAATGCGACCCGTTCTGGTTGTTCTTCAGAATCGCATCGACCGTTTTCGACTCCTCTTCCACCCGCAGTCCGGCGATCTGCCCCAGCGTGCCGATAATGACCTTGCGCAGGTTGGCGGTATTCATCGGCTCTACACGCAACCGGAAATCGAACAAACCCGGCAGCCGGTCTTCGAGCGGGTAAAGCGGGGCCAGAAAATCTTCCCGGATCACGAGCAGGACTTTGCAGGGCGCGGACGTACGCACCAGGGCCAGCAGAAAAGTGCCAAACCAGGCCTGTTCGTCGTGGTCTCCGCTGATGTACAGTTCTTCCAACTGATCAAAGATCAGGTAAACCGGCCGGAGCAGCCGCCGGGCCAGTTGGGCCACCAGGGCTACGGGATCGGTTTCGTCGGTGGGGGGCAACAAACCGCTCAGCGTCGCCAGTACCGACTCCCGGAGGTCGGTTTTCCGACGAATCAGCAACAGGAAGTAATCCGAAGCCGGGAGGTCTTTGGCCAGTCCGCACTGCACCAGGCTGGTTTTACCCGTTCCCGATTGGCCGTAGACCAGCACCAGCCGACACCGGGCCAGCAGTTCGAGCAGGCGGTTTTGCTCCCGATCCCTCCCGAAAAACCGCTCGGTATCGTCGGCGGTGTAGGCGTCGAGGAATTTAAAAGGGCTGGCGACGGTCGGAGAAACAAGCATCGTTATTGGCCGGGAAAATCAAATAAATCGTCTTCATCGGCCGGAGCCGTCACGGTTTCGACCGGCGCTGCGGTCTGCGAAATAGCCAGCAACTGGTGAATGGCGCTGAACTGGTCCCGCAGTACATCGTAGTCAAACCGGAGTTGGTCGTCGGTGGTTTCCAATCCTAATTTATCGTCGTGCAAATCGTCGTTCATCTTGATTTTCAACAACTTCAACTTCGGCGAAGCTACCCGTTTAAACCACAGTTCGCCCGCCCGGAACGAATGAAAACTGTACAGATCAAACACACTGTTGTCGCTCCGGCAATAAGCATTCTGGTCGATGATCAGGGGAGCAATGTTCAGAAAACCGCCCGGAACCGGCTCTTCCACCGAACGATCGTCAATCAGCCGACGCTGAATTTTGACCAGCAAAACCGACTGGCATTCCCAGAGATCTTTCAGCCGGTCTTCCTGAAATCGCCCCCGGTTGCTGCCTTCGTACACTTCCCGCAGCACCACTTTCTGGTGCCGGTATTCGGGGGAGCGGTGGAAAAACCGCACCACCTGAATGGTTTTGAAGGATTCAAGCCGGTAATTGGCCCAGAAACCGAGCTGGCTGCAAAACGCCACGAGATGGGCTTCACCCCGCTGGCAAAGACTGCCGATATGGCCCAGGCCGTCGCCCGCGTCCAGTTGTTTTCGCAGTCCGTGAAAAAAAACAATACTTTGCAGAAAGGCATCCTGTTCGTCGATTAAACGGGCCAGGTCGCGAATTTCCGGGATAAACAACTCCTTCTGCCCGGGCGCGACGAAGCGGTACAAGGTCTTCAGGGTAGCCACCAGACGTTCGGGCGGCAGGTCGGACCAGCCTTCGGTGAGCAGTGGTCGTAACAGTTCGGCCTCGCCCTCGGGCAGGGGATTCGGGTCGTTTTCCGACAACCGGAGCAGCGGCCCCGCCAGCACCTGCGCCAGCAGCGTACTGACGAGCAGATCGACCACCGATTCGTACAGGTTGACGTACTGGGTTAGCCGCTCGACCGTCGCCGGAATCGGAATCCATTTCCCGTCTTTCCCGATGGCGGGGGCCAGAATCCGGCGCAACGGCTCGAAAACCGGGTACGGCAGCCTCGACTGAATCTCGCTGTTGAGCCACAAAATCTGGTCTTCTTCCGGCATTTTCAGCTTTCGCTGGAGCTGATACAAAGCCGTCAGCGTGGGGTCATACTGCCGCAGCGCCTTGAACAGTTCGAGCCGTAGCGTAAAATTGGGCGTGTATTGCGGCTGTCCCTCCGGCACCGTGACCGGCCATTCCCAGCCAGCCGCTTCCTCGTCCGGCGCGTAGAAATACCACTGGTTGCGGGTAACGGGTTTGGTCAGCCGGATACTGCCCCGGTCGATGCTTTCGATGGCAATCGGTTCGGCCAGGGCGAGCGTTTTCCGGGCCGAATCCAGGGCTTGTTTGATCGATTTCTGGTAGATGAGCAACGCTTCGTAAAACGCCAGCGAAAATGTTTTGGCAGCCCGGTCCTCCACCGGCGTCTGGGTCGCGATGATGCAGCCCCGAACGTTGTGCTCAACGAGTAAGCGAATATGGTCGAAGGTGGAGCAGCCATTCAGAAAAATCAGGGCCAGATTGGGGCAACCGGCCAGCAAACCGGCCAGCCCTTCGCCCCGGGCCGTGGTGTCTTCCAGTTCGAGAATGGTGCTTCCGGCGTGGCCGCTGAAGTGAAAAATCATCAGCGACGGCTGGTTATTCAGGATTTTCTGCGCTACCGCACCGGTCGTCGCATACGACAACCGCTCCTTCACCACAACCCCATCTTTGCTGCGCATATCCAGCAGCCGGTCGATGCCCTCGTCTTCTTCCTGCAACACCCGGAGCCGACGGCTGGGATCGTCATCGTTGGCAAAGCACAGTAAAATGGTATTCATAGCGTTGCTTTCGTCAATTCATGGGCTTGCCCGACCGTGTTTTCGGCCGCTTCCGGCAGGCTTTCTTCCGCAAAATACATATCCAGTTCCTCTTTATTCTTGACCGGCACCTTGCCCCGGTACGTACACCGGAAGCGGTTTTTGACCAGTTGGTAGGTGGTTTCGGAAATATTGACCTTATCGACTTCGCCGTGCTGCTCCATCCGGGCGGCAATGTTGACGGTGTCGCCCCAAATATCATAGACGAATTTTCGGACACCCACGATGCCAGCGACGACCGGCCCGGAATGAATGCCGATCCGAAAATCGAAAACCGGCTGGCCGTTGCGCTGGCGTTCGAGTCGGCTCTGTTGCAGGAATGCCCGGATGTCGAGGGCCGCCCGCACCACTTCCTGCGCGTTGTCGGGGTAGGCCACGGGCAGTCCACCCGCGCACAGGTAGGCATCGCCGATGGTTTTGATTTTCTCGATCCGGTAACTATTCAGGAGGGTGTCGATGGATTGGAAGTAAAAATCCAGTTCGCTCACGAGTTGCTCGGGCGAGAGCTGCTCCCCGGCTTTCGAGAAGTTTTTGATGTCCATAAATAATACGGTCACCGGGTCGAACCGGCGCGGAACCGAATGCCCGCTCAGCTTCAGTTCCTCCACGATCGGTTCGGGCAGAATGTTGAGCAGCAGGTCTTCGGAGCGTTGTTTTTCCTGTTCGAGTTCGTGGGTGCGCTGCCGGACGCGTTCTTCGAGTTCGCTATTCTGTTCGCGCACCAACCGTTCATTTTCCACCAGCAGTTCAATTCGCTCCCGAACGGCTTTCTCGCGTTCGAGTTTCAGCAGGTTGACGCGGTAGGTGAGCGCAATCGTGAACAGGATGATTTCGACCCCGACGCCGAGGTGCATGCTTTCATAGGTCCAGAACCGGTGGGGAAGTTGGCCGGACGTGTACAGCAGAAAAATAGAAATGGCGACGTAAAACGCCAGATTCCCCAGCACGTAAAGAAGGGCCGGTTTGAAGTTTCTCCGGTAAACAACAATGCCTGCGGTGACGCTAAACACCCCTTCCAGCAGGGCCACCACCGGCACGATATCGCTGTTCCGTCCGAAGGGTTGCCCCAGCACGGCGACGATGGTGTTCAGAATGATCCCGACGGCATAGAACCCCAGCACACCCAGCCCAATTTTATAAAAAACCGGGGCCAGTCGGCGCAATTTCAGGAAAGACAGCGTAAAGAGGACGTGCAGCATGCCGGTCATGCCAGCCAGCGCCGTCGCGTAGTGTTCGGCAACGGGGTTGGCAGGCCAGAAGGCTTCGTTGGTATGGCCCCGAAACAGCGCCAGTTGCAGCCCGATAAACAGCACCCAGAGCGCATACCGCAGGTTATTGGCTTCGCGCAGCCGGAAAAACAACAACAGATTGTATACAAAAATGATCAGGATAAACCCGTAGTACAAGCCGTAAAACAGGTCGGTATGGTGCTGGCGTTCCAGCAGTTTGGGAGCCGCAAGGCAGAAAATCGGCAAACGCTTCGTATAGACGCCTTCGACATACACATAGACCGTGTGAGCCTCACCCCGGGCCACCGTCAGCGGACAGAACGGGTTGCTTTTCCGGAACGGGTAGGCGGTTTCCGACCGCAGCATTCCGAGTTGATGCGTCGCCAGGACCCGGTTTTTGTCAGTTTCAAAAACCGTTAGCCGTTCGGCCCCCAGGACGATAAATTGCAGAAACAGCGGTTCGGTAGTTTCGTTCTGAATCTGAAAAGTGTACCAATAGCCGAAGCGGTGGTTGTACGGTTCGATCAACCGGCTGTCGGTGGGCGAAAACCGGTAGCGCTCCGGCTCGTTCAGGAGTTGCTGAATCGACACACTCCCGGCGGGCACCTGCCTCATCCGGCTGACGGACCAGACGTCGTAGACCTGCGCGGGGTCCTGAATGCGAATGGGAGCTGCCGGGGCAGTCTGGACCAGAAAAAAAAGCAGCAAAAACCGGGTCAGACGAGCAACGAGGTCATTCCGCACCGGGCGGGCTGTGGAGGACGGCCGGTTTGCCATCGGGCGGGAGGGGCAAAACAGAGGAGCTGGTTTCATCGTCGTTCAGGAAACCGTGGGCATCAGAGCCGAGCGCAGCATCACATCGACCTTGTGGGCCGTGGTGCCAAATTCTTTCCGGGCAATGTATCGCAACGGCAAATGCAGCAACCAGGGCGGCCGGATAATTTTGCGCCCCAGCGCAGCCGACGCCGTTTCGAGTTCGGCCCGCAGTCTTTCTCTTTCGGTTTCGGTGATGGCCTTAGCCAGTTCGATACTTTTCTGCCAGGCCAGCGTGCGCCCCCGTTTCATGTACGCCTTTTCGGCATTTTTAAGCTGTTCATCCAGATACGTCACCACCAGCCCGAACGGGCGGTAAATCCGGGCGATGTTGTCGTTCATCTGATCGTACATATCGTCGAACAACTGATTCATCCGGTCGTAATCGTTCCGGAAGCGGTGAATTTCGTCACCCGGAAACAGGTCCGTGACCACCAGGCTGAGGTCGTACGTGATGTGGGCGTTGGCGGCTGCAAAAATATGCTGGTTGGTCGTGATCATCTGGCGGGCCGCATCGAACGAAACCTGCCAGGGCGCCGAGGCCGGTTCGTCGTCGAAGTAGTGATTCAGGGCTTCGAAATACCGGTTGCCAAACCGCACATCGACCTCCTCCATCTTTGCATTATTCTCGAAAAGACCCATCCGGATGCCATCGGCCACGCGCTGAGTGACCATCCGGTACACCGCCGTAAACAGGCCGATGGGGTTGTTCTGTGCCCGGAAATGCCGTAACACGTTGTCGAGGTAAAAAATCACTTCGTCGATGCGTTGAACGGTCGGAATCCGAAACTCCGGTTTGCTGGCCTGCCAGGTGTCGGTCAGGGCCGAGGGGAGGTAAAACTGTTCGTTCTTGCTGCCATTATGGTAATCGAGCACCATTTCGATCATTGTACTGCTGAAAGCGCGGCCCAAAGCGGCCACCAGCACGCTCCGCTCCGAAACGCTTCGAAACCGCTTGTCGAGCCATTGCATGGCATTCAGCGCGAAGGAGTCGTCTTCGGCATCTTCCCGCCGGACCTGGAGCATGTCGGCATAGGGATCGCCGATGAAAAACCGGACCAGCACATGCGCCACTTCCCGGAATGGTCCGAACGATAACCGACTATCCATCAAATCGATACAGGCATCGGTTAGCTCCGTTCCTTCCACCGACGGACCCGCCTGTTGCTTCAGGATCGCATCCATGAGCATCCGGCATTCGTCGGCATCCTCCGAGTTCAGGTCGTCATCAACGCCGATCAGGTGGCCCACCACCCGCCAAAGGTGAAAGTAAGCATCGCTTTCCTCGGGCGTCAGTTCAATGTCCAGTTGCTTCAAGCCATCGACAATGACCACGTTGAACGACAGCAACGTGCCGACCAAATCCTCCTGATTAATCGGGACTCCGTAGGTTTCCAGATCCCAGCCGCGTTCCTGGGCGTGAAACCGGATGGCCGCGTGCATCAGCCGCACTTTCTGGATCGACAGAATCGCGTCGCCATTGTGTTCAAAACTGTTGGGTTGCAGAATGTTGACCACAAACTGGGCGGTTTCCATCAACCGGCGCGTAAACGAATCCAGCGACCCGTCGTGGACGCGCAGCCGCCCCGTCCGGTAGAGCACCTTCGCACCCCGCCAGCAGGTGTAACAGAGCGGCAGGGATTTGCAAAGCAGAATCATCAGGATTTGGGGGCCGTACTGCCGGAACACATCGGCGGCAATCATGAGCTTGTACGGTTTTGCCCAGGTCGGCAATTTGCGGGTTGCCACAAAATACTCCTCCACCACGGTTTTCACGTCCATTGGCAGGGCATCGAACGCCGGGTTCGGGAAGTCCCGGTTTCGGACCAGCATCTGAAAAATCTGGTCGATTTCGCCTTTCTGGTTCCGGTCGAGCAGCGTCTGGATGACAGCATCGGCCGGAGGGTCGCCGACCCGGCGTTTTTGCCACAGAAAGTCATCGGTCCAGGCGGCTGCAAGTGGGGACGTCATATACGGTGGAGAGAGAAGTGACTCATTGTTACCGAAATATAAGGAAAAGTTAAGAATAACCGTTCCCGCTTACACCATCGGACAGCTACACCGCATCGGCCTCGTCCCAGGTCAGTAAACCAGGTTCGTATTCATCTTCATCCAGTTCGACATACGGTTTGCTCTCGGGCGGAGCGCCAGCGCCCCGAACTTCCACCGCTTCCCGCAATTGAATCAGTCCCGTAGCCGGATCGACGTGTAACCGAACACACGAAAACGCAAAGGTCAGGTATTCTTCACCTTCGAACGAAAGCGACGATTTGTCGCCCGTCACCCGTTTCAGGCTGGTCTGGGCTTTCGCCAGGTACTCGCTCCAGGCTGGCAGTCCGGCTTCCAGGCTTACCTCGCTGCCCGACTCATTGTTGATGCCGATCAGGTTGCTGACAATCACATCCGACACCAGCAGCATTTCGTAGGCATCGTCCCCGAAGAAAAGCCCGACGGAAGGGTGTTTCAGGTTGATCCGCTGCCCGATGAGCGCCGAGCCCAGCGAGTTCAGATCGGCGTACCGGCGCTTCACATTCCGGAAACTGAACGATAGGGTTTTCACCCCTTTCAGAGTAGCCTGCACCGGTGCCGAATCGGCTTTCAGGCCCTGCAAAAAGCCCTGAAGCAACTGCAAACCGATTTCTGCATCCACCTTGCGGGTCCGCTCCAGGGCCGCCGACGAAACCGGATCTTCGTTCAGCGCGAACGACCAGTCGTTGTTTTTAAGCAGAAATTTCAGTTCCCCACGAAACTGGATGGCATCCTTCCGTCGGGCTACCACTACCAGCGGTTTTACCCGCGCTTCCGGAACCCGGAGGGGCGTCGCGCCAAACGTCTCCCGCAGCCACTGCGTGGTATCATTCTTACACAATCGAAAACGAAAGCCCATAGGGAGTTAAGAATTAAGAGTTATGAGTTATTTGGGAAGCTGGTTGAGTGGATACTTCCGTTAATGTTAAATGTAAAACGCTAAATGCTGAATGTAAAAGTGAAGTAGCCGGAATTAGCAGCGCCAACCGCCGGGCGGCCCCGTCTTAACTCATCACTCTTAATTCTTAACTCATCTCGTCTATTCGTTCGAAAAACCGGGATGCGACGCTGAGAAACCCTTTGTCGTTGGGGTGGATTTCGTCGTACCAATTGTCTTCCAGCCGCTCGGTGCGCCGGACGGTGCCGCGCAGGTCGAGGTACGAAGCCTGCTTGAATTCGCCAGCAACGGCCGCCAGGCGTTCGTTGAAAGCGTCGATGATGTACCGGATCAGGGCTTCGCGGTCGGCCTGGGCGCTCATGCCCCGCTCGATCATGTACCGGCCCAGCCAACTGCTTTTCTTCGGATAGAGCGCCGTATCGATCGGGATAATGTAGTCGTACCCGTGTACAATGACTTTCACGTCCGGGTAGCCCAGTTCGACCAGCCGGAACAACCGGCGGTAATGCTCCTGGAGTTTGTCCAGCGCCGGGATCAGGTTGTCGTTCAGGTGACGTTCCGGAAACGGCAGCGAGTCGTCGGGCTGGTCGCGCAGGTAATCGCGGAACTGCTCGCCCAGGATATCGTTCCCACCACCGCTCAAGAGCAGGAAAGCCGGTTTTTGCTGGGCCAGTAGTTCCAGAAAAGCCGGTTTTTTGAGGTAATTCGCCAGCAAATCACCCGCCGACGCGATGCTGTAAACATTGTGGACCCCGGACAGGTAATCGATAATGTCCTTGACCAAAAACGGATACTGAAACCACGAATCGCCCTCGGCCACGATCCGAAGCCGGTCGGGATACTGAAACAGGTTTTCTTTGTACTGCCGGAGTCGCATCCGGTTGGCAATGGGGTTCACGACGGCCAGTTTGACATCCATCCAAAGCCCCTTTTGGCCGGGCTGTTCGATCACCTGAATGTCGGGCTTTACCGCAAGCTGCGACTGCCAGGCGTTGCCCGGTGCCGTTTCGTAATACAGCCCGAGCGTACAATCGGCCAGCACATCGGCGGCCAGCGAACCCGGTTCATCACCCCGTCCTGGTTGAAGTCGGGCCTGTAATTCGTAAGCCGCCACCTGGTTATGGAGCGGGTTGATGATCCGAACATCCAATCGCTGCGTCCACCATTTCGGGAACACCTGCGGAGGGCGAATCGAACCGGCCCGCACCGTCGAATCGGTTTCTTCCGTGCTTAAATCCGGGAGGGTGGGCGGACTGGGCAGCGCGTCCAGCGTCAGAAAGGCCAGCGTCGTTTCTGACAGTGGGTCGGCCGTCAGGATAAACTGGTAGTGCTCGGTTGCCCCGGGCCAGTTGTATTGCCGGATCACTTCTTCCAGAAAGAACGACACGGTTTCGTCCCGCTTGTTGAGGTTGTACGGGTCGGGCTGGCCAAGCACCAGCGTCTCACCCGGCAACAGTTTTTGGTTGGTTTCCAAAAACGACGTATTTGACATAAAATCCCGCGAGAGGTACAAAACCGTGCAGTACAGCGGCTGCCGGGTCGGATTGTGCAGCCGGATGACGGCCGAGGCACTCCATTCTCCGGCGGTTTTTTGCAGCGTAATCGGGATGGGTTCCGCGCCCGGCTGCGTCAACCGGACGGGCGTTCCGTGGGTAGGAATCACCTCGATTGGCAAAAAAGGCGGCTGGGCCTCCGTATTCCGGAGTTCTTTCAGGTAGTGCCAGCGGGCCAGGTGCTGCAAGGTTCCGGCGAGTTGTGTCAGGGCCGTTTCTTCACCGGCCACAATCGGCTGAACCAGGGGCCGGTACGGGTCAAGCGGGCGGGTCAGGTAATAAAGCCCGTTGCGCATCCACAGGGCAAAATCGGCCTCCGATTCCTGCTCCTCCGGGACAAAAACCGCCCCCGCTTTTTCGGACAGGGCCGCTAACAGGGCCACCGCTCCGGCTGCGTCGCTGTTGACGGCAAGGTAGAGCCGAACCGGACGGGTTAGCAAACCGCTGACCGTGGCCCGATACACCCGATCCCGGTTGAGCCGCATCCGCAGCGCATCCGGCAGGTCCAGAATCGTGTAATCCGGCCCGATCAGGCTGATACCCACCTCGTTGGCCTGCCCGGTTTCGGGATCGACCACCTGGATGGTTCCGGTGGTTTGGCCCACGCCGTGAATCGCGCCGACGTCCATCTGCCAGCCTTCTTTGCTATTGCGGGTCACTTCCACCACCTGCGCGTCAACCGTGCCCGGGCGGTTCAGGAAAAGCGTTTGGAGGCTTTGGCCGTTCGCGCTCCCGGCCGCATAGATGCGGGGGCGCTGCTGGTAGCCGAAGCGCATGTACTGACGAACCCGGTTGTGCAGCGTTCCGTAGGAAATCAGCCCCCCGCTCGTCCGCAAAACATTCAGTAGGTTTTTGGTAAAAATACCTTCCGAACCTACTTCCACTGCCGATTCGTCGGATTCGCAGGCGGCTAGCTGAAGGTGTGCATCCTGGGGCAAAACCGCGTCGATCCCCTTGATTTTCAGGTCATTTTCTGTAATGGAATCGCTGAACAGAAAACCGCTCCAGGGCCGAAGCGGGGCCAGGGCGCTCAGGCGTCGTTCGCGCACTTCGACTGAGCCCAGCGAGGCTTTCAGCCAGGAGAAATTCCGGGTGTTGTCACCGGAATGGCAGCAATCAAAAATGGTCACGATATGCGCTCCGGTTTGAGTCAGTTCGTGTATCAGATACCGGAGTTCTTTGTCGGCCAGCAAGTAGTCCCAGGGCTGCTCCCCTGCCCCATCGTAACAGACCAGGCATTCCAGGCGTCCGTCGGTTTCGGCGGCCCAGCGTTCGCGGTCGGCTTCTTCCTGGGTGCCGTGTCCGGAAAAATAAAACAGGATCGTATCTCCGGCCGTGGCTTGCCGCAAATGCGTCCGAAAAGCATCGATCAGGGCGGTTTTGGTTGCTTCTTCATTGCACAGCCTCCGCACGTTGAGTTGAAAGTCCGGCTGATCGCGCAGATACCGCTCCACCGCCTGCACATCCGCTACCGGGCCGCTCAGCGCGGGGGCCTGCCGATACTGATTGATTCCGACTAACAACGTATACAAACGAAGGGAGGAAGGAGCCGGGTCGGGCGTCGTAGAGAGGTCTGCCATCATATGTTATCAGTGGGCTTAGGGCCGTGTTAAGATAGAGGATTTGCGTGAACTCCCTGTCAGCCAGCGTCTACTTTTATGCAAACGGCATTTCGGGGACCGACCAGGCAGGGATTTCCACCGGAAAATCCCCGTAATCTGCTTCAATAGCGGTTTGGCTCCTAACAAATAGGTTAGTACGTCGGTTATAGATGCTATCATATATCCACGACAGAGATGCCGCCTACATTTACAGACTATGCCGAGCATTTTCCTCTTTTTTACCAGATCGTATCGGATAGCCAGACCGGTGTTGTGGTTTTTGAAGCCATACAGAATGAAGCAGAAGAACTGGTCGATTTTCGGTTTGCGTACATCAACCCGGCCGGTGCGGCCTATTTGGGAAAAAAACCGGAGCAATTACTGGGTCAACGTTATCTGGCGTTTTTCTCCGAAGCCCACAGCAGTGGCCTGTTCGACGCCTATTGCCAAGTGTTGAAAACCGGCGAGCCGCTCCGGTTGCCGGAAGTTTACTACAATGCCGACGGTATCAATGGCTGGTTTGATCTGCGAATCAGCAAGTTTGACCATGCGGTGGTGGTCAGCTATTCCAACATTACCGCTCAAAAGCAAACCCAACTGGCACTTGAAGCCCAGGCGCTGCAACTCCGAACGACCCTCGATGCATCGATCAGCAGCATTTTTTACATGACCGCGATTCGGAATGAACAGGGTCGCATCATCGACTTTCTGATGGTCATGTCCAACAAAGCCGTGCTGCGCAGCAACAACATGACCCCGGAGCAGGTGGAAGGCAGGCAGTTGCTGAAAGTTTTTCCGGGGAATGTCGATAACGGTTTTTTCGACCTCTATGTACGTGTGACCGAAACCGGCCAGCCCGAAAGCAATATTAGTTATTACCGGGACGACCTGGGGCTGGAAGGCTGGTTTGAGGTGTCGGCCGTCAAGCAGGACGATGGTGTCGTGGTGACGTTTATGAACATCACCGACCAGAAACGGACTGAAAACGAGTTGCAGCAGAAAAACGCCGAACTCCAGCGCTCAAACCAGAGTCTGCAAACGTTCGCCTACATCGCCAGCCACGATTTACAGGCTCCGCTGCGGAAACTCCAGGCGTTCAACAGCGTACTGACGCATCAATTCGGAGCCGATCTAAAACCGGAAGCCAAAGACATTCTGGACCGCATGAACGTGGCCACGGCCCGCATGTCGAGCCTGATTCACGATTTATTGCTGTATTCGCGGGTGACGACCCAGCCGCACAGCCTTACCCGGATTTCGCTCATCGAGGTGGTGGCCGATGTGGTCAGCGATCTGGACCCGATTATCCTGGAAACCGGCACTTCCATGCAGATTGATCCGTTGCCCGAAGTAACCGGCAACGCGGTGGAGCTGGGGCAACTGTTTCAGAATTTGCTGGGCAATGCCCTGAAGTTTCGACGGCCGGGTGTACCGCCGGTGGTGTCCGTCACGCACTCGCTGGTCGTGGGGCCGGAACTGCCCGAGGTTCTGAAACCCAAACAGACCCCGGCACGTTTTCACCGCATTCGGGTAGCCGACAACGGCATCGGTTTTCAGGCCAAAGACCGCGACCGTATTTTTCAGATGTTCCAGCGTTTACACCATAAAAACGAGTTTGAGGGAACCGGGATTGGCCTGGCGATCTGTCAGCGGGTGGCCGAAAACCACGGCGGCACCATCATTGCGGAGGGCCGACCGAACGAAGGGGCGGTTTTTGACGTGTACCTGCCTGTCTGATCGAATTCTTTTTCAGATTTTTTTTTGGACAGAAAGTAGTAAATGAACGGCTTTCGCTTTTGGAGATACGAGTTCGGTCCAGGGAATCATTTTGACGACCGAGGCCTACACTCACCGGATTATTGTCCACCTACCAATCTCTGTTAGCAAGCGCCCGGACCCTCCGTCCGGGCTTTTTCTATGGTAACGCGTTCAAGACTCAGCCCCACTTGGCCTGCCGGATGTGGTCGATACTGATTTTGATGCTCTCCAGCGGGGGGCGTTTGCAGACATCCTGCTCCACGAAGTAGTGCGTCAACCCGGCTTTTTTAGCTTGCTTAAACAAGGCACCAAAGTCGATTGAGCCCGTGCCGACTTCGGCGAATTCTTTCTCCGGGGTTTTCGCCATGTCTTTGACATGCCAGAGCGGGAACCGGCCCGGATACTGGGCAAAGTAGTCAGTGGGCTGTTCCCCGGCTTTCACCATCCAGTACAGGTCGGCTTCCATCTGCACGCTGGTGTTTTTCAGGAGCAGGTCGTACGGTTTTTGCCCGTCGACGCGCTCGGTAAACTCAAAATCATGGTTGTGGTAGCCCAGGATCAACCCAGCTTTTTTGGCCGTTTCCTGACCTTTACCCAACAGGTCCACCAGTTGCTTGTAATCCTCCGGTTTGCGTTCATTGGGCATCAGAAAGGCGATGATGATGTATTTCTGGCCCACGGCGGCTGCATCGTCGACCACACGCTGCCAGTTGCGGGTCAGGCCGTCTGTTGCCCCAAACTGGTTCGAGCGCGCCGTGAGCGTGTGCCCGCTCACGGCCGACAAACCGTTGTCTTTCAAAATCTTGCTGTATTCGGTTGCGGTTTTCCCGAAAAACTTGCCATCGTTGTACCCAAAGTTCTCGACTTCTTTGTAGCCCAGTTTGGCTACGTCGGCGAGTATTTTTTCAATGCCTTGTTTCTGAATATCGTCCCGGAGCGTGTAGAGTTGCAGGCCCACGGTTTTGGCTTTGGCGCTGGCCAGCGTGTTGAGCGACAGCAGCGAAAGCGCACTGAGGCCGAGGGAGGTTCCGAGAAATTCTCTGCGTTTCATCATCTTGTATGGTATTCTAAAAGGTTGCTTTTGTTGGTTGCTGGATGAACTGGATAACTGGATACTGGATAACTAGAACTTCGTTGTCGCGAGCGACAATGAAGACTTTTCGGTGAAATATCTACATGATCCCTTACGCTCTGATCCAGCATCAGCTATCCAGCATCTCCTGTCTGCCTTCAAAACTGCCCCGCCCATTCAATACCGGCCACGATATGCGGCATGGCGTTGGGGTCGGTAAAGGTTTCGGGGGTGTGCCCCAGGCCAGTGTAAAAAATCCGCCCTTTTCCCACGGTGTTTGTCCAGGAAATCGGGTGATCGCCCTCCATCGCTTTCGGCCATTTGGCGACGTAGGACTGCTCATTTAACGTCAGCAGCACCTGAATGCGGTTTTTGCCCCGGACGCTCTGCTTAAAATTGTACCATTCGTCGGTTTTTCCCCAGCGGGCGGGCAGATGCCGGGTCGTCGGGTGCGCGGGCGCATCGGTCCGGATCTCGGCTTCGGGCGTATGGTCCGGGTACAGCGTGTGGTCGCGGAAATGCGTGCCAAGCATCTGATCGTACCATTGCCAGTTGTATTCCGTATCCGAAGCCGAGTGAATGCCGACGTAGCCCCCGCCGTTTTCGATAAACCGTTCAAACGCCTGCTCCTGCTCCGGTGTCAGCACATCGCCCGTCGTCGACAGAAAAACGACGACTTTGAACCGCTTCAGATACTCGTCGTTGAAAAAGGCTCCGTTTTCAGTAGCCCGGACATCCCAACCCCGCGCTTGGCCGGTTTTCTGCAAAGCCGCCAGACCCGGTTCGATGGACTCGTGCCGAAACCCGTTCGTCTTGGAAAAAATCAAAACGCCTTTGGCCCCAATTGCTCCCGGGTCGGCCGGACGCTCGGTTTCGAAGACCGGTTTTTGCCACGGCAAACTGCGCGTGAGCGAAAGGGCGTATAAAAAACCGGCCCCCGCCAGCAGCAACACGGTGACAATCAACCCCAGTACGATTTTGACCAGTTTTCGGAGCATGGCGTTACGGGATAAATTGTACCGTCACCGGCACAAATAACGTGTTTTTGGGCGTTTTTTCGTTTTTAAACACAAAATACAGATCGTGTAGCCCGGTGGTCGGCGTCAGCGCAGTTTTGACCATCTGCGGCTGAAACATCGCGGCTCCCGATTGTTCTTTTCCAGGAACGATCTCATCGGTTTTGCCAACCAGTTGGCCCGTCGGCGAATCCAGCCGGACTTCGATGCGCCCGCCCACCGGACTGATCTGCGAGGGCATTGCCACCGCAAACAGCAGTTCCCGGATGCTGGTCAGGTCAAGCTGATTGAATTTGACGTACGTATCCGACGCCTGAACGATGGTCATTGGGTACGGCTGTGGGCCCATTTTGAACAGCATGATGTTTTTAGACTGGCTATCGCTCGACCCCAGCGCGACCGTCGGGTTGCGCAGCGCCAGCACCTCCTCGGTCGTTTGCGCCGGAATGCCGTTCGCACCTTTGTCCTTATACGACGCCCGTATCACCAGCTTGCCTTTGGCGTTCGGATCGATGGCGTAAGTTCCCTGAAGCGGTAGGCTCGGCGCAGCGGTTTTGGCGTCAGCCAGCGTCAGAATGTATTTCACCATTTCGCCCGCGTCGGCTGGGCTCAGTTGCGGGTGGGCCGTCATGATGGCGTCGCCCCAGACGCCCCCGCCCCCTTTGATGATCTTGTTCGACAGACTCGCCACGGCGTTGGCATCGCCTTTGTAGTGTTTAGCGACCTCAACAAAAGCCGGTCCGACCGACTTTTTATCCGTAAAATGACAGGCTTTGCAGTCGCTTTTGTCCATGAGCGATTTACCCACGCCCAGGTAAGCCGCTTCGCTGAACTGGTGTCCGGCCTGGGCCGGAGCGGTTTCGTCTTCGTAACCGGCCCACACCAGCACCTGACTAGCCAAAATGCGGCCGTTCGCCAGGCTACCATCTTCTTTGTCGCTCACAGTCACCTGGTACGCGATGGGCTGGTCGGGAAAGTAAAAGCTGCGGTTACCTTTCATCGACAGACTCACCTGCGGGGGCTGATTGCCCGCCAGAATCTCCATCTCGCGAGTTTCCTTCGAGCCTTTCGTGTCCGTAACGGTCAAAACCGCTTTATACCGACCCGGTTTCTGAAACGTGTACGTCGGGTTCGGGGCGCGCAGGGTCACAGGCTGCCCGCCGGTTTTCGGACCAATCTTCCATTCATAAGTCAGCTTGTCGCCGTCGGCATCCTGCGTTCCGGCCGACGACAGCCGAACGGTCAGCGGCACGGCCCCGGCTTTCTGGTCGGCGGTCAGTTGCACCACCGGTTTGCGGTTGCCGCCGTTGTATTCGATCCGCACCAGCCGCGAATCGTCGTTCTGCGTAAACCAGCCTGTGCCGTATTCCAGCACGTACAGATCGCCGTTCGGCCCAAACGCCATGTCGATGGGGTGGCTAAATGGCATATCGGGCAAAAACCGCTCTAACTGACTCATGTTGCCCTGTTGATCGAACGAAACCGTCAGAATCATGTCGCGCATCCATTCAAAAAGGAACAGTTTGCCGTTGTAGTAATCCGGGAAAGCGCGTTTGGCGTTCGGGAAATCGGCTTTGTAATACACCGGTCCGGCCATTGCGCTGCGTCCCCCGCTGCCCATGATCGGAAAATGCTGGCTTTCGGAAGCCGGGTACGAGATCATGGCAGGCTGGGCCGGGGGCAATTCGCGCAAACCCGTGTTGTTCGGCGACTCGTTGATGGGGTGCGCCGGGTCGAAAATCGCGCCGGATTGGTTGGTGGCAAAATCGACATTGTAATAGGCTTTGTTGGCGCCCACGAAATACGGCCAGCCGAAGAAACCCGGTTTTTTGGCCTGGTTGTATTCGTCCTCGGCGGTCGGGCCGACGTTCACAGAATCCACCCCAGCATCCGGCCCCACGTCGCCCCAGTAGACATACCCCGTCCGCTTGTCGACCGAAATCCGGTAGGGATTTCGGTGACCCATCGTGTAGATTTCGGGGCGGGTTTTGGTGCGGTCCGACGGGTCGGTTCCTTTCGGGAACAAATTGCCGTTCGGGATGGTGTAGGTGCCGTCAGCTTCGGGATGAATGCGCAGGATTTTGCCCCGCAGGTCGTTGGTATTGCCCGACGATTTCTGGGCATCCCAGGGGCCGCGACCGGGCCGCTCGTCGATGGGTGCGTAGAGCGTCGCGCGCGGACTGGTGTTGTCGCCGGTCGAGAGGTACAGGTTACCGTCGCGGTCCCAGTCGATGGAGCCGCCCGTGTGGCAGCACTGTTCGCGCTGCACCGGCACGTCGAGCAGGATTTTTTTCGACGCCAGCACCAGCTCTTCGCCCCGCAGTTCGTAGCGGGTCAGGATGTTGCGCGACGCTCCGGGATCGGAGTAGAACAGGTAAATCCAGTGGTTTTGGCTAAAATTGGGGTCCAGGTTCAGGCCCAGCAGCCCATCTTCGGCTTCGGTTTCGGTGCCCTCCTTATCTTTGTACTTCGTGCTAACCGGAATCGTCGCAATGGTTTTCAATTGCTTCGTGACCGGACTGTACAACCGGACGGCCCCGTGCCGCTCGATGAACAGCACCCGCTCATCGGGCAGGATGGCCATTTCCATCGGTTCGTTCAGTTTTTCGGCCAGAACTACTTTCGTGAAGCGGTTCGTTTCGGGCACCTCCGCCGACGACTGCCCCAAAGGCCGGGCCGAATACGACCACAGCCCAATGGCCCCGGCCAGTAAGCCAACGCCCAACCCAGCAGTTTTTACCGGAAGTAGATTCTTTTTCATCATAGAATTGTGTATTTTCAACACAATAATACAAGATTTCAAGTTATTGTGTACACATTACACACTACAAATAAGTAAAATAAATCCGTATGAAGTCCAGTACTAGCCAGGAAATACAGCTAAAATGGAATGCCGACGCGTTTGTGCCCCGCGTCTCGATTGATCTGGTCATCTTCGGCTTTCACGACGGGCAGTTGAAGGTGCTGCTGCTACGCTGGAAAAACGGGGAAGACTGGATGCTCCCGAGCGGTTTTATTCTCCACGAAGAAGATATGGAAAATGCCGCTCACCGCAGCCTGCAACAACGGACGGGCCTGCAGTCGGTTTTTTTGCAACAGTTTCACACCTTCGGCGAAGCCGACCGCTTCAAACACTTCAGCAAACAGGAAACCATGCGCCGACTCGGTTTTCCGGGCGATACCGACGAACCGCTTTTTCGGCGGCATGTGTCGGTGGGCTATTACGCGCTGGTGGAGTTTGCGGAGGTGGTGCCTACGCCGGATGAACTGACGGACGAATGCCGCTGGTGGGATGTCGAGGAAGTGCCGCCGTTGCTGTTCGACCACAACGACATGATTCGACTGGCGCTCAAAGTGTTGCGTCGACAGTTGAGCTACCAACCAATCGGCTATAATCTGTTGCCCGAAAAATTCACGATGCCCGAGTTGCAGCGGCTGTACGAAACCATCCTGGGCCAGCCCCTCGACCGCCGGAATTTTCAGAAGCAAATGCTGGGCTACGGTATTCTGGAGCGGCTGGAAGAACGCAAAACCGGGGGTGCGCACAAAGCACCGTATCTTTACCGGTTTGATAAGGAAAAATACGAACAAGCCCTGGATGATGGCATGAGTACCCACGGACTTTAGTCCGTGTGACCCAGTGTACCATTAAGTTGATACCAACTACTAGATCATAAAAGCTCACACGGGCTAAAGCCCGTGGGTACGTTAGGCTAAAACCGGCTTCACGACCTTCCCGGCCACGTCTGTCAAGCGGAACGGGCGGCCCTGAAACTGGTAGGTTAGCTTGGTGTGGTCGAAGCCCAGCAGGTGCAAAATTGTGGCCTGAAGGTCGTGGACGTGTACCTTATCTTTGGTGGCATAATAGCCGATGTCGTCGGTTTCGCCGTAGCTGAATCCGCGTTTGACCCCGCCCCCCGCCATCCAGACCGTGAACGCGTCGAGGTGGTGATCGCGGCCCATAAACGGCAGCGTCTGGCCGTCGCGGTTTTCCTGCATGGGTGTCCGGCCAAATTCACCGCCCCAGACCACGAGCGTTTCGTCGAGCAGACCGCGCTGTTTGAGATCTTTGAGCAAGGCCGTCACGGCCTGGTCAGAAGCGGTGCATTTATCCCGCAGGCCGGTTTCGATGGACCCGTCTTTGCTCGTGCCGTGCGTATCCCAGCCCCAGTCGAACAGTTGCACAAATCGCACCCCGCGCTCTACTAACCGCCGGGCTAACAGACAGTTCCGGGCAAACGAGCCTTTGTTCGGATCGACGCCGTAGGCATTCAGAATGTAGTCCGGTTCGCTCTTGATATCCATCGCGTCGGGCACCGACATCTGCATTTTGAACGCCATTTCGTACTGCGAAATCCGGGTCAGAATCTCCGGGTCTTTCACATCTTCGTACTGCTGCCGGTTGATGTCGTTGATGGCCTCGATGGTTTGCTTCCGGATGTCACGGTTCATGCCCTGCGGATCGGAAACATACAAAACCGGGTCGCCGTCGGTGCGGCACTGAACGCCCTGGTACACCGTCGGCAGAAAACCGCTGCCCCAGACCGACTTGCCCGCGTCCGGCTGTTTGCCGCCCGACGCCAGCACGATAAAACCGGGTAAGTTGTCGTTCTCCGAGCCCAGGCCATAGGTCACCCACGAACCAATGCTCGGCCGACCCAGCCGGGCCGCGCCGGTGTGCATCAGGAGTTGCGCCGGAGCGTGGTTGAACTGGTCGGTGTACATCGACTTGATGAACGTAATATCGTCGGCCACGGTCTGCAAATGCGGCAGGTAATCCGAAATCCAGGCCCCCGACTGGCCGTGTTGGGCAAACTTGCCCTGCGGGCCGAGCATTTTCGGTACCCCCCGGATGAACGCAAACTTCTTGCCTTCCAGCAACTCCTGCGGACAGTCTTTGCCGTGGTATTTGACCAGTTCCGGTTTGTAATCGAACAACTCCAATTGCGAGGGCGAACCGGCCATGTGAATGTAAATCACCCGCTTGGCTTTCGGCGAAAACTGCGCCGGGCGCGGTGTCATCGGCTCATTGGAAGCCGGGGCATTGGCTGCCGTTTGGCTTTCTTTTTTATCGAAAAAACCGCAGCTCGTCAGCGCCGAACCCAGCGCCATCGCGCCCAACCCAGTGGAACAGGTGTGCAGAAAATGCCGCCGAGTTTCGCGCTGCAAAGCCGCTTCCTGAAGTTCTTTGAGTAGCTTGTTCATCGGGTTTATTCTTTGGTAATCACCTCGTCCAGATTGAGCATGGTGTTGGCTGTCACGGTCAGAGCCGCCAGTTGGGGCGTCGCGTCGGTGCAGGCCAGCAGTTTTTTGGCTTCGTCGGGATGTTGCTGATAATACGTTTCGGTATTCCGGTATAGTTTGGTCAAAACCGCCAGTTTCTTCGGGGCCAGATCGCGCAGCATCACCAGCCGGAAACCGGACTGAATCTGTTGTTCGGGCGTTTTACCGCGCCCTTTCATCGTTTCGGCCAATCGCTGGGCGGCTTCGACGTACACCGGGTCGTTGAGCGTCACGAGCGCTTGCAACGGCGTGTTCGTCCGCAGTCGACGCAGTTGACAAAACTCCCGGCTGGGGCTGTCGAACGTAATCATCGACGGATACGGGGCCGTGCGCTTCCAGTAGGTGTATAACGCCCGGCGGTAGCGGTCTTCGCCTTCGCTCAATTTCCAGCTTTCCCCGCTGTAGGGCGACTGCCAGATGCCGTCGGGCTGCACCGGCATGACGCTGGGGCCAAACTGCTTGCGGCTCAATAAACCGACCACGGCCAGGGCCTGATCGCGCACCTGCTCGGCCGCCAGCCGGACACGCGGGCCACGCGCCAGCAACTTGTTGAACGGATCTTTCGCCAACAGTTCGGGCGACGCCTGGGAACGCTGGCGGTAGGTAGCCGACATGACCATGCGTTTCAGCAGTTTCTTGACGTGCCACCCATCGGTTTCCATGAACTCCACGGCCAGCCAGTCGAGCAGTTCGCGGTGCGTGGGCGGAATGCCCTGCGTGCCGACATCCTCGACGGTTTCGACAATACCGGTGCCGAAGAGTTGTTCCCAAAACCGGTTGACGGCCACCCGCGCCGTCAGCGGATGCTCGCGGCTAACCATCCATTTGGCTAATCCCAGGCGGTTTTTGGGTAAGTCTTGTGCCATCGGCGGCAGCGATTTCGGCACATCAGGCTTCACTTCTTTTCCCTTGACGAGCCAATTACCGCGCTCAAAAACGTGCGTTTTCCGGGCCAAATCGCCGGTGCCTTCGTACATGATGGGCGTCGACTCGGGCCGGGCGTTCAGGAGTTCGGCCAGCTTCCGATCCATCTCGCCCAGTTCGTGGGCGGGCTGGTCGGGCAAAGCGGCCTGAAACGATACCCATTTGATTTGTACCCAATCCTTCGGTGTTTCCGGGCTTTTCAGGCTCAAGTACAAGTTATGCCGTCCCGAAACCGGCGGCAGGGCAAAAATCATGGTCGTGTCGCGACCGCTTGGCACCGGCGAAGCGAGCAAAACCGGGCCGTTTAAACTATCCTGGTGTACTGTCAAAACCGCATTTTTGGCCTTCGTGCCCCACTGCATGATCAGGCGGTTTTTGCCCGTCAGATTCACGTTTTTGATCCGCCCGGAGCCGCCGTCCTGCACCCCGAAAAACTTGGCATCCAGCAGCGAGGCATTGACGTACTCGTCAAAATCGTGCGAGTTGATTTTGGGTTCGGTGATCCGGACGAAGTGCATCCAGTCCTGCACCTGCTTCGGATGTTTCAGCCGGTTTTTCAGCCAGCCGTACAGTTCCTGCACCTTGACCGAATCTTCTTTCTTGTAAAACCGCAGAGTCGGCGTTTCGGTGGTCACATCCTCGTCGCGGGAGTTGTTGAAGAACGCCAGATACTTATAATATTCCTCATTAACGAATGGATCGTACGGGTGGCTGTGGCACTGCACACACGAAAAGGTGGTTCCCTGCCAGACATCCCAGGTCGTGTTGACGCGGTCCATGACGGCGGCCACCCGGAACTCCTCGTCCTGCGTGCCGCCCTCGTCGTTGGTCATCGTGTTGCGGTGAAAACCGGTGGCAATCAGTTGATCGTCAGTCGGGTTCGGCAGCAGGTCACCCGCCAGTTGCTCGATGGTAAACTGATCGAATGGTTTATCCTGGTTGAAGGCCTTGATCAACCAGTCCCGGTAGCGCCAGATATTCCGGCCGGGGTCGCGTTCGTAGCCTTTGGTGTCGGCGTAGCGGGCCAGATCGAGCCACATGCCGGTCCAGCGTTCGCCGTAAGCCGGAGACGCCAGCAGGCGATTCACCACTTTCTCGTAGGCATCGGGCGATTGGTCGGCCACAAAATCAGCCACTTCTTTTTCCGTCGGCGGCAAACCCGTCAAATCCAGCGACACCCGGCGGATCAGCGTGGCGCGGTCGGCTTCGGGCGAGGGTTTCAGGCTTTCAGCCTTGAGCTTATCTAGGATAAAATGGTCGACTTCGTTTTTGGCCCAGTTCAGCTCATCATTTTCAACGATACCCAGCCGCGACCAGAACGTGCCGATCTGGGGCACCTCCGGTTTTTCGACGGGCTGGTAGGCCCAGTGATCTCCCCATTCGGCACCCTGGTCGATCCATTTCCGCAGCAGTTCGATTTCTTCCGGTTTCAGCGGGGGCGCATCCAGCGGCATCCGTTCGTCGGGGTCGGTGAGCGTCAGTCGCCGGATGAATTCACTGGCGTCGGCATCGCCCGGAACAATGGCATGTTTGCCGGATTTGGCCGGAGCCAGGGCTTCGTGTTTGAACAGCAGGCTAAAATTGGAGGCTTTCTTGACCCCGCCGTGGCAGGCAATGCAATTTTTATTGAGCAGCGGTTTGATTTGGGTATTAAAATCCACCTTGTCCTCAAAAACACCAAGGAACGAGGTTAGCGTGAGGGCTACCACCACGACCAGCCCGCCAACGACGATGAGTTGAGGCTTCATAATTCCAGATTCAGATTTCAGGTACTACTCTCATTTACAAAGAGAAAAGAAATGGCCCTATATACTTACACAGCTTACAAAATTTATAAACTTTTGCCACTTTTCCTCATGAAATAAGTGAGAATGACTGACCGGAACCTTCGCAGATTGCTGGAAGATCAGGGCAAACCGACCCTATTCGCTCCGTAAACTGTTCACCGGATTTGCCAGGGCGGCTTTTATGCCCTGCAACCCAACCGTCAGCAAGGCTACGATAAGGGCCAGCAAACCCGCCACCGCAAAGACCCACCAGGCCGGATCAAGCCGGTATTCGAAGCTCTGAAGCCATTCATTCATGGCGTACCAGGCGACAGGCGTTGCCACAGCAATGGCCATGCCGACCAGCTTCAGAAAGTCTTTTGATAACAGCGCAACAATACTGCTCACCGATGCGCCCAGCACTTTCCGAACCCCAATTTCCTTCGTCCGTTGTTCAGCCGCAAAAGCCGCCAGCCCGAACAGGCCCAGACAGGCAATCAAAACCGCTAATACCGTGAAGGTCAGCAGAATCTCGCCCTGCTTCTGCTCCGCTTTGTATTGTTGTGAAAAATTTTCGTCCAGAAAATGAAACTCGGGTGAGTTGGCCGGGTCGAAGGTTTTGTAAACCGCCCGGATGTGGGCCAGGGCTTCCGTCACGTTACCGGGTTGAATCCGGACATACACATTGTCTTTTTCAAACGGGGCAGGCATTTGCAAGACCAGCGGTTCAATTTTATGCTGAAGCGAATAGGTATGAAAATCCCTGACAACCCCCACTACGCGGGCTTCGGCCGTGTTTTTCTCATTGTCAATGTAATACTTCAGTCGCTTGCCGACCGGTTTTTTCCAGCCGAGTTGTTTCACCAGCGTTTCATTAACCAACACCGCCCCCATCCAATCACTTTTGAACGATTCCGAGAAATTGCGACCGTCCAGCAGCTTGATTTCCAGCGTCTTGAGGTAATCCGAATCGACCGAAAACTTCTGAACGACCTGCGAACTGGGCGAAATCAGGCCGTTTTGCTCGAAGAACATCCCACTGCCGCCAATGTTGTTGTTGCCGATCGGGTTACTGGCCGCCGACGCGCTCTCGATCAACGGGCTTTGCACCAGGGCTTCTTTGAGGGCCTCCACCCGTTTCCGAACGTCTTCGTTGTCAATGTGAAACGTTAGCACCTGCTCTTTGTTGAATCCCAGATCCTTCTGCATCACAAACCGCATCTGGCGATACACCAGACCCGAGCAGGCAATCAGGGCAATGGCCGCCACAAACTGGAAAACGACCAGCGACTGCCGGAACAGGGTACTTCCCAGACGGTCGCCAACCAGCCCGCGCAGCGCCGTTACGGGCCGAAAACCCGACAGCATCAGGGCCGGGTACAGGCCGCTGAGCGCACCAAGGACCAGCGAGAGCAAAGCCGCCCCCAACAGCGTCGCCAGGGAGTGATCAATGGATAATGACTTATCGGCCAATTGGTTAAAAAACGGCAACGCGGTTATGACCAGCACCATACTGACCAAACCGGCCAGAAAGGTCATGAGCATCGATTCGGTCAGGAATTGCCCGATCAGTTGCCAGCGGTACGATCCAATGGCCTGCCGAACGCCGACCTCGCGGGTGCGTTTCAGGGAACGGGCGGTGTAAAGATTCACGTAGTTGATACAGGCAATCAGCAGGATCAGCGCAGCCACGCCCGCGAAAATGGAAACCGTACGAGAATTACCGTTCGGACTGATTTCGTAGTCCAGGTGCGAGTGCAGGTGAATGGCCGTCAGCGGCTGAAGTTCGATGCGGTAATCGACGTTGCCCATTTCCGGTTTGATGTATTTCTCGAAAAAACCGGGCAGTTTCGCTTCCAGCGTTTTAGGATCGCTGCCTTTCGCCAGCAGCAGGTAGGTATACAATTCAAAATTCTGCCAGCCGCTGGTGTAATTGGTCGGCATGGAGCGCAAGGCGCTAAATCGCAGGTGCGAATTGGTCGGGATATCTTCAATAACGCCCGTAACGGTATTGGGAAAATGGTTGCTGAACTCGACGGTTTTGCCGACGGCTTTGCGGGCATCCCCGAACAGGGTTTCGGCCAGGCTCCGGGTTAACACAATCGTTTGTGGCTTTTGCAGGGCCGTAGCCGGATCGCCGTACAGAAACGGCAGGGTAAACACGTCGAACACCGCCGGGTCGGCGAAAAAAATGTCATTGGCCTCGATCTTTTTGTCATTGAACGTCAGCGTTCCTCCACCTTCCGGATGAAGCCGAACGGTTTTTTCCACCTCCGGATACTCCTTTTGCAATGTGGGTCCGTAGGGCGCCGAGGTGGGTGCCAGCTTCAGGTTGCCGCCCGACCACTGGGCGTAGTGAACCACCCGGACAACGCGGTCGGCCTGGGCATGAAACCGGTCGTAACTCCACTCATCGATCACGTACAAAGCCATCAGCCAGACAGCCGCCATGCCAATGCCCAGCCCAACCACGTTCAGCCCGCTGAACAGTTTGTTTTTCCAGAATGTCCGAAGCGTGATTTTCAGGTAATTGTGTAGCATGTCCGTAAACCGTTGAAGTGATGAAACCGCAGTCCTGCGTTCCGGCCAATCAATTCCCAAACACCGTACCAAAATGCCAACTCATTGATTAGCAACAATTTTACTAGCAGTCATTTCGAACCTGTCCGTAAATGGACGGTTTCGCTGACCGGTACTGGACATCCGCTCACCGCACGGCCGGTTCGAGCATTCGCAGGGTTCCGGCATCGGCGTCTATCTCAGCTTCGATGCCCACGGGAACCGTAAACTTGTGCGTGATGTGCCCGATCATGGCACCTGAATACGCCGGTTTTTTGAGCGGAACGATATGGTCGCGGAAGACATCTTCCAGCGTCAGCGAACCGTAGCCTTTGCCGGGCTCGCAGTCGGTACATTTCCCGAACACAAACCCGCTGATCTGGTCGAGGACGCCCGCCAGTTTGAGTTGCGTAATCATGCGGTCCATCCGGTACACATCTTCGTTGATATCCTCCAGAAACAGAATGCTGCCGGTCCAGTCGGGCAGGTATTTCGAGCCCATCAGGTGGCTCAACACCGTCAGGTTGCCGCCCAGGAGCCGCCCGCGTGCCTTGCCGGGGTGCAACGTCATCACCCGGTCTTTGGTCTGGGTAAGCAAATCGCCCTTGTCGCGCGGATTCTCCATTAAAACCGCCTGTCCATCCAGCAGCGTTTGCCGGAAATAATTGACCGTGAACGGGTTGAAGGTCGCCGAACCGACGGGGCCGTGCATCGTCACGAGGCCGGTTTGAGCGTGAATGCCGAGCAACAGGGCCGTGATGTCGCTGTAACCCACCAGGATTTTCGGATTCCGCCGAATCAGGTTGTAATCCAGCAGGGGCAAAAGTCGCGCACAGCCCCAGCCGCCGTGCATGGCCATGATGGCGTTCACACCGGGGTCGGCAAACATCGCGTTGAGGTCGGCGGCCCGGTCGGCATCGGTCCCGGCCAGGTAGCCGTAGCGGTCGAAAACGTGTTTGGCCACGACGGTTTTGAAGCCCAGCGCCTGCAACGATTCGATCCCGATCTGCACGGTTTCGTGCGTGAAGGCCGGAGCCGCCGGGCCGACCAGGGCGACGGTATCGCCCGCTTTCAGTCGGGGCGGTTTGAGGGTAGGAACGGGAGCCTGAAAAACCGAGGTGGCTGCGGCAGCCGTGAACGCTTGGAGGAAGTTTCGGCGGGAAAGCGACATTTTTGATCGATCAATAGTACAGGTGACGATGAAAACCGTACCAAGATAAGCCGGAATCCGGCGCAATTCCGTACCTTTTAGAAAGGAATTATAGTTTTTAAAAAATTTTAAAATACTTTTATTGGTGTTCCCAAGAAGTATACCGAATTTTGCCGCTCCGCTCGAACCACAATCTACTATCCGTTATGATTTCTGAACCTTCCGTTATCGAGAACGCGTCAGGTCGTCAACCCGGTGAGCCCGTTCAGTCGGCCATCACCTACGAAAAAATCCCCACGCACATTTACGCCGATGCGAAAGACGCGTCCCGCGCCGTAGCCCGCGAAATCGCTGAACTCATCCGCGAAAAGCAGGAAAAAGGAGAATTGTGCGTACTGGGTCTGGCCACGGGTTCGTCGCCCAAGACGGTGTATGCCGAACTGATCCGTCAGCACCGCGAAGAAGGACTGAGTTTCCGGAACGTCGTATCGTTCAACCTCGACGAATATTACCCGATGGAACCTGACTCGCTGCAAAGCTACTGGCGGTTTATGAAGGAGCAGTTGTTCGACCACGTCGATATTCCGGAGGGCAACTACTTTATTCCGGACGGAACGATTCCGGTCAATAAGGTAGCCGAATTCAGCCGGGCGTACGAGGAAAAGATTCAATCGTACGGCGGTCTGGATTTTCAACTGCTCGGGATCGGGGGGAACGGTCACATCGGCTTCAACGAACCGGGTTCGCTGATCAACTCGCACACCCGCCTGATGATGCTCGACCACTCGACGCGTGCGGCCGCGGCCGGGGACTTCGGCAGCCTGGCGAAAACGCCCAAAAAGGCCATTACGATGGGGGTTGCGCCGATTTTGAGCGCGAAACGAATTGTGCTGCTGGCCTGGGGGGAACGCAAAGCACCGGTGATCCGGGCCGCACTCGAAGGCACTGTCACCGAACAGGTTCCGGCTTCGTACCTGCAAACGCACCCGAATACGCTGTTCGTCATCGACCAGGCGGCTGCCTCCGACTTGACCCGGATGCAAACGCCCTGGCTCGTCGATACCGTCGAGTGGGATAACCGCATGATCAAGAAGGCCGTGACGTATTTGTCGCGCTCGCTGGGCAAACCGGTTTTGAAGCTGACCAACAAAGATTACAACGACAACGGGATGAGCGATCTGCTCGCCCAGGTGGGTCAGGCGTACGATCTGAACATCGACGTTTTCAACCAACTTCAGCATACGATTACGGGCTGGCCGGGCGGCAAACCCAACGCCGACGACACAAACCGGCCCGAACGCGCCCTGCCCGCCAGCAAACGTTGCCTGATTTTCAGCCCCCACCCCGACGACGATATCATCTCAATGGGTGGCACGTTCCAGCGCCTGCACGACCAGGGCCACGAGGTGCACGTAGGTTATCAGACCTCCGGCAACATTGCCGTGGCCGACGACGAAGCGCTGCGGTTTGCGGATTATGTGGTCGATTTCAATGAGAAGTTTGGCATCGATAGTCCCGAAGCGACCCGGATTTTCAAAGACGCGGCTGCTTTCCTGCGCGAGAAGAAAGACAGCGAAATGGATACCGACGAAGTGCGGTACGTCAAAGGGCTGATCCGGAAGGGTGAAGCCAAAGCGACCTGCCGGTTTGTCGGGATTCCGGTCGAGAACGCCCACTTCCTGAACATGCCGTTTTACGAAACCGGCAAGGTGGAGAAAAAACCGCTGGGCGAAGACGACATTCAGGTGGTGATGGACGTGATCCGGCAGGTCAAACCGCACCAGATTTATGCCGCTGGTGACCTGGCCGATCCACACGGAACGCACAAAGTCTGCCTGGATGCCATCATGGAAGCCGTTCGCCGGTTGAAAAACGAGGAGTTTATGAAGGATTGCTGGGTGTGGCTCTACCGGGGCGCCTGGGCCGAGTGGGACATTCACGAAATCGAGATGGCGGTGCCGATGTCGCCCGACCAGTTGATGCGGAAACGGCTCGGGATCTTCAAGCACCAGTCGCAGAAAGACGGCGTGGTGTACCAGGGCACCGACTCGCGGGAATTCTGGCAACGGGCCGAAGAGCGCAACCGGGCGACCGCGGGCCTGTATAACCAGCTCGGTCTGGCCGAATACGAAGCCATGGAAGCCTTCGTCCGCTGGCATTTCTAGTACCCACGGACCGCCGGGCGGCCCCGTTTAGTCCGTGTGAATTTTCAGTATCCAGGAGATAAATAGCCGTGTGACTTCATGCTATGATCGCCGTCTTATAGCATGGAGACACGGACTAAAGTCCGTGGGTACGGATGAAAATAGAATACCGCCGTAACTTGCCCCATCTGCAATATGTTGGGGCAACGTTTTTTATAACCTTTTGTCTGAAAGGCTCCCTGCCAGCCGAGGTCGTCCGGCGACTCGTGGACGAACGGCAGGCGGCTCTCCGTCAGATTCAACAAAAACCGCCCACATCAGACGAAATTGTCAACGTCCACAAACGGTATTTTGCCAAAATTGACCGCATCCTCGACCAGGGTACATCCGGGAATCGATGGCTTCAAAACCGCTCGATTGCCGAACTCCTCGCCGACAAAATCAAGTCGTACGACGGCGAATCGTATGATCTGATCGCATTTTGCATTATGCCCAATCACGTGCATCTGGTGGTCGATTCGTCGGTGCAACTGGAAAAGGTAAGTGGTCTTTCGCAACCTGACGACCAGCATTATCGCCAGTTGTTTACGGTTTTGCAACAAATCAAAGGTAGTACGGCGTATGGTGCCAACCGGATGTTAAACCGTACGGGAGCGTTCTGGCAACCGGAAAGCTATGATCATGTCGTGCGGAATGTGCAGGAGTTAAAAAATATCGTTAATTATACACTCCAGAATCCCGTCCAGGCCGGTTTGGTAACCGACTGGCGTGACTGGCCGTTCAGTTTCCTGAACGAACGTATTTATTAACGTACCCACGGACTTTAGTCCGTGAGTTGCTAGTTTCTCCATGAGATAACTAACACTCACGGACTAAAGTCCGAGGGTACGTTAGCCAACTGATTTTTTATGGAACCACTCACCATTCCCGGAAAACACGGACTGAAGTCCGTGGGTACGTCAAGACTGCTCTCCCTCGACACCTTCCGGGGCATCACCGTCGCGGCCATGATTCTGGTCAATAATCCGGGCGATTGGGGGCACATCTACGCCCCGCTCGGGCACGCGAAGTGGCACGGCTGGACACCCACGGATTTGATCTTTCCGTTTTTTCTGTTCATCGTCGGCGTGTCAATTTCGTATGCACTACAAAACAAAGAACGGGCCGGGCTGGTGGGCAAGATTGTGCGCCGGAGCCTGATTCTGTTCGGGCTGGGATTGTTCCTGAACCTGTTTCCAAAATTCGATTTCACGACCGTCCGGATTCCGGGCGTCTTACAACGGATTGCGCTCGTTTACCTGGCCTGCTCGCTGATTTACCTCAAAACCGACACCCGCACGCAGGGCTGGCTGATCGGTATGCTGCTCGTGGGGTATTGGTTGCTGATGACGGTCGTACCGGTCCCGGATTTCGGCCCGCCCAACCTGGAACCCGAAACCAACCTCGGCGCGTGGCTCGACCGGACGCTGCTCGGCGGGCACCTCTGGAAAACCGCCAAGGTCTGGGACCCGGAAGGTATCCTGAGCACTTTGCCCGCCATTGCCACCGGTTTGTCGGGCATTCTGGCCGGAGCGCTTCTGAAATCCGACCGACCGGAAGCCGAAAAAACCGCCTGGCTGTTCGTCGCGGGCTGTTTTTCACTCCTGGGTGCGTATGTCTGGAACGGTTTTTTCCCGATTAACAAATCCCTATGGACCAGTTCGTTCGTGCTGTTGACATCCGGATTGGCATTACAGGCGCTGGCATTGTGTTACTGGCTGATCGACGTGCAGGGCTACCGACGCTGGACCAAACCGTTTGTCGCATTCGGTGTCAATGCCATTACGGTTTTCTTCTTGTCGGGTTTAATTCCGCGGATTCTGAACCTGATCAAAGTGCAGCAGCCGGATGGTTCGGAAGTTGGCGCGAAGGAGTGGCTCTACCAAACATTTTTCGTCCCGTATTTCGACAGTCCGTATAATGCCTCGCTGGCGGGGGCGCTCACCTTCGTGCTGATCTGGTTTGGGATACTTTACGGGATGTATCAGAAAAAAATCATTATCAAAGTATAAATAATACCAGTAATTTCGGGTACCATACGGCAAATGCGTTAGAACCGTATACACCTGATCCAATGAACAAACTATTGGCTACCGGCCTTGCCCTGGCCCTGCTGGCAACCGGTGCAAATGCCCAACAACCGGCGAAGACAACACCGAAAAAGAAACCGGCTACCCCCGTTAAAACCGTTGCAGCCGGTATTCCCGCCGAATTGAAACAGCCGATTCCATTTGATCCCGACGTAAAAGTCGGCAAGCTGGCCAACGGCCTGACATATTACATCCGCAAAAATACCGAACCGAAAAACCGGGCCGAACTGCGACTGGTGATCAATGCCGGATCGGTGCTGGAAACCGACGAGCAGCAGGGTCTGGCGCACTTTCTGGAGCACATGGCCTTCAACGGCACGAAGAATTTCCCGAAAAACGAACTGATCAGCTTCCTGCAATCGTCCGGCGTCCGGTTTGGGGCCGACCTCAACGCGTCGACCGGGTTTGACGAAACGATTTACCAGTTACCCGTTCCGACCGACTCGACCCGGCTGTTCGAACGGGCATTTCAGATTCTGGAAGACTGGGCGCACAACCTGACAATGGACCCGGCCGAAATCGAGAAGGAACGGGGCGTCATTCTGGAAGAAGCCCGCTCGGGGCGCGGGGCCGGGCAGCGGATGCGTGAGAAGTATTTCCCGCTGATTCTCAACAACTCCCGCTACGCCAGCCGTTTGCCCATTGGCAAAGATGAGATCATTAAAACGTTCAAACCGGAGGTATTGCAGCGGTTTTACAAAGACTGGTACCGCCCGGATCTGATGGCCGTGGTGGCCGTTGGTGATTTTGATGTCGCGCAGGTCGAGGGGATTATTCAGGAGAAATTCAGCCGCATCCCGGCGGTGAGCAATCCAAAACCGCGCGTAAAGTACCCGGTTCCGCCCCACAAGGATACCAAAATCGCCATCGTAACCGACCCCGAACAGCCGAACACGCTGGTGCAAATCATGTACAAGCAGCCCGAAACCAAGGAGAAAACCTTGTACGACGTGCGCGAAGCCATCAAGCGGGTGTTGTTTAATTCGATGATCGGCAACCGGATCAATGAACTTACTCAGCAGTCGGACCCGCCGTTTCTGGCCGGATACAGCAACTACGGCAGTTTCCTGGGCGATCAGGACGCCTTCAGTTCGTACGTGATTGCGAAAGATGGGAACGTGGAACGAGCCGTGACGGCAATTCTGGACGAAACCGCCCGCGTCGACCGCTTCGGCTTTACCGAAACCGAGTTGGAACGCGCCAAAAAACAATACGAAAAAGCCATTGACCGGATTTACCGCGAACGCGACAAAACCCGCTCGGCCAATTATGTCAGCGAATACGTCGAGAATTTTCTGCACGGCGATATTCCGGTCAGCATCGCGTTCTACCGTGAGTTTGTTGAGAAATACCTGAAAGGCATCACCGTCGGCGACGTCAACAACCTGGCTAAACAGTTCATTACCAAAGAAAACCGGGCGGTGGTGATCATGGCTCCCGAAAAAGATAAAGGTAAACTGCCGACCGAAAAGCAAATCCTGGCCCTCATCGACAATGCCGGGCGCAACGTGACGGCCTACGTCGACAAAACGCTCGACAAACCGCTGCTGGCGACGCTGCCGGTCGGTAATCCGGTGACGAGTGAGAAACAGATCAAGGACATTGGCGTGACGGAGTGGACGCTGCGCAACGGTGTCCGGGTCGTACTGAAACCGACTGATTTCAAGAATGATCAGGTTATTTTTTCGGCGACCAGCCTGGGCGGCACTTCGCTGTACTCCGACAAGGATTACGAGTCAGCCCGGTTTGCTTCGACGCTGATGCAGATGAGCGGCATCGGGGATTACAACCAGATTCAGTTGGGAAAATACCTGACCGGCAAAACCGTCAGCGTAGCCCCTTACATCAGCGAATCGGCCGAAGGCGTCAGTGGCAGCACCACGCCCGACGACCTGGAAACCGCCCTGCAATTGGTGTATGCGTACTTTACGGCTCCCCGCAAAGATCCGGAGGTGATCAAAGGTTTTTTGTCCAATCAGAAAAGTTTCCTGCAAAACCAACTGGCAACCCCGACTCCGCAGAAGGTGTTTCAGGATACCGTCCAGGCCGTTTTGGGCGCGTACAATTTCCGCCGATTGCCCCTGACACCCGCCCGTCTGGAACAAGTCAACGTCGACCGCGCCGAGGCTATCTACAAAGAACGGTTTGCCGACGCCAGCGACTTCACATTCTTTTTTGTCGGCAGCTTCAAGGAAAAAGACCTGAAACCGCTGATTGAGAAGTACCTGGGCGGTTTGCCGTCGATTAACCGGACTGAAAAATACCGCGACCTCGGCATCCGGATTCCGGCGGGCAAAATCGAAAAAACGGTCACGAAAGGACTGGAACCCCGGACGACCGTACAGATGGTCTTCAGCGGTGATTTTGTCTGGACCTCCGAAAACACGACCCAGATCGACGCTTTGGCCGAGGCACTCGAAATCAAGTTGACCGAAACGTTACGGGAAGAAGAAAGTGGCGTTTACGGCGTTGGCGTCAATGGGGCCTACGCCAAAATACCGGCGCAGCGGTATACGTTCCGGATCGGTTTCAATTGTGCGCCCGAGAACGTCGACAAGCTCATCAACCGGACCCTGGCCGAAATTGAGAAGATCAAGCAAAATGGCGCCGATCCGAAAGATATTGAGAAGTTTAAAGCCGAAACCCGGCGCGAAACCGAGGTTCAGTTGAAGCAAAACAATTTCTGGCTGGGCTACCTGTCCAACCAGTATTTTAACAACGACGATCCGACGGAAATCCTGCACGAAGACGAGTTTCTGAAGCAGGTGACGCCCGAAAGCACCAAACAGGCGGCCAACCAGTATTTCGGCAAAAACTTCATCAAGCTGTTGCTGGTGCCCGAACGGAAACCTTAGCGACAGCGGTTTTAGCGAAAGGTCAATTCGCTGACCTTTCGCTAAAATGCTTGAGGCCTGGTTTCATAAAAAACCTAACTTGCTATGAATCTGCGCTTCTGTCATGCATTATCAGAAATATCAGCCCGCTGCCCACCTGCGCCCGTTTGTCGAATGTTACTACATTTGGGAGAACAACCAGGTGCTAACACAACCCATCACCGTCGAATCGCCCCCCAACGGCTTCGGTTCGCTGGTTTTTAATTTCGGAACACCGTATCAGCTTCAAAGCCCCCGGCGCGGTACGATTGCGGTTCCGACCTCTTTCCTGAGCGGCCAGTCGACCAGTAGCTATCAACTCGGTTTACAAGGGCAGATCGGGATGGTTGGGGCGGTTTTCCGCCCGGCGGGCCTGAACAGTCTCTTCGGCTTGCCGATGTATGAATTTACGGACGAGCGCGTGGAACTGGCGGCTGTTCTGGGCGATCGAATTCACGTCATCCAGGACCAGATTAAGGAGACGCCGGACAGGGCCGGGCGAATTGGATTACTGGAAGCCTTTTTAAGCAACCAGTTGATCCAGCAGGGCGCGGTCACCGACCGCACGGATTACGTAGCGAACCGAATTGTTGACCAGCGCGGCATCATTAATATTCCCTCGCTGATGGAGGAGTTATACGTTTGCCGGCGGCAGTTTGAGCGGAAATTCCTGCAAAAAGTCGGCGTCAGTCCCAAGTATTACGCCCGCATCCGGCGGGTCGGGTACTTGTGTTCGCTGCTGGCCAGCCAGCGCTGGAACGTGGCCGACTGGCACGATGTGATTTACCGGGCCGGGTATTACGATCAATCGCATTTCATCCGGGAGTTTACCGGTTTTACGGGGCGCGTACCGTCGCTTTATGTGCGAAACAATGCCGAACTGGCCAACTTTCTCACGGCCTGACCGGTCGGCAGAATGTCGCATTTTTACAATAACGCCCGATCAGCTTCCGGTAATTTTGGTCGATCATTAAACCAAAACGACAATGAAAATCACGCAAACTGAATCACTGACCGACCTGACCCGCAAAGGCACCAGCATCGAATTTTTCTCGGCCTACCAGGAGCGCGACATCGAGCGCATGATGGCCCTGTTTGATCCCAACGGCGCGTTCTGGCTGATGCCCCTCGGCCCCGAACCGCAGGGCACGATTGGCGAGCTCGGCCGGAATTTCTGGACGGGCGTCATGGCAGCTTTTCTGGACATCGACAATACCGTCGACAAGGTAACCGCCGACGGCGACCGGATTGTCTGCAACGTCGTTCTGTTTGGAACCCAGGCCGCTGATTTTGCGGGTATTCCGAACAAAGGGTTGCGCTTCAACAGCGACCACATCTTTATTTTCCACTTTAACGAAGACGACAAAATCGCGTCGGTGGCCATCGACTGGGACCACGCGCGTTTCCAGCAGCAACTGGGCATATAATGTTTTTAGTGACAAAAGAGTGAAGACATGAGAGCAAGGAGTGATGTTTCGAAAGTAGTCTTTACTCTTTGCTCCTCTTTCTACCAACAACAAAGCTTTTGAAGATGAAACTTCTGAAAAAAACGGTGATCAAAACCCGGCTGCGGATCAACTGGCAGCGGTTTTGGCGGTACCGGTTTTTCTAAATTAGGCCAATATCGTTTGGATAGGAATGAATCTGCGTGACTCGTTCCTATCCAAACGCTCGTTTACCTCAGCCCCGCAATACTGGTCAAACCGACAACTGCCAGCGAGCCTGCGTGAAAACGCCCCAGGCCAACATACACTCGTGATGGTCAGCGACGTGTAAAGGCCACTCCGATTAAGTTACCTCCCTTCCAACATAGGCGGCCATAAGCAAGAGTACGGTCATCAAACCGGACCCCACCGCAGCAACGGGTGCATGAGCTACCCGGCAAAGTAGCGAGAGCAGCCGCAAAACTCCATTTCCAGACCGACCACTTCACCAACCGCCCGGGAAAATCAGCGCCATCGAGAGCGGTTCGTAGCCCCTTAGTTTCAGAAATACCCTTGATACACGCATCAAAGCCGTCAGCGCGGTGCAGACCCGGCAAATCCTGGGGGCAGTTTTAAGGTAAAATCAGATAAAGTTCTTTGCTATTCGACCGGTTAGTAAATAACACGCCTGTTTTAAACACCCTGCGGTGTAAATTATACCGAACAAGCTGATAAACAACGGGATAACATATAAAAAAATGATACCACTTCTAAAGTCGAGTCTGTTGACACTGGCTCTGATTCTGACGTTTGTCGTTGGCTGGGAGCTGTATTGGCGCAGCCAGAACCTCGGGCTTTCCTACAATGACGACGAAAGCCTGTGGGCGCACACCCGGAAAGAGATTTACCGGAGCAGTCCGTCGAAACCAGTTATCATTGGGTCATCACGCGTCAAGTTCGACCTGGATCTGGCTACCTGGGAAGCCATGACCGGCGAAAAACCGGTACAACTCGCTCTGGTGGGGACAGCCCCCCGACCCTTGCTGACGGATCTGGCCAATGATCCGAACTTCAAAGGAACACTCATCATTGGCGTTACCGAAGCTCTTTTCTTTGCGCCCGACGGTTCGTTCCCGGAACGGGAGGCTACCAAACGGGTTACTTTTTATCCCAAGTGGTCGCTTTCCCAGCAAATTAGCTTCCACATCAACCGGGCACTGGAACCCTGGCTTTACTTCTTGGACGAAGAACGACTGGCGCTCAGGCCCTTGCTGACCGACCTGCCCATTCCGCCCCGCCCGGGTACCTGGGGTGGGCCGAAATTTCCAAAGGAATTTTCGATTACTAAGTCCGACCGACAGGAAGCCATGACGGATGCGATCGTGGCTGATACCGCCATTCAGAACAAAGTGAAAGCGGTTTGGCTGGACATTGGTGCCCACAGCCCGAAACAAACCATGCCGGATGCGATGCTAACGGGCATTTTCGATTCCGTCAAGAAGTCGGTCGACCAGATTCGGGCACGGGGTGGTCAGGTGGTTTTTGTCCGGATGCCTTCGGACGGTCTCTTCTACGAAGTCGAAAAAAGGAGCCACCCGCGGGCCAAATACTGGGATCGGCTGCTGGCGCATACCCGGACACCCGGTATTTACTTTGCGGATTTCCCGGCATTGTCTAAATACCGATGCCCGGAGTGGTCGCACCTGGCGCCGAACGATGCGGTCACGTTCACGCGGGATTTCATTCCGATTCTGAAGCAGAAAACCGGCTGGGCCATCCCGATCCGACCGACCCAAACGCCCGTCGTTACCGCTTTGCTTCTTCCCCACCAATAGCTCAAAACGATCATGGTTTTCAACTCCTACAGTTTCGCCCTCTTCTTTGTGCTGCTTTTGGTGCTGCACAACCTTCCTCTACCCTGGAAGATAAAGAAGGTTAACTTACTACTGACCAGCTACTTATTTTACGCCCTCTGGAATCCGCCCTTCATTTTGCTGCTCTGGCTCTCAACGGTGGTGGATTTTTACATGGCCCGGCTGATTTCCTGCGAACAGCGATCCGCCCCCCGCAAACTCCTCCTGACCGTCAGCCTGTTGCTTAACCTCGGCATGTTGAGCTACTTTAAATATGGCGGTTTTTTGCTGGAAAATTTTACGGCTTTGCTGTCGGCGATGGGCATTGTGTTTCAGGCAGCCAAACCCGATATAATCCTACCCGTCGGTATTTCCTTCTACACCTTCGTAACACTTTCGTATACGCTGGATGTGTACCGCCGGAAAGCTGAGCCGGAACCTTCTTTTCTGAACTTTGCCCTCTTCGTTACGTTCTTTCCGCACCTGGTAGCGGGGCCGATTGTCCGGCCCGAAGACCTGATTCCGCAGTTTAAGGAACCCCACCGCGCCACGACTCAGCAGATGACCTGGGGGCTTTTTCTGCTGTCGCTCGGGCTGTTCATGAAAGTCGTGGTTGCGGATACGCTCCTGGCCGACTCCGCCGATACGGTTTTTGGGGTACCTTTTCCGGTGCAGCCGCTGGATGCCTGGATGGGCGTCATGGCGTTTTCAGGACAGATCTTCTGTGATTTTGCGGGCTATTCGACCTGCGCCATCGGCATTTCGCTGTGTCTGGGGTTTGTCCTGCCCGACAATTTTCGGTATCCGTACGCGTCCATCGGTTTTTCGGATTTCTGGCGTCGGTGGCACATTACGCTCTCAACCTGGCTGCGCGATTACCTCTACATTCCGCTGGGCGGAAACCGCAAGGGAGCTACCAGAACCTATATCAACCTGATGATCACGATGTTGCTGGGCGGATTGTGGCACGGAGCCTCCTGGAATTTTGTGATTTGGGGCGGGTTGCACGGTGTTTTTCTATGCGCCGAACGGCTGATCCGGGATTGGTCCGGGAAACGGCAGCGTAGTTTTGCCGGAACAAATCGGCCGGATTCGGCCTTGGTTGGGTCCGTTGCACAGGCTTCGATGCTCCCGGTTTCGTGGAACGGCAAAGTGGGCAATTTCGGTCTGGCGCTGCTCACGTTGTTTCTGGTCGACATCACCTGGGTGTTTTTCCGCACGCCCGATTTCGGCAGTGCGATGCGAATTCTGCTGTCGATGTTTGGCGTCATTCCCAACGGAGCAGCCCTGCTCACATCCCTCGACATCCTGAAAGTCAGCTCAGTGACGACGATTCTGATTGCCTGTCATTGGTCGATGCGAAATTCGTCGCTGGTGAAACTCGGAGCGCGACTGCCGTGGTGGCTACTCGGCCTGGTCTGGGCGGGCATGGTAATTTTACTGATTCTGACCCAGAAAAGCACGAACTCGTTCATCTATTTCCAGTTCTGATAACCGCCCTAAATCCGTATGACCTCACCGGGATTGAATACGCGCCGGTGCTGAAGACCCCATTGGGCAATTTTCATTGGCTACCCGGCACCTACAACACGTCCCGTACCCCGCCCAGGCTGCGGGGGTATCTTTTCCAGTGTATAGGAATTTCCGGTTAATCGATGAATTGCAGTAATTCGATGCGGTTCTGGAAGGGATCGTGGAAGAAAAACCGCTGCCGCCCGTCGATGTCGGACGAGTACGTAATCTCGATTCCCTGATTGGCCAGTTCGGCCCTGGCTTCGTCCAGGTTCGTGATTTCAAAAGCCGGATGCCGTTTGGAATACGGTCCGGGGGCTTCCTCGCGAAGGTGAAGCTCAATGTCACCGATCGAAAACCAGAGCGCCCCGCCCGGATGTTCGCCGGGTACTTCGGTCAGGCCCAGCACCTGAGTGTAAAAGGTGCGCGCTTCCTCCCGTTTGCCTTCCGGGATCGCAATCAAAATGTGGTCTAATCGCTTGAATTGAATCATGTTTCGTTGAACGTTGCGGCCCTGGTAGCCCGGAGTCTGCAATATCGCACCAGAACGGCTTTTTTACCAACGAAAACCGGCTTGTAAATTTTGTAAACGGCTTTTCCTCAGCGTACGCGGTTTTTCTTAACTTGCCCACGGCCGATCAGCCACTGACGCAACCCTTACATTTCATGTCTCTCGAACAGCTTCTTGACTCGGTAGCGACTGCCCGAAGCCGGTATATTGGTGATGTGCAACAACTTACGGAAGCACAGGCCCGCTGGAAACCCGACCCGGATGCCTGGAGCGCCGTTGACATCACCGAACATCTGTACTGGGCCGAACACGGCGGCATCTGGGGCATGTGGCGGATTTTGCAGGACAAACGCGACGGCAAACCGCCCGTCTGGACCGGCGAACTCATCCACCGAGGCTTACCGATTGAAGAAATTGTGGCCCGGACCTGGCAAGTGAAAGAAAAGGTGCCACCCATTGCCGCACCCCGCATGGGTGGTTCGGTGGCGTTCTGGCTGGCTGCGCTGGAGAGCCTGCAACAACCCCTGACAAAGCTGAGTCAGGAACTGGCCGATGAAGATTTCGAGGCCATCATTCACCCGCATCCGATTTCGGGTCCGCTGGATGTCGGGCAGCGGTTTGAATTCCTGCGGTTTCATATCGACCGCCACCGGAACCAGGTGGCGGAGTTGCGGGCGCAGATGCCCGTGTAGAAAACCGGTTTGCTTCTTTTTGAAAAACCGGCAAACCGGTTCAGATAAAATTTCCGGCGCTTCACATAGAACCGGTCCCCTTCTCCCTTTTTTCTGCCTTCTTTTGGGGCTTGAATAGCGGCTTCCGCCCGAAGGTCCGCGCGCAAATACCTGTACGCAACAAATACAATGAACACCTTCACGAATGCACTTCCGCTGGCCAACTGCCTGCTGGCGGTGGCCCTGCTGGCCGGATGCAAAGGCGATGGCAGCGAGCTTTCGCCCGATCAACCCAAAAAAGGCCACCTGACCGGCAAGGTGACCGATCCGCAGGGAAAACCGCTGAAAGGAGCCGAGATCGTGGCCGACAATACCTGGCTGTACAACAGCAACCTGGTCACCCGAAGCGACGCGAACGGCGCGTATTCCATTGCCTTACCGGCGGCTGCTTCCACGTATCAGGCCACAGCCCAGCTTCAGGTCAGTTACCACGGGCAGACCTACGAGCTTGATCTGCGCCCTGACGAGCCCGAAGGCTTCACCCAGGACGGGGCCGTTCGCAACTTTCAATGGGCTTTGAACGGAGAATACCCCGATCATGCCGGGCGGTTTTACGGCGGAACGATTACACTCGACAAAGAAATCGGGAGTGAGTTGTACGACGTTGAAAACATCCTGTTCACGCTGACGCCGGTGGGGCCGCTGATCGACGGTTCGACGGGCAAAACCCTGAAACTCAAAAGCGGCCAGCCCCGGACTAATTCCTACGGAAAACTGGTCGACGTGCCCATCGGGCGGTACCGGATTTCGGCGGTGCACGAACCGAGCGGGGCTAAAATCCGGGTTCGCAACAAAAATGGCACCTTCGCGGCCGACGGCACCGTGACGCTCGATTTTTACGGCAACCAGTCGCCCTGGTACTGCTTTAACTGCATGGTGATTGAATATGGCGAGTAGACAAGGGTCGGTTCGGCGGAAAAACTGAAAATTCGGGGGCTGTTTATACCGGTTTTCATAGGCTGCGGTTATCTTGTAGCGCCTAAACCAAAACCGGCCATGAACTTCCAGATCTTCCCCGACTACAATGCGCTCTCGCGCCATACCGCCCAACACATTGCCGATTTGTTGAACCGCAAGCCCGACGCGCTGATCTGCGCGGCCTCCGGCGATACGCCCGTGGGCACCTACCGGGCGCTGGTCCAACTGGTCCGAGAAGGTAAAACCCGCGTCGACCGCTGCACCTTTGTCGGGCTGGACGAGTGGGTGGGGTTGGGGCCGGAGAGCGAAGGGAGTTGCGCCAATTACCTCCAGCGCGAACTGTTCGGGCCGCTGGGCATTGGGCCGGAGCAATACCGGCTGTTCGACGCCCAAGCCGCCGATCTGGAAGCCGAATGTGAGCAGATGAACCGGTTTGTCGACGAGCGGGGCGGTTTTGATCTGATTCTGGTGGGCGTCGGGCTGAACGGCCACATTGCCCTCAACGAACCCGGCACGCCCTTCACCCTGAAAGCCCACGTTTCGGAACTGGCCGAAACAACCATTACCGTCGGGCAAAAATACTTCTCCACGCCCACCCCGCTGACGCTCGGCATTACGACCGGCCTGCAACAACTGATGGACGCCCGCGAAGCCATCCTGATTGCCAGCGGCTCCAAAAAAGCGCCCGCGATCCAAACCGCCCTGCAAGGCCCCGTCACCGAGGAGTTTCCGGCCAGCATCATGCAGACCCACCCGAATGCGTTTGTCTGGGTAGACCGGGAGGCTGCGGGGAGGTGATCTAATTCCCCTCCACCGTCACCAGCGCCCGACCTGTGGGGATTCCGGCTCCGCAGGAACTGCTTAGGGATGTAACCGTATATTCGGTCGATTTGGTCGGGGCCACGGTCAGCACATACGGGTTCAGGAAGGTCCCGTTCACTTTCGCACCGTCGGATAGCACGAACGACCAGGGCGGCAACCCGTTTTTGAAAGCCACCCGCACCTTGGCGGTCTGGCCGGGCCGGATGATGCCCTCGCCCGATACCACCGCCTGACTCACGTTCGGGGCCAGCACCTTGATCGTAGTTTCCGAACCGGCCACGGCTGGGCTGGTCGAGGTAACGCGCAGCCGCACGGTATTCAGCGTATCTTTCAGGTAGGCCGGGTTCACGACGGCTTTCAGCACACCATCTTTATACGTCGTGGGCAAACCGATAAACCGCCCGCTGGTGTCGGCCACCTGTACAATGTATTTGTTGTTGGCATAAAACCGCCCCCCGGTCGTAAATGGCACCGTGATTTCGGAACCGTGGCAGATTGTACGGGCCGACAGGTTGCCGGTCGTGATGGTCGACGGCGGAATGTTAACCTTCACAAACGCCCGCCCACTGTATTCACCCACCCCGCAGGCCCCACCCGCCGAGGTGATGGCGTACGGCGTCGGATTGTTCGGCGTCACCCGGATCGTGTGCGGACTGCGGGTGATGTTGTTTTCGTAGGTTCCGTCGGACAGCAGTACAAACCACGGCCCTCCCCCGCCAAAATCGACGGTCAGTTCAGCGGTTTTTCCTTCGTCGATCCGAACGGTATCGTTCCGCAACACCGCGACGGCCTGGGCCGCGACAGCCAGGTTCTCGGTTCGGCTGCTAACCGACGGCAAGGTCGCCATCACGCGGATTTTGTACGAACCTTTGGGCGAAATCCCGTACGGCAGCCGGGCCACCAACGGGCTGGCCGTGCCGGCGTTAGAAATCGTCGTCCAGTTGTCGGTCGAGTCGGCCAGTTGCACCACAAAACCGTTCCCGGCCTGGTATTTGCCCGTTGCCGTAAACGCTACTTGAAAGGGCGTTCCGGTACAAATTCGGTAGCCGCCGTTTGGTGCTTTGAGGGCAATTTCCGGATTCGGGTTTTCATTGACATTGACAATGATTTCGCCCGAAACCGTACCCGTACCGCACGGCCCGCTGACGTTGACGACTTTGTAAACGGTCGGCTTATCGGGCGTAACGGTCACTTCGTAGGGCGTGGTCATCGTGTTTTGCACCTTCGTGCCGTCCGACAACACGAACGACCACGGCCCGTGCCCGCTCAGGGCCACGCGAAAGGTCGCCGGTTGGCCGGGCAACACCGTCACGGCGTTGCTGCCGTCGGCCAGTTCGATCCGGGCGGTGGGCGCGGGCAACACCCGCAAGGCTTGCAGCGTGCCGTTGACCACCGGGTTCGTCGACGACACCCGCAGTCCGTACCGGCTCCCGGCGGCCGTATTGACCGGAATCACGCCCGACAACGTGCCGTTCCCGAAGGCCCCGGCTTTGGCAGGTTCACTCAGGTTGGTTACTTTTCCGGCGGCATCGACCAGTTGCAGCACAAACTGGTTATCGGGCGAAAACCGCCCGCCCGACGAGGTATAGGGCACCGAAACCGGTGACCCGGCACAAACCGCTAATCCATTTAAATCGCCCGTTACTACGTCCGGCAGGGCTACTTTGTGGCTGTCGGCCTGGGCCTTCAAAGCCGCCGAATCGACGCGAAACGTGGTGTCGCGCCGAAAAATGGCTTTGTAGGCGCTGTCTCTCAGGTATTTTTCAATCAGCGTATCTTTCCGAATCTCGATCAGGGTGTCTGCCGAAAACCGGTGATACCCTGCACGCGGGCGGTTTCCCGATGCCCCGAGGGTGATCAGGCCGACGACGCCCAAAAGGATACTGACCAATGTAAACTTATTCATACCACTGCGGGTTGACGTCAAAACAGGTGTGTGATTCCGTATAAAAACTAAACTTTGCGCAAAAACCGCTTTTAGTCTGTAAAGGTCGCTAATCTATAACGGAAATTTGGCAGACCGCCGTACAAAGTTATCAAGCCCACATGAACGAGGACGTACTTCTGCTCCAGGTAACCGAAATTATTTCGGAAACACGCGACACCAAAACCCTGATGTTACAGCCGACCGACGGCCGACCGGTGCCCTACCGCGCCGGGCAGTTCCTGACGCTGCTGTTCGATCACCTGGGGCACGAAGTTCGCCGGTCGTATTCGCTCAGTTCGGTGCCGGGCGAACCGCTCACCCTCACCATCAAGCGGGTGGAAAACGGCGAGATTTCCCGGTTTTTGCTCGATCACCTGCGCGTGGGCGATGTACTCCGGAGCCTGCCCCCGGCGGGGCGGTTTACGCTCGATCCGCAACCGGAACGGCAACGCGATCTGGTGCTGATCGGGGCCGGAAGCGGTATTTCACCCTTGTTTGGTATTCTGAAACAGGCCCTGCGCGACGAACCGCAAAGCCACGTTACGCTGCTCAACTGCAACACCAGCGAGCAAACGATTATTTTTTACGACCAACTGGAAGCGCTGCGCAACCAGTACCCCGACCGGTTTCAATTGATTCATCTGCTCAGCCAGCCGTCGGACGATTGGCGAAAAGCCGGTAACATCCGGCGCGGGCGGCTAAACAACTGGCTGCTGGAAACGATGCTGCCGGAGTTGGTCCGGTTTGAACGGGCTAAAGCCCGTTGGTACGTGTGCGGGCCGTTTGCGTTCATGCGGATGGTGCAGTTTACGCTGGTGTACGCCGGGATTCGGCCGGACGCCATTAAAAAGGAAAACTTTGTCATTGAGCCAGTTACGCGCACGCCCCCGCCCGAACTCGCCAAAGACCACCGGATGCTACTGCGGTTTCGCGGAACCGAATACGACATCGACGTACCGGCTTACAAATCGATTCTGCAAGCGGCCCTGGATCACGGTGTTCACCTGCCGTATAGCTGCAAGGGCGGCCGGTGTTCGAGTTGTGCGGCCCGGTTGCAGGCCGGGCAGGTCCATATGACGATCAACGAGGTGCTGACGGAACACGACCTGGCCGAAGGCTGGGTGCTGACCTGCACCGGCTACCCGGCAAGCGAAGGTCTGGTACTGGAGGTGTAAAATTCTCCTGAAACGGATAATTACATAAAACAGAATCAAATTTTGTTTTATGTAATTATCTTCTTAGATTTATCCATCACCTACAAAAGCCAACGTTATGACAGTTTTTATCACTCGACCCGCTAGACGTAATGCGAGTTATTGCGAAGAAAGCTATCAACGAATATGCGCTGGCCAACGCTCAGGCAACCGACGCCCTTAACGAATGGTACCTAAAAACCGTGGCCGCCGATTGGAATAGCCTGACGGATATCAAGAATACCTTTAATTCAGTCGACTATGTCGGAAATGATCGATTTGTCTTTAACATCAAAGGCAATCAATACCGGCTGGTTGCCATGATCTTTTTCAATATTCGCTCGGTGTACATCCGCTTTATTGGAACCCATGCCGAGTATGACAAAATCGATGCTTCTTCCGCATGAGCCATGTGGCAGGCACAAACAGCTAAGGGGTAGCTATGATTCTTGAAATTAACACGAACCAACAGTACCAGCAAGCGATGGAAGCGATTGAAGGCTTCCTGGCGAAAGGTTCAGCCGGGCTCAGTGAGTCGGAACTGGCCGAATTACAACGACTCTCCCTGCTCGTTGAGAAGTATGAGGACATTCATTATCCGATGCCCGTCGAACCGGCTACTTTACCGGAAATGATCCGCTTGCGGATGTTTCAGGAAAACCTGAAGCAGAAAGACGCGGCCAGGCTGTTAGGCGTTACGGAAACCCGGTTATCGGAGGTTTTATCCGGAAAACGGCGGGTCAACATGGATATGGCTAAGCGACTGAACGACAAGTTGAAGATTCGGGCTGAATTTATTTTGCAAAGGGCGTAAATCGGAACCATAACCTACAATTTTTGGCTGAATGTAGCTTAACTCTACGTGAGTTCTCTACTTGAGAACAGCTACCCAACCCGATCCAGGCGGGCAAAACCGCCCCCGAAAGAAGTCCCCCGGATTACTTTCCTCTGCCCGAAACTTCATAACTTTATTTTCTGTTAGGGTTTAGAATAAGGTTTTCACAACGTGACGGAAAATAACACCCCCGCCCGAACTGCCGGGCTTACTGACATTGACCTGACGGGCTACGAACAGATTGAGGTATTGGGCGCCCGCGAACACAACCTGAAAAACATTGACGTTACTATTCCCCGCAACAAACTGGTGGTCGTGACCGGCATCAGCGGCAGCGGCAAATCGTCGCTGGCGTTCGATACCATTTATGCCGAAGGGCAACGCCGGTACATGGAAAGCTTTTCGGCCTACGCCCGCTCGTTCATCGGCAACATGGAGCGGCCCGATGTCGACAAGATCAACGGGCTGAGCCCGGTGATTTCCATCGAACAGAAAACCACTTCGAAAAACCCGCGCTCGACCGTCGGCACCACGACCGAGATTTACGACTTTCTGCGGCTGCTCTACGCCCGCGCCGGGGAAGCCTTTTCGTACGTCACGGGCCGGAAAATGGAGCGGCAGTCGCAGGACCAGATCATCGACTCGATTCTGACGCACTACGCCACTAAAAAACTGACGCTGCTGGCGCCCATCGTGAAAGGCCGAAAAGGACATTACCGCGAATTGTTCGTGCAGGTCGCCAAACTCGGCTACACCAAAGTGCGCGTCGACGGAGCCGTGCAGGATATTGTGCCCAAAATGCAGCTCGACCGGTACAAGGTTCACGACATCGAGATCGTGATCGACCGGATTGTACCCAAACCCGAAGACCGGTACCGGCTGAGCCAGTCGGTGCAGACGGCGCTGAAGCAGGGCAAGGGTGCCATGCAGATTCTGGACGAGAAAAACCAGGTGACGTATTTCTCCCAAAACCTGATGGACCCCGAATCGGGCATCAGCTACGACGAGCCATCGCCCAACACGTTTTCGTTCAACTCGCCCTACGGTGCCTGCCCGGTTTGCAACGGCCTGGGCATCATTGAAGAAATCACTGAAGAATCGGTCATTCCCGACAAATCACTGAGTATCAGCCGGGGAGCCATTGCCCCGCTGGGCGAATACCGCGAGTTGTGGTTTTTTCGGGAAATCGAAGTCATTCTGAAAAAATACAAACTCAGCCTGACGACGCCGGTGGAAAAATACCCGCCGGAACTGCTGCACGCCCTGCTCTACGGAACCGAAGAAGACGCCACGATGCCGTCGAAAAAGTACCCCGGGCAGGATTACTACAACTTCAAGTTTGAGGGCGTGATTACCTTCCTGAAACGACAGCAGGAAACGGCAGACGGGGCCGGTCGCTCCGACAAAATTCAGGAGTGGCTGAAGGATTTTACGGTCGTGAAAACCTGCCCCGAATGCGAGGGCGCACGGCTGAAAAAAGAGTCGTTGTATTTCCGGATCGACAACAAGAACATCTCGGAACTGGCCCGAATGGACATTGCGGAACTGGCCGTTTGGATGACCGGTCTGGAAAACCGCCTGTCGGACCGCCAGAACGTGATTGCCAAAGAGATTCTGAAGGAAATCCGCAAACGGATCGGTTTTCTGCTCGACATCGGCCTGGATTACCTCATGCTTGACCGCCCGCTGCGGACGCTCTCCGGTGGCGAAGCGCAGCGAATCCGGTTGGCCACCCAGATCGGCACCCAACTCGTTGGTGTTCTGTATATTATGGATGAACCGAGCATCGGCCTGCACCAGCGCGACAACGTCAAGCTGATCGATTCGCTCAAAAACCTGCGCGACCTGGGCAATACGGTTTTAGTTGTTGAGCACGACAAGGATATGATGCTCGAGTCGGACTTTATTCTGGACATCGGGCCGGGCGCGGGTCGTCACGGCGGGCAGGTGGTCGGGGCCGGAACGCCCGTGCAATTCCTGACCAACGGCAGCACCACGGCGGCTTACCTGAGCGGTCGGCGGGCCATCGACGTACCGAAAAACCGGCGGAAAGGCAACGGCAACTTCCTGACAATCAAAGGCGCAACGGGCCATAACCTCAAGAACGTCACGTTAAAGTTACCGCTGGGCCAGATGGTTTGCATCACGGGCGTTTCGGGCAGCGGCAAATCGTCGCTCATCCACGAAACACTGTTTCCGATTCTGAACAAGCATTTTTACAAATCGAAGCGCGAAGCCCTGCCGTTCAAGTCGGTCGAAGGACTCGAACACCTCGATAAAGTGATTGAGGTCGATCAGTCGCCGATTGGCCGGACGCCCCGCTCGAACCCGGCCACGTACACCGGCATGTTCTCGGACATCCGCAGCCTGTTTGCCGAACTGCCCGAAGCTAAAATCCGGGGCTACAAACCGGGGCGGTTTTCGTTCAACGTCAAAGGTGGGCGCTGCGAAGAGTGCGAAGGAGCCGGGATGAAGAAAATCGAAATGGAGTTTTTGCCGGACGTTCACGTCATGTGCGAAACCTGCAAGGGCAAGCGGTTCAATCGCGAGACGCTGGAGGTACGGTTTAAGGGGAAATCCATCGCCGACGTGCTCGACATGACCGTGGAGCAATCGCTGGAGTTTTTTACGAGCCAGCCGAAAATCCTGCGCAAAGTCCAGACCCTCAACGACGTCGGTTTAGGCTACATTACATTGGGCCAACACGCGACCACGCTCTCGGGTGGGGAAGCGCAGCGGGTGAAACTGGCCGAAGAGTTGTCCAAAAAAGATACCGGCAAAACGCTGTACATCCTCGACGAGCCCACGACCGGGCTGCATTTCCAGGATATTTCGCACCTGCTCGACGTGCTGAACAAACTCGCCGACCGGGGCAATACGGTTCTGATCATCGAACACAACTTGGATGTGATCAAGGTCTCGGACCACGTCATCGACCTCGGCCCGGAAGGTGGCAACAAAGGTGGCCAAATCATCGCCGAAGGAACACCGGAGAAAGTAGCCAAAGCCAAAGGCAGCTATACCGGCAAGTTCCTGGCGCTGGAGTTGGCCGACAATGGAAACCGTTGAAACGAGTCCTCAAAACTCATCCTAAAGCCTATATGCGCGAACGGGCTAGTTGACCCGCAACCTGGTTATTTTTCTTTTCCTGCGTCTGCCTCCCAGCGTAGTCTTCGTTTTTCGGGTAAACTAATCCGGCGAATGAGTTTTCGTCGCCGGTTGTCGTTTTTACGCGGCTATCGACATCGAAAATGCAGAAAAATCATCCGGTCTGACGGCCCTTCCCGGTCGCCCTTCAACGGATCGTTGATTTGGCTACAACAACCGTTGATTTAGCTACTTCCGTGATTTACAATCCTGCCAACTTTGTAGTGTAATCATTAACAATTAAACACTTAAAAAAATGGACACGAAAAAAGTATGGTTTGTAACCGGAGCATCAAAGGGGTTGGGATTATCCCTGGTGAAAAGATTATTGAATGAAGGCTACCAAGTAGCCGCTACTTCCAGAACGGTTGAAAGTTTGGAAAAAGAAATAGGCAAATCCGCTAATTTTCTTCCGTTGGAAGTAAACGTAACCGATGAAACAAGTGTAAGTAGCGCCATTGCTAAAACCGTGGAAGTATTCGGCACTATTGATGTCGTCGTGAACAATGCGGGCTATGGCCAGTTAGGTACTTTGGAAGAATTGAGCGACAGCGAAGCGCGTGAAAATTTTGACACGAACGTCTTTGGTTTATTGAATGTAATGAGAAATGTAATGCCTCATTTACGTAACAAAAAATCAGGACATATTATCAACATTTCTTCCATTGCCGGATTTTTAGGAGCGTTCCCTGGCTGGGGTATTTACAATGCAACCAAATTTGCCGTTGCCGGATTAACGGAAGCATTTTCGGCAGAAGCAAAATCGTTGGGGATAAAGGCAACGATTGTTTATCCCGGCTATTTTAAAACAAATTTTCTGTTGAAAGGCTCGCTTCGCCTAGCCGAAAATCCGATTGCCGAATACAAAGAAGCAAGAGATCTGGAAGTCATCCACGATACCCAAATCATAGGCAATCAACCAGGTGATCCTGAAAAAGCAGCACTGGCTTTTATCCAGTTGGCAGAAAATGAAAATCCGCCACTTCACTTCTTTATGGGCAGCGATTCTTTTGGAATGGCCAAAAATAAAATTGACATTTTACTAAGTGAATTGAGTGCCCATGAAGCATTGAGCAAATCCACCGATTATTAATGCCAGCTACGAGCTTCCCGGCCACCTAACGGCCGAACGTGCAAACCCCGCATGAGCCCCGCCTTCCTTTAAGTACGAAATTATCACCTTTGTTATCCGCACCTAAAGGAAGGCGAGGGCCTTGTTGACTATATATTTTACTAAAATAATATGGCTATGGACAGTACAAATACGAAGGGAACCGTATTAATTGTCGATATTAGCGGATACACAAAGTTTATCAATAACATCGATATACAAAACGGTGTTCAGATTGTCAGAACATTACTTAATACCATCATAAAACAAGACAGGCTATCACTCTCCATAGCTGAAATAGAAGGCGATGCCGTTTTATTTTACAAGCTTGGAAAACCATTTCCTATTCAGCTTTTGATGGCTGAATTTTATTCAATGTTCAATGCATTCAAAACGGAAATCGATCTTTTGGAGAAGCAATTCCCTGCTCTAAAAGATTTAAGTTTAAAAGCGGTAACCCATTATGGCAGTATAGAACAATACACTATTGGCGGATTTCAAAAGTTATATGGAAAGGTTTTGGTAGATGCACACCGATTACTTAAAAATAGCATTCCTACCGATACATATGTGATGATAACCAACCATTACTTAAACGCATTAACGGAATCAGAAAGCCAATACATTTTATTCAACGGTTACCAACGGTGCGATTTATATGATGTAGGAAAACTATGCTATACTTATATTCCGTTTCCAAAAACCGTCTATAAATAACAACCTTGTAATGCGTTGCCCATAAATTTAGCATGGCAGAACAATTGATTTCCTGAAAAGAAGTTTACCTTTAATTACTTTCCTGATAAAGACATGAAGAACAATAAGGTACATACATTCAGCTCGATTAGCCAGTTTCATAAGATGAGCAATTTACCGAAGCCAGAACACCCGTTGGTAAGTCTGGTGGATTATGGCCTGGTGGAATATCAGACCGATGAAAAGGAAATCAGTTGGGTACAGAATTTTTATACTATCGGATTGAAACGGAATATACAGGGTAAGTTTCGTTACGGGCAGCAGCAGTATGATTTTGATGAAGGACTATTATCGTTTGTTGCATCAGGACAGTTGGTACATCTTTCTGTCGAAAAACCTACCGTAAAACCATCCGGCTTCCTGTTGCTGATTCATCCTGATTTTATCTGGAATACTTCGTTGGCTAAGACTATAAAACAATGCGATTTCTTTGGCTACGCTGTCAATGAAGCCCTCTTTCTTTCAGAGAAAGAGGAAACCGTCATTACCGATATTTTCCTGAATATTCAGCGGGAATACCACTCTAATATTGATAAATTCAGTCAAAAAATCATTATTTCACAAATAGAACTGTTACTAAATTATTGTGAACGGTTCTATCAACGCCAATTCATAACCCGAAAGAAAAGCAGCCACCAAATACTTGAAAGACTGGAAAATATACTTGATGATTATTTTGGCAACGATAATCTGATAGACAAAGGGTTACCCACCGCTCAATACATTTCAGATTCACTGAACGTATCGCCCAACTATTTGGGCAGTTTGCTCAAAACTCTGACCGGACAAACTACCCAGCAACACATTCACAATAAACTAATCGAAAAAGCAAAAGAGAAGTTATCAACTACTAATTTATCGGTCAGTGAAATTGCTTATACATTGGGCTTCGAACATCCTCAATCATTCAGTAAAATGTTTAAGTCCAAAACCAATCTTTCGCCTTTGGAATTTCGAGCTTCTTTCAATTAATGGGTCATTCGTAAAGCTGTCCATCGAAGTCCGGTTTTTGGGTCTGCCTTTGAACCCAACAAACTCAAACGGGCTTTAGCCCGTGGGTACGTTACCAGCGGACGGACTGGAATTTCCAGCCGGGCTGCACTTTCTGCATTTCGATTTCGTCGTCCCGCTTCGTTAAGCCGCAGTCGAGGTAATTCTGGTGCAGAGCCGCCAGGGCTGCGCGGTCGAGTTCCACCCCCAAACCGGGTTCCTGCGGAACGGCCACCGAGCCTTCCTCAAATGAAAACCGCCCCCCGACAATCACCTCGTCCGACTGCCAGGGATAGTGCGTGTCGAGCGCGTACGGTACCTGCGGCAAAGCTGCTCCGAGGTGCACCATCGCGGCCAGCGAAATGCCCAGATGGCTGTTGGAGTGCATCGACAAGCCACGCCCAAACGTTTCGCAAATCCCGGAGAGTGTCATCGAGGCCCGCAAACCACCCCAGAAATGGTGATCGCTCAGAATGATGTCTTCCGAACCCACCGCGATGCTATTCGGAATGTCGTCGAACGAGGTCGTGCACATGTTGGTCGCCAGGGGTGTTTTGATGGCTTTTCGCACCCGGGCCATGCCTTCCTGCCCGCGCGTCGGATCTTCCAGGTATTCCAGAATCGGTTCCATTTCCCGGCCATACTGAATCGAGGTCTCAACCGTCCAAAGCGCGTTGGGGTCAATTCGCAGCGGTACATTCGGCCCAAACGCTTCGTGCAGCGCAAACATGGCGTTCACCTCCTGCCGGGGTTCAAAAACCCCGCCTTTGAGTTTGATCGACTGAAACCCGAACTCCGCGCACATGGCCTGCGCCTGCGCTACGATTTCGGCCGGGTTCAGACCGCTGGCTTGCCGGGCAGCCGCCCAACCGGTTGCGTTCGGGTCGGTTCCAAAACCCAGTTTTCCGCCCGCGCCTTCGTACTTATAAAACAGATAGGCCGAAAATGGCACCCGGTCGCGCATTTTACCCCCGAGCAGATCGACCACCGGGCGACCCGTCACCTTCCCGATGATATCCAGGCAGGCCACCTCAATGGAACTGAAAATGTGCACCATCTTCCGCTGATCCCAGGGCGTTTCGCCCCGCTGGGCGGCCGTGTCGGTCCCGAAATGGTTCACCAGCACCCGCCGGATTTCGTTGAGTTGAAACACGTCCCGACCCATCAGCAAATCGCGGGAGGCTTCCAGCGCCCGGTCGATGTCGCGGTTGCCCGGTATTTCGCTGATGCCCGAAACTCCATCATCGGTCAGCAGTTCCACAATGGTCCGGAGGGCGTACGGCGCGTGCAAACCGGCCGCATTCAGCAAGGGCGGATCGACAATGGCAATGGGTGTTACGGTAATTTCTTTGATTCGGGGACCGGTTTTACCGGAAAAATCGGGCGATGTGCGCATAGAAAAACGGGGTTCAACTGACTTCGTCGGATACGGCCTGAAGCAGTCCTTTGATGTATCCGTATGCAAAAGAAAAAGCCTGCAACGTACTACCCGGATCGCGGTGGTGCGGCACATGATCGGGCATCACCATACCCGAAAAACCGACATCACGCAGCGCCCGGACGACGTGCAGAAAATTCATATCGCCGTTGTCGGGGTACACTTCCTGGAAGTTATTCCAGCCGCCTTTGATGTTCCGCAAATGGACGTTGAAAATCTGGTTTCGCTCGCCCACCCACTTGATAATCGGCATGATCTCGGTTTTCGGGTCTTTCAACCCTTCGGCAATGGAGCCGATGCAGAAATTAAACCCGTGGTATTCCGAATCGTAGAGTTTGGCAAACCGCTGAATGCCTTTAAACACGTCCGGGCTGTTCCAGCGCGTGATGCCCCGGTAGCCCACGGGCGTCGGCGGATCGGCAATGTGGTTGGCCATCTTGACCTTGTATTCCTTCGCCACCGGCAGAATCCGGTCGAGCATGTACGTAATCCGCTCAAACATCTGATCGATCGAGACATCACCCGCGACGGTTTTCGGATGGTTCTGTTTCAGGGCTTCCTCGTAATTCCAGGTGCTGTAATCGGCATTCCCGCGTTTGGGGTCGGTGGTCCGGCCCGTCCGCAACACCGGCAGAATCGTTGTGTTGTAGTTCAAAACTTTAATGCCGGTTTTCCCGGCGACCTGAATCATTTGTTGCAGGATCTCGATTTCGCGGTCGCGCTCGGGACTTTTGCCGAGCATGATGTTGGGGTATTCCACCTTGTCGATGCCCGCCGACGTCAACGGAAAGTGGTAGGCGTCGAGGCTGATTCCGTATTTTTCGCAGGCTTCCCGCTTCCGCATCGAATCGTCGAGATCCCAGCCCTTGCCGGGAATGGTTTTGGGCGATCCGCCGTCGAGGTTGTAGACGCCGTGCCGGGCCTTGAACTCCAGATTTTCGACCGTCGTGCCGCCCGACTGGCAGCCCACTTTCATCAGGACTTTTTTGGGCACGACCCGGTTTTCGGCTTTCGCCGATTCGGGACCAAACGCAGCCGCTCCGACGGAACCGGCCGTAACCACTTGGAGAAATTCTTTCCGTTTCATCTTGGTAAGGGCTTAAAAATGAATGTTTAGGTACTTACAACCCCAACCCTCTAAAGGGAGCTTTCAAATCCGGATTCATTAAGCCCCCTTTAGGGGGTTGGGGGTAAAATTATTATTCCTTCTCCAACTGCCTGACAATCGCGCTGTGGTCCAGTTCGCCATCTCCGGCCTCCAGAGCAGCTTTCATCTGTCCGGCCACCAGCGCCGTCGCTTTCAGCGGCACGGCAAATGCTTCGCCGGTTGCCAGCGCAATGCCGAGGTCCTTGTTATGCAGTTTGATTTTAAAGCCGGGGGCAAAATTGCGCTCGATCATCCGTTTGCCGTGCAGGTCCAGAATGCGGCTTTGGGCAAAACCGCCCAACAGCACTTCCCGCATTTTTTCGAGATCGACACCCGCCTGCTTCGCCAGCGTAAAGGCTTCCGAAACCGCCTGAATCGTGATGCCGACGATGAGTTGGTTGCAGGCTTTGGTGGTTTGCCCGGCACCCGGTTCGCCGATCCGGACGATGTTTTTGCCCATTGCCTGAAAAACCGGCAGGGCGCGCTGGAAAGCCGCTTCGCTTCCTCCGACCATGATCGACAAGGAAGCCGAAACCGCCCCCACCTGCCCCCCCGATACCGGCGCATCCAGCGCTTCGACGCCTTTTTCCTGCATCCGTTGGTACAGCGTCCGGGCCGTCGCCGGCGCGATGGTCGACATGTCGATGAACAGAGCGCCCGGTTGAATGCCCGCCAGCACCCCGTCCGGCCCCAGCACTACCTGTTCCACCTCCGGCGAGTCGGGCAGCATCGTGATCACGACGTCGCTGGCCTGCGCCAGCGCCTGGCTGGTGGGAAATGCCTGCGCACCGGCCTCCACCAGTTCGCCGGATGCCTGGCTCGTTTCCAGCACCGCCACTGGATAACCGGCTTTCAGTAAATTCAACGCCATGGGCTTTCCCATGATGCCTAAGCCAATGAAACCTATTTTTTCCATATAACGTACCCACGGACTTTAGTCCGTGTGAGTTTGTACTAACTCCTGGATTTAGAATCTTCTACACGGACTAAAGTCCGTGGGTACTAGACGAGTGGAAACAATTGCGCGCCGATCAGGATGACGATCAGACCCGCCAGGCCCATGACCACCAGCAAGGGCGAAATGGTCTTGAGGGCTTCCTGCTCGGTCAGGTTACTCAGTTTGCAAATGATCCAGAAACCGGCGTCGTTCATCCAGGGCACCAGCTTGGAACCGCAGCCAATGGCCAGCCCCAGGTAAACCGGGTGAAATTCGAGGTTCGCATTACTGGCCATGCCCGACAAAATCCCGGAGGCCGTGATCAGCGCGACCGTGGCCGAACCCTGGGCCGTCCGGACGACGGCGGCAATCAGGAACGCCAGCGGAATCAAGGCCATCTGGTAGTCTTTGGTCATGTCGGCAATGCGGGAGCTGATGCCGGTTTGCTGCAACATCCCGCCGAACGCGCCCCCGGCCGCCGTGATCAGGATAATACCGCCCCCGCTCATCAAAGCCGCCTGCACAAAGGGCGTCAATCCGTCCTTGCTGTTTTTCTTCTGACTCGCCAGAATCAACAGGGCCACAATGCCGCCCGTGACGATGGCAATGTTTTTATCCCCAAAAAACCGGATCACTTTCAGAATATTGTTCAGAAAAGCCGAGTCAGTCAACGGTTGGCCGGGCGTGGAGAGGGCGTTGATGGCCGTATCGGCACAAATGAACACGAGCGGAATCAACACCGGCAGCAGCGATACGCCCAAACCGGGCAGGTGATGGTCTTCTTTGGCCGCAATCGATTTAATGTCTTCCAGCTTCGCATCCAGCGAGTCCCGCAACGGAATCGGCCACTTTCGGTTGGCCCAGAGCGCGAAAAAGTAGCCCGCCGTGATCGTGAAAAGCCCCACGATGGTTCCGGCGATCATCATCAGGCCAATCGGAATGTGCATTTCACCCACCAGAAACAACGGCCCCGGTGCGGGCGGCACCAGCGAGTTGGCCATTGCGGCCCCGGCCATGATGCAGAGCACCAGCAGCAGGTAGTTTTTCCCAATCCGTAACGTCATGGCTTTGGCGAGCGGCATCATCAGGAAAATAACCGTGTCGAAAAAAACCGGGATGCCCAGAAAAAAGCTGCTGACGAGAAAGGCGATGGGCGCTTTTTCGATGCCAGTGAGCCGCAGCATCGACCGGATGATGCGTTCGGCGGCCCCGCTTTCGAGCATACACTTCCCGATGATGGCGGCCATCGCGATCAGGATGCCGATCTTGCCGCAGGTGTTGCCAAACTCGGTGGCGATGCGCTCGCCGATGCTTTTTTTCGCCAAGGCCTGCGCAGCCGCCGGAGCGGTCCCCTTGGCAATGGCAAACTGTTCGATGGCCGACGCGGGCGTGAGCAGGGCAACGATGAACGCTCCGAGGAGCAAGGCCAGAAACGGGTGCAGTTTCAATCCGATGATGCCTCCGACAACAATCAGAACACCAACGGCCAGGATAAAGAGCGGATCAGACATTCAGGCGGTTTTTAGGGGTTGAGGAGGTTTGAGATTTGAGGTTATTACACCGAGTTAATCAGAGATCATCAGAGTTAACCAGAGTATCCCTGATAACTCTGATGATCTCTGATTAACTCGGTGTAATAACTAGTTACTTATAAACACTTCGAAACGCATTCAACTTGGCCGCCAGGGTCCGGGCGCCGTCGGCTACGAAGGTTCCGTCGGAGCCGCAGGCCAGGAACCGGATGCCCAGGTCATGGTAGCGCTGGTAATCGTCCGGGTTGAAAAAGAGAATGCCGGTCGCTTTCCCGGCTTTCCGGGCCGCGTCGACGGTTTCCTGCAAAGCCTCCTTGAACCGGGGATGATTGAATTGCCCGAAAATCCCCAGTTCCATCGACAAATCCGCCGGGCCGATAAACAGCACATCCACGCCCTCCAGAGCCGCTACTTCGTCCAGGTGGTTCAGTACTTCGACGGTTTCGATCTGCAACACGCCCAGCGTGGTATCGTAGGAGTCGGCGTAATACCGGTCGAAGTGCTGCGCAAAACCGGTCGCCCGGACCATCTTGGCAACGCCCCGATGCCCGTGTGGCGGATAATGCAGGCCATCGACCACCTTCTGCGCATCTTCCGGGTTCCGGATTTTGGGGCACATAATCCCCTCCGCCCCCATGTCGAGCACCCGGTGAATCCGCTGGCTTTCGGCGCTTTCCACGCGAACAATGGCTCCGGCCCCGGTGTGTTCCAGGGCCTGTAATTGATACAGCACGTCCTTTTCCGAACCCGCTCCGTGCTCGAGGTCGATCAGCACCCAGTCGAAACCGGCCTGGCCCACTATTTCGGCCGTCAGCGAACTGCCCAGATTCAACCAGCATCCGTTCAGGGTTTCCCCTTGCTTCAGTCGTTTTTTTAGATTTTTCATGGATAAGAAAGAAAAAATCGAAGCGGGTTTACTTCTTATCCCACCAGATACGCGTGTCGAGCAAATTCGGTCCCTGTCGGCTAATGGCCTGATCGACATTGGCTTTGTTGACGTTCAGTTCGGCGTCCGTATACGTCAGCCGACGGATGAAGTCTTCGGTTTTGAGGTCTTTGCCGGGATACGGATTCGGTTTCAAAACCGGGTATCCGCTCCGCCGGAAATTGGCCCAGGTTTCGGGCCCGATCAGAAACGACGCGACCCAGTATTGGGTGTTAATTTGCTCCAGTTCTTTGCCAATCGCCAGCGGATTCGCGTCGACATAAGCCGTAATCGCGCTTTCCGAAACGGCAGTATTGGCTCCATACGTCGCCAGTTGCTGCATGTGCGCCCGAATGCCGTTGGTGTATAACGTCGCCGGATTGCCCGTGGTCCATTTCCGGAAAGCCGCTTCGGCCAGCAACAACTGCGTCTGGGCGTAGGTCACCAGGAAGCTCGGGGCTGTCAGCGACGCCATGCGCGTCCGGTCGAGCTGGCTGTAATCCCACAAACTCGCCAGTTTGCTGGCCGTTACAGCCGCGCCGATGGTCGTGTTGTCGTAGCCCTGCGGAGCGCCAACCTGCACGGCGGGCGTCCGGTTGGCCCGCGACTCGACCTGCTGCGCCCCGCTAGTGGCCCCCACGTAGCGAACCGCAATCGACGCCAGCCGGGGGTCGTTATTTTTCTGCAAAAAACTCACAAACTCCTCATCCAAATAGAAAAAAGCCGACTGCCCGCCGTTCAACTGGCTCCCGACGGGGTTGGTAAAGCTGGCCGTATGCCGGATAATCGCGTTGTCGGCATTGGACTGCATGACGCCCCCGGCCACGGCTTTGGCCACGTACTCGGCGGCTTTGGTCGGGTTGACTTTCGAAAGCCGCATGGCTGCCCGCAGCAGCAGCGAATAGCCCAGCCGCTTCCATTTGACCACATCGCCGTCGTACAGTACGTCGCTGGCGACCTTCGTCTTGGCCGCATCCAGCCCCGCCGAAGCCGCATCCAGCTCCGTTAATATATCGGTATAAATGGCCTCCTGCGTGTCGTAAACCGGTTTTACGATGCCTTCGAGGTAGCTTTTCCCGGCCTGAACATACGGCACGTCGCCGTAGCTATCCGTCACGACCATGAACGAATACGCTTTCCAGATCCGGGTCATGTTGTAGAGATTCGAGCGAGCGGGATCGTCTTTCGTTTTGGTGATGACGTCGACCAGTTCGCGGATGACGGTCCGGTAGTACGTGTTCCAGTTGCCATTCGAAACGCCCCGGTTGTCCTGGTTGAAATTAGCCGCCGAGCCCTGTCCGCTGAACGGTGTGATCATTTGCTTGACAATGGTGGTTTCGTAGCTAAGGTTGCCGTAGCCGGGTGCGCTGTTGACGATGGCGGTGTTGAGTTGAAACGCCGGTTCGACGGCCGTGAGGGCAATCGGGTTGATGTTCATCTCATCGAACCCCTCGTCGCAGGCAGTGAGCAGGAAGGCCAGGCTTATGAGTATCTTTTTCATGGTTGTCGTATGGGTTGGAGGAGGGTTGTTACACAGGGTTAATCAGGGGACATCAGAGGTTATCAGAGATTCCCTGATTAACCCTGATAATCTCTGATTAACCCTGTGTAACAATCCATCTCGTTAAAATTTCACATTCAGGTTAAAACCGATGCTTCTGGTGATTGGCAGGCCCGTAGCTTCGAGCCCCACGAGGTTGTCGGACGGGAAACCGAACTGCTCGGGGTGGATGTTCGGCACCCACTTTTTAAGCACCGCGACGTTATTCGCCACCGCGTTCAGCCGCAGGCCCTTGATAAACCGGGCATTCGTCGGCAGAAACTTCGTGAAATCGTAGCCCAGCGTGATCTGCCGCAACTGCCACAAACCGGCGTTGTAGACAAACTCCTCGGCGATGTTCTGCGACCGCACGGTTTCGTAAAACGCCTGCACGACCGACCGGGTCTGGTTGACTTCGCCGTTCGGGTTGACGCCCTGCCCGATGACGTAGCCCTGCTCCCGGCCCACCAGCGTCGCTTTGTGCAAACCGTGCCGCCAGGCGTTGTGGTTGGTGCCCGAAATCATCTTGTGGCCCAGTTTGAAATCGACCAGCACCGAGAGGTTGATGCCTTTGTAGCTAAACCCGTTCGTAATCCCGCCCACCCACTTGGGCAGGGCGCTGCCAAACGGAATCTGCGTGGCCGTGCGCAGAGGACGACCGTTTCCGGCGTCGAACACCTGACGGCCCTGGGCATCGCGGAGGTAGCCAAACCCGTAGAGCTGGCCCATCGGCTGACCGACCACCTGCCGGAGTTCGCCCGTAAACTCGCCCGTGCCGACCGTGATCATGTTGTCGCTCACGCTCGAACCCAGATCCAGCACCTTCGTGACGTTGTAAGCCGCGTTGAAGGTCAGGTTCCAGGTAAAATCCGTGCGTTTGACCGGCGTCAGGTTGACCAGCATTTCCAGTCCTTTATTGCTGCTTTTGCCGACGTTGATCAACTGCGTCTGGTAACCGCCCGCGTCGGAAGTTTGCGCCCGCAGAATCTGATCGGACGACACTTTGTCGTAGTACGTCAAATCCAGGCCGACGTTGTTGTTGAACAACCGCAGTTCCAGCCCGATCTCTTTTTCGGAAACCCGCATCGGGCGCAAATCGGCGTTCGGAACGGTCGTGCCGCTGATGCTGGCCAAGGGTTGGGCCGTGCCGCTCGGCGACGGAAACTGCTGCGGGTTGATGCCGTAAAACAGGTTGTTGGCGTAGGGCGACACATCGGTATCGCTGCCCACCTCGGCATAAGCCGCCCGGATTTTCCCGAAGGTCAGCCAGACGGGCAGAGACGTTGCAAAAGCCTGCGAGAACACAAAACTGGCCGTTACGGACGGGTAGGCGATGCTCCGGTTGGCGGGCGAAAGCGTTGAAAACCAGTCGTTCCGAACGGTTCCGTTCAGGAAAAGAAAATCTTTGTAAGACAGTTCGGCCGAACCGTACAGCGAATTGACCTGCCGTTCGGACAGTTCATACACCGCATCCCGCTGGCGGCCGTTGCCGATCGTGTAGAGATCACGGGTGTAAAAGTCCTGCACAAACACGTTGTGGCGGCTGATTTTCCGGTACATCTGGTTGCCGCCCAAGTTCACGTTCACGCCAAAAACCCCGAACGTCTTGTTGGCATTCAGCAGGAAATCCGCGTTCAATTCCCGGACATGGCGCACATCCTGCACATACTGCCCGTTCACAAAACCGGCGGGGGCGGCAGGTTGTCGCTGGGTGCCGGTCGGCAGGTTGTACTCCTGTTCGCGGGCGTAGAAATCCTGCCCGATCCGGGCTTGCAGAAACAGCCAGTTGGTGAAATTATACCGGGCCGTCAGGTTGCCAAAAATCCGGTCGGTATCGATGTTTTCGAAGCGTTTAAGGGCAAAATATGGGTTGGTCCGGTTCGTAAACCGCGACCAGACGGTTTCGTTACCGTTGGCATCCGTCGCGTATTTTTCCAGAACATCCAGCGGCATCGAATTCGCCAGGTTGTAAATGATCACCGGGCTGTAATCCTGCTCGGCAATGTTCGGCGGATTCTTCCGAAACTCCTTGGAATAGTTGATATTACCAGACACCGTCAGCTTCTTCGCCAGCGTCTGCGTAAAGCCCAGGTTGAGGTTTTTACGGTTGTAACTGGACCCCGGCAGAATCGCCCGGTTGTCCATGTTGGCAATCGACAGGCTAAAACCGCCGTTTTCTCCGCCGGAGGAAAGCGTCAGGGTGTTGGTCCAGGTATTGCCTTTTCGGTAAAAATTGGTGATCTGATTCCGCTGCGGCTCGTAAGGAACTGTGACGTTATCAAACAACACCTGCGTCATGCCCGGCTGGAATTTTTCGCCGAAACTCCACTGTCCGGACGTCGGGAAGGGCGTGGTCGGCCGAACGCCATTTTCGCCCTGCCCGTATTCGTACTGGTAATCGGTGTAATCCAGGGGTGTGTCGGACGTGAAGTTGGTGTTGTATTCCAGCCCGATGCCGTTGCCCGAACCCCGGTTTTTGGTCGTAATCATGATCACCCCGTCTTTGGCGCGCGACCCGTACAGGGCCGAAGCGGCTGCGCCTTTCAGCACCGTCATGGTTTCGATGTTGTCGGGGTTGATGCTGCTCAGACCGTCACCACTGTCGGAAGTCCGGTTGCTGCCCCGGTCTGACACATCACCCCGGGCGCCGTAATTCGTGTTGTCGATGGGCACGCCATTGACCACAATCAGCGGAGAGTTGTTCCCCCCAAACGACGACTGCCCGCGAATCCGGATTTTGCTCGTTCCGGCCGGTCCCGAGCCCAGCGGAGTGATGTTGACGCCCGCCATTTTGCCCTGCAAGGCATTCATGAAATTAGCCGTCCGGTTGATGGTCATTTCCTCCGACCCCACCGTGGCCGTGGCATAGCCGAGGCTTTTTGCCTGTTTCTTGATGCCCAAAGCCGTCACGACCACCTCGTTCAGCGCCTTGCTTTCGGGCGCGAGGGTGATTCGCAGGCTGGTCTGACTGCCGACCGTCACCTCCTGGCTGACGTAACCGACGTAACTGAACACCAGAACCGTACCGGGAGCGTCCGGAACGTCGAGTTGGAAATTCCCGCTGGCGTTGGTGCTTGTGCCGCGCTGCGAGCCTTTGATCAGGACGGTTACCCCCGGCAGACCCGCGCCTTTTTCGTCGGTCACGCTGCCCGAGACGGTTCGCTTGGGAGCCTGTTCGGCAAACCGCTCCCGAATGTCGGGCAACCCGGTTTCAAAACCGGGGGCAGTGCTGGCCGATAACACCACCTTTCGGCCCACCAGTTCGTAGTTCACCGGCAACGGCTTGAAGTATTTCACCAGTACTTCTTCCAGCGTCGAGTTGTTAGCCTGGATGCTGATCTTCTGTCGGGGTTCAATCACCTGCGAACTGTAAACGAACTGCACATCCGTTGCTTTCTCAATTTCCGCCAGAACTCGCTTGATATCCTGGTTATCAGCGTGTAACGTCAGGCGTCGGCTCAGGTATTCCTGCGCTCGGCCCGGGTGAGCAAACGACACGCCCACCAGCGAGACCATAACCAAACTTTGAGTTAGTGAAAACCGCATAAGTTTCAACCAAAGTTGCCCGGAAAGGTGTTTTTGCATAGTTTTGTTAAGGTTGAGGTGTTCTGGAATGGGACGCTTTTCACTGAGCGGTTACTTTGGCGAGCGACACTCAGCGAATAGACCTGATGGGCGGTGGCATAGTCACTGCCCTTTTTTATGAATTTTAGCGGTATCCTTTTCGGCTGATCACAATCTGACCGTCCGTAATTTCATAGTTGGCGGAGGAGGCTTTACAAAGCAAGTCCAGCTTCTCATAAAGCGATTCGCTCGACAACACCGCCGTGATTTTGCACCGCTCAAACGTCTGTTCGTCGAACTGAATCGGAATGCCGTAGCTTTTCTCCAGTTCCCGCAGAATCACCGGCAACGGCACTTCGTCGTACACAAACGGCGTTTCGTTGACTTTCTTTGCAAGCGGGGCCGGATTGGCCACCAGCGTTTTGGTCAGGTTTCCGTCGACCTTCTCGAAAATAGCCGCCTGATTAGCGTTCAGGATCAGGCCGTTGACCTCCCGGTTTTCGGTTGGTGGCTCCGTTTTCTTTCGATACACCGAGACTTTTCCCGACAATACCTGCACCGTCATCTTTTTGTCCTGATCGAACGCCCGGACGACAAACCGGGTACCCAGCACTTTAGTCACCATCTGGCCGGTGTAGACCATGAACGGTTGCCGCCGACGCCGGACCGAAAAGCTGCCTTCCCCCTGTAAATAAACCGTTCGGGTGTTTCCGGCAAACTGCGACGGATACCGCAGGCGGCTTTCCGGACTCAGCCATACTTCTGAACTATCGCTTAACACAACCCGGAGCAATTGCCGGGTGTCGTTGCAAGTTTCGACCAACGCATCCGATGAGCGTTCCGCCGGACGCGACGCCAGCGAAGCCGCCTGATGCCGGGCCAGATACTGGTCAACGCTCAGCACCAGTGCCAGCACGGCTGCGGCTGCCAGCCCCCACCGAATGGCCTGTCGAATGGCTGGCCTGTTCGGCCAGTGCCGGTATTTGAAGTAACGCTTATCAGTATACGTATCAGCCCGTTCCAAAAACTTTTCCGTTTCTTTCCGAACCTCGGCTTCGCTCAAGCGCTCGGGTACCGCCGTTGCTGCCCGGATGAGTTGTTCGGCCTGCCGGAAGGCATCGCGTTTTTCCGGATAGTGACGCAAAAACGAACGCCAGAAGTCTTCCCAATGGCTACGTCCCTGCACCCAGGCCAGAAAATCTTCATCCAGCAGGAAGTCTTCCACCGTGTAAGAGTTGTAGTTTTTCATCATTGTATCGGTATTCGGTATCCGGTACGCGGTTTACGGTTTTCGGTATTCAGTTCCTGCGCTAGCCACCAAAAACCGTATATCGAATACTATAAACTGCCAACTGCAAAAACAGGAATGCTATGCTGCTCACGGTCCAGTTTTTCCGCAGGCTGGTCAGCGATTTCTGGAGCAGATTGTACACCGACTGACGACCCAAATGCATCACGTCGGCGATCTGTTCAAAACTCAGGTTCTGGTAAAACCGCAGGTAGATCAGTTCTTTCTGGCGGTCGGGGAGGTGGTTGATGACACGCTCCAGCTTTCGAATCTGGTACACTTCATTTTCTTCTTCGATCCACTGCACGTCGGCCGCAAACTCGACCGAAAAAGCGTACTCGTCGGACAGGCTGGCCTGGTGGGTGGTGTGCTGGCGAGCAAGGTCGCGCAGGATGCGGGTTTTGAGCACCACCAGCAGATACGCCCGCACGTTATCGACCACGTTAGCAGTACCCTGTTGTTTCCACAAGTTCAGGAAAATCTCCTGAATACAGTCTTTGACGAACTCGCGGTCGGGGTGCAGCCGCATTCCCCAGTGGAAGAGGTCGGCGTAGTAACTCTGCATGATGCGGGCCAGGGCGTACATATCGCCCGCCCGGTACTCCTGCCACAGTTGGTGGGCTTCTTCTGAAGGTAGCCGTCTGCTCATACGTTCAGTGCCTGTTACTAGCAAGATCCGGTTTTTCGAAAAACTTACCCTCTGTTTTAAGATTATTTTTCTAAATAATTAGAAATTATTGATAAGGGCTTGCCGGTGGTGAAGAAAACCGCCCTAGTTTTGCTTCTGTAGTCGGCACAATGGTAACTTATGGGTCTTCAGGCATGCATGACGGTGCATGATGAAATCCTAAGCCCGATCTCCTTTCTTGAGTGTGTAGTTATTCCTGCCCGATCGACCCGCCGATTTTCCGTACTCATTTTCCAGGATCTATCCCGTAGCAGCATGCATTCCAGAACATCCCATCCATTGGCTTTGCCGGTCGGCACCACGCTCGACCGGTACATTATGAACCGGCAATATGCCTTTGCCTACGCGACCGGCGAGTTGTCGCAACTGCTGCGCGACATTGCGCTGGCCGGAAAGATTATCAACCGCGAAATCAACCGGGCCGGGCTCATCGACCTGACGGGCGGCATCGGCGCGCAGAATGTGCAGGGCGAGAATCAGCAGAAACTGGATGTGATTGCGGACATCCGCTTTGAACGGGCGTTGAAGAATGGCGGGGAAGTCTGCGCTATCATTTCGGAGGAGGAAGAAGAGATTATTTTTACGGGAAACAACCACGCCAAATACGTGGTCGCCATCGATCCGCTCGACGGCTCTTCCAACATTGACGTGAATGTGTCGATCGGCACGATTTTCTCGATTTACCGGCGCGTAACCCCCATCGGCACCGAACCGACGATGGACGATTTTTTGCAGGGTGGTCACGAACAGGTCGCTGCCGGATACATTCTGTACGGTTCGTCGACCATTCTGGTCTACACGACCGGCCACAGTGTCAACGGTTTTACCTACGATGCCTCGCTGGGCGAATTTATTCTTTCGCACCCCGACCTACAAAGCCCCGCCGACGGCACCATTTACTCCTGCAACGACGGCAACGCCGATCTGTACGAAGAACCGGTTCGGGCCTACCTGGCCGACTGCCGGAAGAAACAATACACGGGCCGGTACATTGGCTCGCTGGTGGCCGATTTCCACCGCAACCTGCTCAAAGGCGGTATTTACCTCTACCCGCCCACGCCCAAAAATCCGGAGGGCAAACTCCGGCTGCTGTACGAATGCTATCCGCTGGCCTTCATCGCCGAACGGGCGGGTTGCCGGGCCGTTACCCGCACGGAATCAATTCTGGACATCAAACCGGACAGCGTCCACCAGCGGACGCCGATTTTCATGGGCGCGCCGAAGATGGTGGACGATTTGCTCAGCCGGTTTTGAAAAAGAGACAACAGAAAAAAGACAAAAGACGATAGACAGGAGAATACAACCCGGAAGCAAGCCCCTCTCTTGTCTATCGTCTCTTGTCTCTTGTCCATTTCACGGCACAAACCGTAGCCGAACCCACTGCACGGCGTTCCGGTCGGGCCCCGTACGGACGACTTTCTGACCGACTAGCTGGCGGGCCAGCGACTCGTTTAAGCCCCGGTCGCTGGTGTGCACCTGAAGGTCGGCCAGCCGGTCGTCGGCATCGATTCGAAAGCTGATGAGCACAACGGCTCCCTGCCTGCTCTGGCGCAGCGCGTCGGGGAGTTGCAAATACCGGGATAATTGAGTAGCCAGATTTCGCTCCGGTTTTGTTCTGAACGCATAGGCCTGGGCGACTCCAAAGAGCAGCAAAAGAAGTAAGAGAGAAGCAAACGTTTTCATAAATAGCTGTTTTATAGTTGTTTACCCCTCAAAAGTAGAAAGCCGATGGAGCCGCAACGCGCCCCTACGACGCAGGCCGGTTGAAAGACGGCCTTGAACGGCTGAAATCCCGGCTTTGGGCGCTGCTTTAGGGAACGGTCATCGAAACCGCCTGACACACGAAGGGCATATGACGGCTGTCTTTACAAGCGACGGGAAAACTTCATCAAACCATAATCTCGAAACTGCCCAAAAATCCGGGTTTTGCCGCAATTTGCGTCCTGCAAACGCTCCGAAAAGCGACTCTTTTACGTTTTGTATAATCCGCTGTTATGGCAACTTCCGATTTTTCAACGTTACCCCCGGCCGACGATTTCGCCGACCAGCTCGAAGACTTTCGAACGGCTCTCCAAAGCGCCATCGTTCAGGCAGTTCATGAGTTGGGCGAGGAGGCCGATGCTTCCGAATTCGATTTACGGTTCCTGCCCCTGACGCTCAATGATGCCGACCTGGAACTGCTGTCATTGCGGCTGAACGACGACGAAACCGACCCGCTGACGCTGCGTTTCAGCGACAATACCGACATTGAACTCGATGAGCTTTCCACCGATGATCTGGTCAATTTGTATCAGGTGATGCGCGATCTTCCCGACGATGATGAAGAGGATGAGACGGAGGAGGAAGATGACGAAGACGATTTATAAACGCCGAAACTTCATACATATAGGATAAAAAAAGTACAAACCCCGGCTGATTGCTGGGGTTTTGTATTTGGCAGGCCCAAAGCCGCCTTCCCTAAACCGTTCCCGTAATGTAAAAACTGTTCGACTTCAGGACCAGCGTGATGTCACGGTAATGGTCTTCAAACAAGTCCTGAAGTTCATGAACGTATTGGATATACCGCCGGGTCGTCGTACACAGCCAGCAGTTCATACCTGCCACCAGCCGGACGTTGCCAAAAATCCAGGAATGGGCCGGGCGGTCGGGCTGGAAACCAAACGCAAGCAGCCAGGGCTTGGTTAGTTTGATGGGCCGGGGCGGCTCTTCGGCGGGTAGTTCCAGCAGGTCTTTTTCCGTGACTAAAACCGGTTCTTTCTGAACAATATAATACCGGTTGGGTTTGAGGCTATGAATCATTGTGCAGGTGGCTTGTGTCTTTCCCCTTCTACGGCCACCCGGTTGCAATATTGCCTTTTCGCCTGAAAACCGGCAAAACGTTAGGGAACGGCACCCGGCCGCGGTTCTTTACGGCTGCTTTACACACCGGTTTTTCACGCAGGCGAGCCGCTTTTTGTGGGCCATTTTATTTAATTTGCGGCCCTACACACCCGGTTTTACGATGGATCTGTTTTCGCTGATTACCCTTCTGATTGTTATTGCCGCACTTTTTGCGTACCTCAATACCCGCCTGCTGAAGCTACCTGATGCCATCGGAATCATGGTCGTATCGCTCGGTTGTTCGCTATTACTGATCGCGCTTCACTCGGTGCGGCCAACCTGGTTTACGCTCGCCCGACAAACCGTTGCCGCTATCGATTTCAACCGGGTTTTGTTCGATGTCATGCTCAGTTTTCTGCTCTTTGCCGGGGCTTTTCATACCAATGCCGCCCTGCTGCGGGTGGAACGTCGTTCGGTGATGTTGTTTGCGCTGATCGGAGTTTTGATCAGCACGGTTCTGGTCGGTACGGGCCTGTATTACGCGGCCTACTGGCTTGGCTTTGGTTTTTCGTATCCGCTCTGTCTTTTGTTTGGCGCCCTGATTTCGCCAACCGACCCCATTGCCGTGCTGGGGATCTTAAGCCGGTTCAAATTACCTAACAGCGTTAAACTCAACATCGTGGGCGAATCGCTGTTTAACGACGGCGTGGGTGTGGTGGTTTTTGCTTCGATTTACCGCCTGGTCTTGTATGGAACAGATGGCATCAGTACCAGTAGCATCACGCTGCTGTTTGTGCAGGAAGCCGGGGGCGGACTGCTCTTTGGCATGGCGCTGGGATACGGCATGTACTGGCTGCTTCGTTCCATCAACCATTACCAGACCGAGGTCATGCTGACCATTGCGGGGGTCATGGGCGGCTACCTGCTGGCGCAGCAACTGCACATCTCCGGCCCGCTGGCGATGGTGGTCGCGGGCCTGTTCGTCGGCGACCGGGCGCGGCAGGACGCCATGAGTCACCAGACCGAGGAGTATGTCGATAAATTCTGGGAGCTGATCGATGTTATCCTGAATGCGCTGCTGTTCGTGCTCATCGGCATTGAACTGTTAATTATTGAGTTTGAAACGTCGTACTGGCTGATTTGCCTCTTTAGTGTTTTGATTGTGCTGATCGCCCGGTTTCTGGCCATCTGGATTCCGTACCGGCTGGCCCGGCCCTGGCTGACGCTCGACTCCAAAGCGCCCTTGATGATGACCTGGGGCGGGTTGCGGGGCGGTATTTCGGTCGCGCTGGCCCTGTCGATTGATAATGCGGTTCCGAACAAACCGATTATTGTCGCCATCACCTACGCCGTCGTGCTGTTTTCGGTCATCGGTCAGGGATTGACGCTGGAACGGTTAATTCGGCGATTGTACAAAACCGATTAGAAGTTGATCCGGGACCGGTCAGCCTGCCTGTCCCGGTGAAAGAAACCTTGGAAACGACGGTTTCCCCATTGCCTCACTCCCCATTGTTTTTACCAACCATCGGCCAGCGGTGCGGTTAGTCTGGGGTAATTTAACCGTCTGTAACCGCATGCAAACCTTACAAGATCCCCGTCAGCAGTATCCCGTTCCACCCTACGATCAATCGCCCCAGCCCCATCCCGGCTCCGACCAGAAGATGAGTCCGCAGGCCGACCACGGCGAAACATCCTATCAGGGCAGCGGGAAACTCTCCGGCCGGAAGGCCCTGATTACCGGCGGTGACAGCGGCATCGGGCGGGCTATTGCCCTGACGTTTGCCCGCGAAGGAGCCGACGTGCTGATTGCCTACCTGAGCGAAGAAAACGATGCGCAGGAAACCGTGCGGCTGGTGGAAGAAGCCGGTCGGAAAGCCATTGCCGTTCGGGGTGATATTCAGGACGAAGCGCATTGTCAGCAGTTGATTCAGCAGGCCGTCGATGACCTGGGCGGGCTGGATATTCTGGTCAACAACGCGGCTTTTCAGATGAACCATGATTCGATTGCGGAGTTGTCGTCGGAAGAGTTCGACCGGACGTTCCGGACCAATGTCTACGCGATGTTTTACCTCTGCAAGGCCGCGCTGCCCGTTATGAAACCCGGCAGTTCGATTATCAATACGACCTCGATTCAGGCCTACCAGCCCGAACCAACCCTGCTGGCCTATGCCGCGACGAAAGCGGCCATTGCCAACTTCACGAAAGCCCTCGCCAAAGAAGCCATCGAAAAAGGCATCCGGGTCAATGCCGTGGCCCCCGGCCCGGTCTGGACACCGCTGATTCCGTCGACCATGCCCGAAGAAAAAGTGAAAAGCTTCGGCGAAGACTCGCTGCTTGGGCGCGCGGCTCAACCCATTGAAATTGCGCCCATTTTTGTTCTCTTGGCTTCGCAGGAAGGTAGTTACATCACCGGCATGATTTACGGCGTCACCGGTGGCCGCCCCATTGCGTAAACCACCCGCCCAAACGCTATGCTACCGGATCAACAACCCAGCGAAAATTCTGATGTCGGCCAACGCCAGACGATTCCCGTGATTGAGGAACAACTGGTCGTGGACAAAAAGGTGATTGAAACCGGTCATATCCGAATCACCAAACGGGTGTTCGAAGAAGAAAAAACCTTTGAGTTCCCGGTTTTAACCGAAGAATTCGACATCGAACGGGTTCCGGTCAACCAATACATCGACACCGCTCCACCCGCCGTTCGCTACGAGGGCGATACGATGATCGTGCCGGTTTTGCAGGAGGTGATTGTGGTGGAAAAGCGCCTGCTGCTGGTCGAAGAGGTGCACATCCACAAGCGCCAAACGATGTCGAAAACCACTGAGCAGGTGACGCTACGGCGGGAAGAGGTACACATCGAACGAAATCCGGCTTCGCCCGGATCGGAAGAGCAAGTACGTAGTTAATTCATATCCATCTATTCAACGTTAAACTTCAACAATCATGGCACAAACGGTAATTGGGATGTTCGACAACGAAACGGAAGCGCGGCAGGCCGTCGAACAGTTGGTAAGCAGAGGCTTTACCCATGATGACATTGATCTTTCGGTTCAGAACACGACCGAAACCGAGCGGGCCTACCGCTCGGACGATGATGATAACGATAGTTTCAGCGATAGCATCGGCAATTTCTTCGGATCGTTGTTTGGCAGTAATGATGAAGCCGATCGGTACAGCCAGGTTGCCCGGCGTCTTCGGTCGCTCGTTACCGTCCATACGCAATCGGTCGAGGAAGCCGAGCGGGCCGCCGATATTCTGGACGATGCCGGGGCCGTGGATGTCGATGAGCGCGCCAGTCAATACGGTTACACGTCCGGTACGAACGCTACCACCGGAGCCGCTTATCCGGCAACTGACCGGCTGACAACGGATACGGATTATACCGTAGGGACGGATCAAACCGTTCGGGATACCGATCGGACCTACGACCTGCCCGACACGACCCGCACCGACGCCGACCGGTCGATTCCGATCATCGAAGAGAACCTGCAGGTGGGAAAACGGGAAGTGACGACGGGGGGAGCCCGGATTCGGAGCCGGATTGTGGAGCGTCCAATCGAAGAAACGCTGCGGCTGCGTCACGAACGCGTGAACGTGGAACGCACGCCCGTTGACCGCCCGGCCACGGCCGCCGATCTGGCAAATTTTCAGGAAAGTGAAATCGAGCTGACCGAGCGGGCCGAAGTTCCGGTGGTGAACAAGGAGGCCCGGGTCGTCGAAGAAGTGTCGCTGAACAAGGAGATCGAAGAACGCGACGAAACCATTCGGGATAGCGTTCGCCGAACCGAGGTAGACGTTGATAACCTCACAGACGACCCGTTACGCAATCGCACCGACGACCCATTGCGGGACCGTACTCTTTGAAGGAAATAGTTTTTAGTCTATTGCTCAGTACTGGACATTTGTACAACGGAGTGGTACTCCGTTGGGTTAATGACTTCGTTAACAGCTACTTGTTAAAGTCCAGCAACGGAGTACCACTCCGTTGTACATTTTATGTCCAGTACTCAGGTCTATTGTTTATAGTTAAAGCAATCCGTTGCAGATCAATTGCTTACAAATAAACCTGTAAACTTGTCGATCCGTAGAAAAGCGGTGACCCAACCCAGGTCACCGCTTTTTTTATGTCCACCCGGTTTTGATCAGGACCGAAACCGCAGTACCATCTGCGCACCGGTTGAACGGTCGACTACGGAACTGGGCGTTGGCCCATTCGCTCCGGCTTGTTTACCGAACAACCAAAATAGTCACCTCGCTTTCCAAAACCGGGATCGCTGCAAAACTCACTCCGGCTTTAACTCGCCCGTCCGAACAGCCTACGCTACCCCTAAAAACTGTCGCAACTCACTGTATTTCTTATTACCGACTTCTAACAATTCAACGTAATCCAGCCAACTCGCTGGCAAAATGGCCGGATTCGGAACAATTTTTGCGGAGTAACTTTTTTTATACTTAAACGATTATCGCAAAATTATCAGACAACAGTGAAGTGTTTCAGCAATTGTCTGTTAACTTTCCGGGCTATTTTCTCTGACTTGTGCACACTACCCTGATTCATACCCTGGTTGAAGAAGCGGCCCGCCTGTATGCCCACCAAATTGCCGTTTTTTCCCAAACCGGCACCTTGACGTATGCAACCCTGAACGAACGTGCCGACCAGTTGGCCCGCGCCATTCTGAAAGCCGCACCACACGCCAGCATCATTGGAGTGAGTACGACCCGCTGTCCGGAGATGGTGGTGAGTGTGCTGGCGATTCTAAAAGCCGGGAAAGCGTACCTTCCGCTCGACCCGACGTACCCGGCCCAACGCCTGGAACATCTGATCACGGAATCGGGCCTGAAGGTCTGCCTGAGCCCTGCCGCCGATGAAGCCCATTTTACGGAACTCGGCCTGTCGGTCATCCGGGCAGATCAGACGTATAACCTTACAGCCCAACCCATTCTGTCACAAAACCCGACGGCCTGCATTTTATATACATCCGGTTCGACCGGCCAGCCGAAGGGCGTTTGCCTGGAACAGGCCGGGCTGGTGAATCTGTTGCAGTGGCAGCGGAACCATGCCGTCGTCGGGCCGGGGCTTCAGACGCTGCAATTCTGCCATTTGAGTTTTGACGCGTCGTTTCAGGAAATCTTTGTCCCGCTCATCACCGGCGGCACGCTGCACCTGATCGACGACAGCTACCGGCTGGATGCCGGACGGCTGCTGGGCTACATCCGCGAGCACGGTATTCACCGGCTTTTTCTGCCCTACGTCGTGCTTCAATACCTGGCTGAAGCCGCAGAAGCCGAACCCGATGGACAGGACAACCTGCTGGAAATCATTACCGGGGGCGAACTGCTGAAAATTACCCCGTCGATCGCCCGGTTTTTTGCGACCCGGCCCGACTGCACACTCATGAACGTCTACGGCCCGACCGAAGCAAGCGTCTGGGTGACCGAACTGCGGCTCAAAGGCGAGGCCCTGAACTGGCCCGAACTGCCCTCCATTGGGAAGCCCATTGCCGGAATCGACGTGCTGATGCTAGACGAAACCGGTCGGCAGGTGCCGGAGGGCGAGGTGGGCGAAATCGGCATCAGTGGCCTGTGTCTGGCCAGCGGGTACCTGAACCAACCCGAACTGACGGCCGAGAAATTCGTTGCCTGGACGCATCCGGAGAAAGGCCCGGTGACGGTTTACCGCACCGGCGACCTGGCCCGCTACCAGCCCGACGGTTCGATTGAGTTCTACGGTCGGAAAGACGATCAGGTCAAAATTCGGGGCAACCGCGTCGAACTGGGCGAGATTGAAGTAGCGCTTGCGAAACAACCGGGCATCCGGCAGGCCGTGGTGGTCGCCCGCGAAGACGTACCGGGCCTGAAGCAGTTGATTGCTTACGTTATCACGCCGGACACACTGGAAACTAGCGCGTTGCGCAAAGCTCTGGAGCAACAACTCCCCGATTTTATGATCCCGGCGCAATTTGTCCGGCTCGATGAATTTCCGCGCACGACGAGTGGGAAAGTCGACAAGAAACAACTGCCCAAGCCGGGCAACCACCGCCCGGAACTCGGCATCCTCTACCGCGAGCCGGTTTCGGACTTGGAAAAACAACTCGCGGCCTTGTGGGCCAGCCTGCTGGGTTTCGACCGCGTGGGCCTGGACGACAACTTTTTCGAATTGGGTGGCAATTCGCTCCTGGCCCAGAAAACCGTCGCGGCCCTGCAACAACTCGGCCGCACGCTGCCCGTCACGAAACTTTACCAGCACCCGACCATCGCCGGAATCATTGCGGCATTGGAGCAAAAACCGGCTTCCACCGACTGGCTAACTACCCATTCATCAACAGCAAACCAATCCGCCGACGTTGCCGTGATCGGGATGGCGGGCCGCTTTCCAGGCGCGGAGACCATCGACGCCTTGTGGACCCTGCTGCAAGAAGGTCGCGAAACCATCCGCTTTTTCAGCCCCGACGAACTGGATGCCTCCCTTCCGGATTCGCTCAAAACCGACCCGGCGTATGTCCCGGCCCGGGGTATTCTCGACGGCATTCAGGAATTTGACCCGGCTTTTTTCGGCCTCACGCCCAAACTGGCGGAAGTGATGGACCCCCAGCAGCGGGTTTTTCTGGAAATTGCCTGGGAAGCACTGGAGCAAACCGGTTATTTACCTTCATTCTACTCCGGGCGCATCGGCGTCTACGCCGGTTGCGGCAACAATACGTATTACCTGAACAATGTCCTGCCGAATCAGACCGCGCTTGATCAGGTCGGGGCATTCCAGGCCATGACCGTCAACGAGAAGGACTACATTGCCTCCCGAACGGCTTACCAACTGGACCTGAAAGGCCCCGCCGTCAGTGTCTATTCGGCCTGCTCGACCTCGCTGCTCGCCATTGCGCAGGCCGTCGACGCCATCCGCAACGGCCAGTGTGAACTGGCGCTGGCCGGAGGAGCCAGCGTCACAGCCCCCGTCAACAGTGGTCATCTCTACCAGGAAGGGGCCATGCTGAGCCGGGATGGGCACTGTCGGTCGTTCGACGCCGATGGCACCGGTACGGTTTTCAGCGACGGTGCGGGCGTGGTGTTGCTCAAAAACCGGGAAGCCGCCGAGCGCGACGGCGACCGGATCTATGCTGTCATCAAAGGCGTGGGCGTCAACAACGACGGGGGCGGAAAAGGCAGTTTTACGGCCCCAAATGCCGAAGGACAGGCCGGAGCCATCCGGATGGCTCTCAACGACGGCCAGATCGACCCGGCAACCGTCCGCTACGTCGAAGCACACGGAACCGCTACGCCCCTGGGCGATCCCATTGAAATAGAAGGCCTTACGATGGCTTTCGGGCCGCAAACTCAAAAGCAGTACTGTGCAATCGGGTCGATCAAAAGCAACATGGGCCACCTTACGCAGGCCGCCGGGGTCGCCGGTTTCATCAAAGCGACCTTGTCGTTGTATTACCGGAAACTCCTGCCGTCGCTGGGTTTTGAGCGGCCGAACCCCCACATCGATTTCGTTAACAGTCCGTTTTTTGTCAATACCCGCCTGACCGACTGGGAATCGGACGAGGTGCGCCGGGCGGGCGTCAGTTCGTTTGGCGTCGGCGGCACCAACGTTCATGTGGTGCTGGAAGAAGCCCAAAACCGCCCGACCGAATCGGATGCCGGGCGTCCGGTGCAGTTGCTGACCTGGTCGGCCCGATCCGCGGAGAGCGCCGGAGCCTACGTCGACCGGCTGGCTGAGTACCTCGGGCAGCATCCCGGACAGCCCCTGACCGACCTTGCTTACACCCTGCAAACCACCCGACCCGGTTTTCCGCACCGGCGGTTTGTGCTGGCGTCCGACGGCCCGGAAGCGATCCAGACCCTGCCCGACGCCTACGCGCACACATTGACACAGCGCCCCACCGAGACGGTTTTTCTGTTTCCCGGACAAGGAGCGCAGTACCTCAACATGGGCCGGACGTTGTACGAAACCGAAGCCGTTTACCGCCGGGCCGTCGACGAATGCGCCGAACTGCTCCGACCCGAACTGGAGGTTGATTTACGGACCGTTCTGTACCCCGAACGCCCGGATGCGCAGGCCGAAGCCCGGCTGACCGATACGCGCTATACCCAACCGGCCTTGTTCGTGACCGAATACGCCCTGGCGCAGTTGTGGCTAAGCTGGGGCATTCGGCCGACGGTTTTGTGCGGCCACAGCATCGGCGAGTTCGTGGCGGCTCATCTGGCCGGTGTTTTTTCCTTAGCCGATGTCCTGAGCCTGGTGGCCGCCCGGGGCCGGATGGTGAGTGAACTGCCTCGTGGCAGCATGCTCTCGGTGCGGCTGGATGCCGATGCCCTGGCCCCCTTACTCCCTGATACCCTGTCGATAGCCGCCATCAATGCCACGCGTCTGTGTGTGGTGGCCGGACCCGACGACGCCATCCGGGCGTTTTCCGGACAATTGACCGCCGATGACATTCCGAACCGGCTGCTGGTTACGAGCCACGCCTTTCATTCGGCCATGATGGCCCCCATCATCCCCCGGTTTACCGAGTTGGTCCGGGGTATTTCCCTGCAAAAACCGCAGCAGCCTATCGTCTCGACCGTCACCGGCACCTACCTGACCGATACCGAAGCCATCGACCCGACGTATTGGGCCAACCACCTCCGGCAGCCCGTACGCTTTGCCGATGCGCTGGAAACGCTGTTCACGCGCAGCCAGGCGGTTTTTCTGGAAGTCGGGCCGGGATCGGTTGCCACTACGCTGATCCGGCAGCAGGCCCAGTCGGGCAAGGCGCGGCCCACGGCGATAACCGCCCTGAACAGCCTGGAACCGCCGAAGGAAAACCGGTCGGATTACCAGACAATCCTACGGACGCTGGGGCAACTTTGGCTGCACGGCCTCGAACCCGACTGGACCGGTTTTTACGCCGGTCAGCAACGCACCCGGCTGATTTTGCCTACCTATGTTTTCGATAAAAACCGCTGCTGGATTGATCCCATTCTCCCGCAGCCAACCAAACACGTACAGCCTCAGCTATCTGCCCCATCCGAACTTGAACAACCGGAATCGATGAGAAGAACCGTTCTATTGACAAAAATTAGGGACATTATTGAAAACGCTTCCGGCCTGGAGTTATCCGATGTTCAGCCCGACCGGAGTTTTGTGGAATTGGGGCTGGATTCCCTGCTGTTGACACAGGTGGCGATGACGCTCAAGAAAGAGTTCGATGTGCCGCTGACCTTCCGGCAACTCAACGAAGAATACGCCACGCCGGAGCAGTTGGTTGCTTATCTCGACGGGCAATTACCCGGCGACGTTTACCAGCCCGCACAACCCACCGCAGCACCACCGGCCCCAGCACCCGCCCCGATGCCGGTCGCGCCGGGCCAGACACCCGTGAACGGGGTCGCTAATACCAACTATACCAACCCGGCGCTCGGTCTGATTTCGCAGCAATTACAGCTTCTGGCCCAACAGATCGCCCTGTTGCAGGGGACAAGTCCGGTTTTGCCGCCTGCCGTTCCGGTAACTGCTCCTGTGGTTCCCAGCACGGGTTTCCATTCCAATGGAAACGGCAAACCGAAAGACCTGACGCCGGTTTCCAAAGCAGCTGAACTGACGGCCGAAGAAGCCGTTGAAATCAAAAAACCGTTCGGTGCAGCCGCCCGCATCGAACGGCAGGTGACCGAATTAACGGACACCCAACGGGATTTTCTCCGGCGACTTACCGAACGCTACACGCAAAAAACCGGCGGCAGCAAGGCCTATACCCAACAGCACCGCCCCCACATGGCCGACCCCCGGGTGGTGTCTGGGTTCAAGCCGCTGACGAAAGAACTGGTGTATCCGATTGTTGTCAACCGCTCGAAAGGGAGCCAGTTGTGGGACATCGACGGCAACGAGTACATTGACGTGCTGAACGGTTTTGGCTCGAACCTGTTTGGGTATCAGCCCGATCACATCCGGGAAGCGTTGCACGAACAGGTCGACGCCGGTTTTGAAGTCGGGCCACAGCACGAACTGGCGGGCGAAGTCTGCGAGTTGGTTTGTGAACTGACCGGTTTTGACCGGGCGGCCCTGTGCAGCACCGGCTCCGAAGCCGTTTTGGGAGCCATGCGGATTGCCCGAACCGTCACCGGCCGGTCGCTGATCGTGGCCTTTACCAGTTCGTACCACGGCATCATCGACGAGGTGATTGTTCGCGGAACCAAGAAATTAAAGTCATTCCCGGCCGCGCCCGGTATCCTGCCCGAAGCCGTGCAGAACATGCTGATTCTGGATTACGGCACCGACGAAAGCCTGGCCATCCTCCGCGAGCGGGCGCACGAAATTGCCGCCGTGCTGGTCGAGCCGGTTCAGAGCCGCCGACCGGAGTTTCGGCCCGTAGAGTTTCTGAAAGAACTTCGTGCCCTGACCGAAGCCACCGGAACCGTCCTGATTTTTGACGAAATCATCACCGGTTTTCGAATGCACCCCGCCGGAGCGCAGGGTCTGTTTGGCATCCGGGCCGACCTGGCGACCTACGGCAAAGTGGCCGGGGGCGGTTTACCCATTGGCATCATCGCCGGAAAAAAACCGTTCATGGACGCCCTCGACGGCGGTTTCTGGCAGTACGGCGATGCGTCGTTTCCGGAAGTGGGCGTCACGTATTTTGCCGGAACCTTCGTGCGGCATCCACTCGCGCTGGCAGCCGCCCGGGCGTCGCTGCGCTACCTGAAACAGCAGGGGCCGCAGTTGCAGCGCAGCCTGACCGCCAAAACCGAGCGATTGGCCGACACGCTCAACGCGAGTTTCAACCGCCAGCAACTGCCGTTTTTCATAGCCCAGTTTGGGTCGCTATGGAAATTGAAATACCACCAGGAAATTCCGTACAGTGAACTGTTGTTCACGCTGCTGCGCGAAAAGGGCATCCACATCTGGGACGGTTTTCCGTGTTTCATGACCGAGGCCCTGACCGATGCCGAGATTGACCGGGTGATCGAAGTCTTCCACGAAAGTGTGCAGGAGCTAATCGAAGCCGGTTTTTTTGCGGCTAAACCGCAGGAAAACAGTTCGAAAAGCGCAGCCGATGCGCTGAATGAACCGCCGGTCCCGGGTGCCAGGCTGGGCCGGGATGAGGCCGGGAATCCAGCCTGGTTTGTTGCCAACCCGGATAGGCCGGGAACCTACCTACACGTTGAAACCCGCTAGACGCTCATGGTTGATTTCAAAGTCCCGGTCAGCGTCAAGGCGGTTGATTATAACCCGTTTGCAGGACCGGAAATTGAACGGCTGATTCCGACTTCCGAACCCCAACTGGAAATCGGCATGGCCTGCCTGCTGGGGGGCAATGACGCCAGCCGGGCGTACAACGAGTCGGTCTCCCTGCATTTTCGGGGGGTGCCCGACCGAACGGCCCTCGAAACGGCGGTGCAGCAGCTTGTCCGACGGCACAAGTCGCTGCGGGCGGCTTTCAGCGCCGACGCCCGGCAGATGATTGTTTTCCGCGACCAGCCGGTTGCCGTCCACTGGGCGGATTTGTCGGAACGCTCATCCGCTGAACAGGCGCAGGCTGTGGCCGATTATGTCCGGCAGGAGGCTGAATTCTGCTTCGATCTGGTCCACGGACCACTGTTTAAAGTTTCGTTGCTGAAGGCATCGCCTTACGAATCGCACCTGATCCTGACGGCCCACCACATCGTTTGCGACGGCTGGTCGATGGGCATTCTGATGCAGGAATTGAGCGCGCTGTACTCGGCCCATGTTCAGAACCAGTTCGTGGCGCTACCCGATCCGGTTTCGTTCAGCCAGTATGCCGCCGAACAGGCAGTTTTTGAGCAAAGCGCCGACTACGCCCGAATCGAAGCGTTCTGGCTCGATCAGTACAAACCGGGCGTTCCGGTGGTTGACGTGCCGACCGATTTTCCGCGCCCTTCCCCGCGCACGTACCAAAGCGAGCGGCTGGATTTCGAGCTGGATGCCACGCTGGTCGCGGCCCTGAAAACGATGGGTCGCCAGGCCGGATGCAGTTTTGTAACCACCCTCGTCACGGCGTTCGATGCCTGGCTGCACCGGCTGACGGGCCAGCAAACCATCGCCATCGGTTTGCCCGCGGCCGGGCAGTCGGCAACGGGCCATTACCGGCTGATCGGGCACTGCGTCAACCTGCTGCCCCTACGGTCGGAATTGACGGAATCGGTGCGGTTTATCGATTTCCTGAAACGGCGAAAATCGGAATTGCTGGCGGCTTACGACCACCAGCGGCTAACCTTTGGGCGCTTACTGAAAAAACTCGGCATCGCCCGCGACCCCGCCCGCATCCCGTTGGTGCCGGTGGTGTTCAACGTTGATATGGGCCTGGCCGACGGGGTGGATTTTTACGGATTATCGTATCAATTGAGTAGCAACCCGCGCGCTTACGAAAACTTCGAGATCTTTCTGAACGCGACCGGTTCCGAAACGGCCCTGACGCTGGAGTGGTCGTACAATACGCAGTTGTTCACGGCCGAAACCATCCACCGGATGATGGCGGGCTTTGAAAACCTGCTTCGGACGCTCGTGGCTGACCCGGCCGTGCGCGTCGATACGCTGACCTGGGCCGTGGTCGACACCCCCGATCAAACTTCGGATGGCCCAGAAACCACGACGCCCTATCCGAGCGAAACACCGCTCCACCGGCTGCTGGCTGAAACCGCCACCCGGTTTCCCGAAAAAACCGCCCTTGAGTTTCACTATCAGCAGTTTAGCTACCGGCACCTGCACGAAACCGCCAACCAACTGGCGCATTACCTGATTAACCACGGCATCCGTCCCGGCGATGTCGTGGGCGTGTCGGTCAGTCGGTCGCCGGAAATGCTCATCACGCTGCTGGCTGTCATGAAATCCGGAGCGGCTTACCTGCCCCTCGACCCGCTGTATCCGCACGACCGGCTGGCCTTCATGCTCACCGATTCGGCGGCCCGGATGCTGGTCACGTCGCGGAAATACGCTGGTCGGCTGAACATCCCGGCCATCGAACGGGTGGTGGAAGATGCGCTGACGGAAGCAGCGGTTTTGCCGACCACCGAACCGGGCATTCCTCTCAGCGGCAGCGACTTACTGTACATGCTGTATACCTCCGGCTCAACCGGTCAACCCAAGGGCGTGCTGATTGAACACCACAACATGGTCAATCTGCTGATGAGTATGGTTGCCTGGCCGGGCCTGACGTCGGACGACCGGTTGCTGGCCATTACGACCATTTCGTTCGACATTGCGGGGGTCGAACTGTTCCTGCCGCTGCTGACCGGAGCCACGATTGTGCTGACCGATACCGACACGACGCGCGATGGCCGATTGCTACTCGAACTCCTCGAAAACGAGCGAATTTCGGTGATCCAGGCCACACCCGCGACGTACAGGATGATGTTGGCGGCCGGTTGGGAAACCGCCCTGCCCCTGAAAGTGCTTTGTGGCGGAGAACCGATGTCGAAAGACCTGGCCGAAAAACTGACGGCCCGCTCTGCGTCCCTCTGGAACCTGTATGGCCCCACGGAAACGACGATTTATTCAACCGGAAAACAGATTTTACCCTCCGACCCCGTCATTACCATTGGCCGCCCGATTCAAAACACGCAGGTGTACATTCTTGATGCCGACGGAAACCGACTGGGCGTGGGGTCGGTGGGCGAAATTACGCTGGCCGGAGAAGGTGTGGCCCGGGGCTATCATAACCGACCCGAACTGACGGCGGAGAAGTTTGTCGAAAACCGGTTTGGACCGGGCTTGCTGTACCGCACCGGAGACCTTGGCAAATGGACTGCCGACGGCGAAATCCACTGCCTGGGCCGGATCGATCAGCAGGTGAAAATCCGGGGCTACCGCATCGAACCGGGCGAAATTGAGTCGGTGCTGATCGGGGCCGACGACATCCGGGAAGCGGTCGTCGTCGCGCGCGAAGACCGGCCCGGCGATCCGCACCTGATTGCGTACGTGGTGCCGAAAACCGCCCCAACCGAAACACCGGTTCTGGCATCGCCGGATCAGAAGCAGCAGTGGAAACAACGGGCGCGGGCCGCTTTGCCCAAGTTTATGGTGCCGACGGAGTTCGTGCTGCTGGCGCAACTGCCGCTGACGCCCAACGGGAAAATTGACCGGCAGGCTCTGCCAAAACCGGACGAAAAACGGCCAGCGTCGGAGGCTGGCCGGGGCCGGACACCGGAGGAAGAATTGGTGGCGGCCATCTGGTCGGATGCGCTCGGGCTGGAAACCATTCAGGATACCGACGACTTTTTTGAGCTGGGCGGGCACTCGCTGGTGGCCGTGGAGGTGATGACCCGCATTGAAAAAGAAACCGGGAAACGCCTGCCCCTTTCAACCCTGTTTCAATACCCGACGATCCGTAAGCTGGCTATTCTGCTTCAGAAAGAGGAACGGGTAACGACCTGGAAATGCCTCGTCCCGATCAAACCGACCGGAACCCGCCCTCCCATTTACTTTGTTCACGGCGACGGCCTTAACGTGCTGATTTTTAAAGGCATTTCTGACCACATGGACCCCGATCAGCCGGTATACGGTTTTCAGGCGCTGGGCCTCGACGGACAGGATGAGCCCTTAGAGAGTATTGAAGCGATGGCGGCTTTTTACGTCGGTGAACTGCTTGAACAGAATCCGACGGGCCCCTATAACCTGGCCGGTTATTCGTTTGGTGGGTATATTGCCGTCGAGATGGCCCGGCTACTGGATGCCAAAGGGAAAAAAGTCAACATGGTGATCATGCTGGATACGGATGCGGAAATTATCACCTCGAAGAGCCTTACTACCAGCACGTTGTACAAACGGCTTCGGCGTCAGTATCCCAAGCTGAAATGGCTGATCGGTTCGTTTTTCACCAACCCCGCCGAAACGGTTGCCTACCAGAAACTGTATTTAACCCGGCGAATCAACGGCCTCCTGATTGCCCTTGGTTTGCGGGAAAAACCCACTGAAGTACCGCTCCAGATGAGCGGCATTTACGAAAAACAGGAATGTGCCTACCGAAACTACGTGCTCAGACCGTTCAATGGTCATGTCGTCTTGTTACGGGCGGACAAACGGGTGTATTTCGTCATGGATTTCACCTTTCTGGGCTGGAAGAAATACGCGCTTCAGGGTGTTACGGTCTACGAAGTTTCGGGCGATCACCGCACCATGTTCGACGCGCCGAATGACCAGAAAACCGCCCGAGTCATTCAGGAAGCACTGATCCGGAGGGAACACGAAACCCGAACATCGTGACAACTCAATCTTCGCTGGTTGAAATCGATGATCTGGCACAACCAGTTGACTGGCATCCGGTGTCCGATTGCCCTGTCACACCGGTTTTGGTCGTTATGCGGGCCAATCTAAGCCGGTTTGAAGCCTTTGTTCCACACCTGGCCGCCTGCCTGTCACCTGCTGAACGGGCGCGTGCGGACCGCTTTGTGCGCCCGTTCGACCAGGCCCGGTATGTGGTTGGCCGGGGGCTTCTGCGCCAGTTGCTGGCCGGATTTACCCAGCAAAAACCGGCTACGGTGGTGTTCAAACCGGATGCTGGCAAACCCAGTCTCGCCCATGCGGAAGGGCCAGCGTTCAATGTTTCCCATTCCGGTGACTGGATCGTGTATGCGTTCGACAGCCAACCGGTTGGCATTGATGTGGAGCAAGTCAATCCTTCCTTTACCCACACGGATATTGTTCATTCCCATTTCACACTGGCCGAACAGCAGGTTGTCCGAGAAAATCCCGCTCATTTTTATACCCTCTGGACCCGGAAAGAGGCTCTGTTGAAGGCGTTGGGCCGTGGCCTGGACGATGACCTGCGGAGCGTTCCGGCCCTGGCTGGCTCCCATCCATTGAGTATCAAACCGGGCGAATCAGGTGGCACCTGGACGGTACGGTCTTTTGTCTGTGCTCCTCAATATCCGGCGGCCCTGGCCTATCGGAAACCGGCGGAGAGTCGTGAGGTGACGTTTTATGAGTTGGATGAGACGGTATTGGCCTGGTGCTAGCTTCAGTGCCCGGCATCAACTATCTTTGGTAGTTGGAGGCTTTAAGCATTCGCCCAAAAATTACTCTTTTTAGGGTGGATTTGACGGTTTTAAAAACAGGGCTGGTTCCACCCAGGTAGGCTATCAGACGAAGCAGGGTCCAACTGGCCAGGACAACGGTTCCACCTATCACCTTAATCGGATTCAGGCCAGAACGTTTCAGATAGCCATACAACACCCGGAAAGCCTCCAGGCGCTGGCGGGCTCCATCCTTCCATTGGACATGGGTGCTTTCCCGGTAGAACCGTTTCAGGCAAGAGCACTCTGGTACCGGACCAAACCGTCCCAACAAAGCAACGCCAAACATCCAATACACATCCGGAGCCACGTTGTCCTTTGTGGGATGGATCCATAAATTCGCGCGCAATAGGGGCTCGCGTCGGAAAAGGCCACGAAATGGGATGCCAATTGTCCAGAACATGACCATCCAAAGCGCTTCACGCAACGGATAATAATGGCCCGTCAGGGTCGGCACCGGTTGATTACAAAAGGCCGGTACGGGTTGGGCGCCATCGTAGCTGATGCCATTAAGTTGACCAAAAGCGACTATACGGTCGGGGTTGTTTTCCAGGTAATCAACTAATTGAGAAATGTACTCGGCTGGGTATGAGTCATCGTGGGGCATCCAGCAAAAATAAGTGCCGGTGGCCAATCGCAACAATTCATTGTAATGCGACACCCAATCGATCTGATCCGTGGCCCGGATAAATCGAAAGCGGGAATCGTTTGCATACTGCGCCTGAAGTTGGGCAAGCGCGTCGTCGAACCCATGCCGATCCGAGATGATGATTTCCAGGTTAGGATAGGTAAAAGCCGCAATGTTGTCCCTGATAACGGATAGAAACCGGGCTGACCGATACAGCGGAAAGGCAAGTGTTACCAGAGGATAATCCGTGGCCATTGCTGAGTCAGGAAAGGTAGTCCAGCAGTTCCCGGGCAAACATAGGCGCGCAGGTGAATTTACCGGTATCAATGGAAAAGTAACCATCAAAGGAATTGACGCCAATATTATACCGGCGATGTAATTCACTGACCGGATCATCAATATCGGTTTCACCCCAGGAAAAAATAACGCCAGCATCTACCTTTTTCACCTCGAAATGGCGCAACCCCGGAAAAATAGCATTAAACTCCTGTAAGGCTTCTGCCAACCAGGGGATCTGGTCAACGTTTTGAGGGCCGGGATTGGCCGCTTCCCATTCCGGGGGAGGTTGTAGTTCGGTTGACCAGCCCCGCATGCACGTTGGATACCAGGATACATACGTTAAGCCGTTGGGATAGGTGACCAAATCGCCGAAAGGTCCTAACACCACCGTGTACGACGCCTTAATTTTCATAGTAATCGGTAAATGGCCCAACAGACGATATTTCAGCCGGTATACCCAGTTCCTGGCGGGCTTGATACCCAGCGAAGCGTCAATTTGTAACCGCCCATCCCACAGACAATTCACCACAATTCCACCTTCTTCCGACCAGGAAGTTCCATCAGGTCGTCGCCCCCGGACCCGAAATCCACTGGCTGTTCGCTCGACCGACTCGATTTTCCGGTTCATGCGCAAGCAGACACCCTTTTGTTTTACGATCTGGCTTAGAAGGGGACCGAATTCAGCGGTATGAAGTGCCGTTTCCTGCGTCTGGATGCTGGCTTGGGCGAAGTCAGGATTCAGGGAAGCAGGTAAAGCTTGTGACTTCACCAGGAGTTGTTCCGGATGCTGCCCCAAATAATGCAAACCGCCCAGTTTATATTCCTGGTATTGATCCCCAATTCGGTTGTAATGCGCGATTAATGCATCCGGTGCCAGCATGGAATTCCGGTGAACGACATAGGTAAAGGGCGTAGAACATAAATCGGCCCAGGGCAGTTGATTGTCGGTCCAACGATCCAGCAAAGGAGCAAAGTGCATCGCGGCCTTCAGCAGTAAAGAGGCTGTTTGAAAAGAGGAATCATTCGCATAGACATAGCCTAAATGAATTTTAGCTTCTCCACAAAAACTAGTCCGGCTGAATGGTTCATGGCATTGATCAAGTAAGGTTACCGCGTAGCCTGATGCTCTGAGAGCTAATGCGCAGGAGATACCCTGGATACCTGCCCCTAAAACTAACACCTTCTCTTTCATTGAGTTTTAAAGGAATTGAACACCTTGTCGTGTTCTCTAAATCAGGCTATTTACCCCAGTGGTCGGATTCAAATATAAGAATCAATGTCTAGTTAAACACCCACCGATGATGGTATTTCAATCGAAAGTGACTTCAAAATAATTTCACAGCAACCTCATTATCACTCAACTCGTTCGCCAACGGGCCGTGGGGAACGAGAACAACCAGAGGGCTTCGGCGCTGGTAAGTAAGCACGGCCGTCAGGGTAAGACGTTGGCCGTCATCGCAATTACCTTTTAGCGCAACCGGGTAATAATCGAAATGAACGGGTATAAAAGTAGAGACGGATTTACAAAACCAGTATGGATGAAACGACAAGAAACGACCCGTAGGCGGAACCAAAGGAAAATGCGAAGGCTCTAAAACACAAAAAGCCCTGATTTACAGAGCCTTTTGTTTCTTTTATTTTCCCTTGTTAGCGGGATTGGGTACCGGGAACGGGAATCGAACCCGTACGGACATTACTGCCCACAGGATTTTAAGTCCTGCGCGTCTACCTGTTCCGCCATCCCGGCGCGGAGTACCGCATTTACAAAAAAAGCACCTCGAAGGGTGCTTTGAGCGAAAGACGGGGTTCGAACCCGCGACCTCGACCTTGGCAAGGTCGCGCTCTACCAGCTGAGCTACTTTCGCGTATCACGCCGTGTTTGGCGTTTTGTGGATGCAAATATAAGGGGCTAGCGTCGTTTGGCAAGTACTTTTTTGAAAAAAATTTAAGTCTGACGGCTCAAACGGCCCTTCATTTCTGATTATGAACGAATTAAAACCAGCAGAAAAACAAAGAAACCATTCAAACCTGTACCCGACAATAACGTCATGGTCATGGCCGACCGAAAATCGGCCTGGCCAGCGTCCTGATGAACCCGGCGGTACCAGAACAGAAAATACAAAATGCCCGGTAACAGACAAACCGGTAACAACCAGAATTCCGGTTCGCCCTGAAAATACACATAAAAACCGATCAGCGAGGCCATAAACCACCCCAATGCGTTCAGGAACGTTCCCCGAACGCCGAGCAGCCGACTCATCGTCAGATCACCCCGGCGGGCGTCTTCCTCGTGCTGGTAGATCTGCGTAATCGGGTACACCGCCAGCAAATTCAGGGTGCAAAGCAAAGCCGCCAGCAACGGGCGAGCCTGCGTCAGTGCCGAAACCGGCAACTCGTCGATGGCCTGTAAAGTCATCAGGTACGTAAAACCGCCCTGAAACAGGCCGATAACCAGCCAACTCAAAACCGGGTATTTTTTTAACCGGATGACCGGATGGCTATACGCCTTGGAAATCAGCCCATAAATCAGTAAATAGGCTACGAAAGGCCAACCGATCCAGCTCCCGATCAATAACGCCAGCCCATCGAGCGCCCAGGCCACGTAAAACAGCGTTTTATCGACGGCCGGGGGCGTTTCCAGAATGCCGATGCTCCCTTCGTCTTTATCGAAATAACTGTTGTAGGCATTGCTGGCGGGATACAACAGCAGGTGAATGACGGCCCAGACGACCGCAACCCGTCCCCAATCGAGTGTTCCCGCCCGAAGCGCCGACGACTGCGTGAGGGCAAACAGAAAAACCGGCAACAGAAAAAAAGAGAACGGCACCCGCAGATGGAGCCAGACAGCACGAAAGGTCATAAAGCCGGAATCGCTAAGAATGAAGTGGACTATCTAACATTCAAGTTAGGCGTTTGGTTATAGACTGACTAACCCGGCCGAGGCCGACACCCAGGATCTGGATTACATGGATAGCTACATCACCGCCATTGGCACGGCCGCGCCCAAACACGGCTTTTCGCAATTGCAAATTGCCTCATTTATGGCGAACGCGCTTCAGCTTGACGAATCCGGACGCCGAAAGCTTCAGGCCCTTTACCGCCTGACCCGCATCGACCGGCGGCATTCGGTGCTGCCCGACTACGGCGCTTCGCCGGATCAATATACATTTTTTCCCAATACCGCTGATCTTGAACCTTTTCCAACGGTTGGGCAACGGATGGATATTTACCGAAAGGAAGCCTTGCCACTGGCCTTGAAAGCTATCCAGGATGTCCAGCAAAGCCTGACTCAGCCACTTCGGCCCACGCATCTGATTACGGTAAGCTGCACGGGCATGTATGCGCCGGGGCTAGACATTGACCTCATCGAAACCCTGCACCTGCCGACCACGATTCACCGGACAGCCATCAACTTCATGGGTTGTTACGGGGCCTTCAACGCGCTGAAAACCGCCGATGCGCTGGTGCGGGCCGATCCGTCTGCCCGCGTCCTGATCGTTTGCCTGGAACTGTGCACGATTCATTTTCAGAAAAAAACCGACGACGATCAGCTTTTGTCGAACGCCCTCTTTGCCGATGGTGCTGCCGCCGTGCTGGTCGAAGCGCAACCCGACCCGGAGCAACACACGCCCGCGTTCCGGATGCGGACGTTTTTCTGCGATCTGTTTCCGGAAGGCAAGCACGAGATGGGCTGGATCATCAACGATTACGGTTTTGAAATGACACTGACCTCCGAGGTACCCACCGTTATCCGGCAGGGCATCGGCAAAGCGCTTTCAAGGCTGCTGGAACACGGCGGTTTGGCCATCGAAGACATCACCCATTACGCCATGCACCCCGGGGGGCGGAAAATACTGGAAGTCATCGAGCAGCAGTTGGGCATCGATTCGCACGAAAACCGGTTTGCCTACGAGGTGCTGCGTCGGTACGGCAACATGTCATCGGCCACGGTGTTGTTTGTCCTGAAAACCATTCAGCAACACCTGCTCGATGACTCCAGCACCGGCAACATCCTGAGTTGCGCCTTCGGCCCGGGCCTGACACTAGAGTCGATGATTCTGGAGATCGTCCGCCCAAAAACCGTAATACCCAAAACCGTCCAGAACCGTCTTGAACTTGGATTACACGGATTGTCTTGAACTGGGATTCCACAGATTAAAAGATTAACCGGGATGGCTGCCGCAATCTTTTATATCCTTATATCCTGTTTAATCTTTCAATCCGCGTAATCCGGGTTCAGACAATACTCTCCACCGCAGTATTCCCCATCGGTGCAGCCGGTAGCGCATCGAAACGGCCAGCACGCCCAGGCCATAAATGCTGCTGCGCCGGAAATTGATCGAAGAAGCTTCTTCAAAATATTTCGTGGGGCAGGTGACTTCAGCGATTTCGTACCCTTTGTGGAAAATCTGGGCGATCATCTCGTTATCGAAAATGAAATCGTCGGAGTTGTGCGTAAAATCCAGACTCCGGAGCACTTCACCCGAAAAAGCCCGGTAACCGGTATGGTACTCCGACAGTTTCTGGTTCATCAGGATGTTCTGCGTCAGCGTCAAAAACCGGTTGGCAATGTACTTATACATCGGCATCCCGCCTTTCAGCGCCCCTTTCCCCAGAATTCGCGAACCGAATACGACGGGGTATAAGTCGTTGCCGATCAGGCTCACCATCGCGACAATCAGCTTCGGTGTATACTGATAATCAGGATGTAACATCACTACAATATCGGCCTTTAGTTCCAACGCTTTTCGATAACACGACTTCTGATTACCGCCGTAGCCTTTATTTTTCTCGTGGCGGATAACATGCCGGATGCCCAGGCGGTTAGCTTCTTCAACGGTATTATCCGGGCTGGCGTCGTCAACCAAAATCACCTCATCGACAATATCGAACGGTATTTCGCGGTAGGTACGTTCCAGGGTCAGCGCGGCCCGGTAAGCGGGTAAGACAACGACAACTTTCTTGTTATGATACATATTTGCAAAAATAAGGAATCAACCCAAATCATAACCTGTTACTGATTAGCGCTATATTGCGATGAGTTTCACCAATGCTTTTATTTGTTTATACAACTATCAAATTCCCGGCCAATTTTGTGCCAAAGTCAATTCCGGTTTTCTGGAAGAAAGTACCTAAAACGCTAATTTTATTGATTTTCGACGCATGAGTTACGAAACCATATTTTTTGCCTGCTTTGCTCTCTTTGTGCTGGTGGTCATGGCCTTCGACCTTGGGGCATTCTCGAAGCAGAAAAGCCACATAGTCAGTTTTAAGGAGGCCGGTACATGGAGCGCCATCTGGGTCGCCTTGTCCATCGGTTTTTACTTTTTCATTAAAAACTACGGCTACCTCGTCCACGGCATCACCGACATGGCGCGGCTGGAAGAAGTCCGCAACCTGTACGCCGACCACGTTGCGCTGATTCCCGGCAATTTTGAGCAGAGTCTGGCGGTTTTCCAGAACAACATGGCGCTGGAATATATCACCGGTTACCTGGTCGAATACTCCCTTTCGGCCGATAACATCTTCGTGTTCATCATGATCTTCGCATCGTTCGGCGTCCGGGAGCGATTTTACAAAAAGATTCTGGTCTGGGGGATTCTGGGGGCCATCATCCTGCGGTTTATTTTCATTTTCGTAGGCTCGGCCCTGTTGCAGCGGTTCGACTGGATCATTTACATTTTCGGGGCCTTCCTGGTCTACACGGGCGTAAAGCTGTTCTTTGAGAAAGAAGAAGATCAGCAAATGGAACCCAAAAACCATCCGGTGGTGAAGCTGACGGCCAAGTATCTGAACGTCTACCGACGGAATGTGATCGACCACTTTTTCGTCCGCCGGAAATCCGACCGCAAGCTGTTCGTGACACCCCTGTTCATCGTCGTTATTGTCGTCGCCTTCACCGACCTGGTGTTTGCCGTCGACTCGATTCCGGCCATTTTCTCGATCACCAAAGACCCGTACATCGTCTTTTTCTCGAACGTTTTTGCGATCATGGGGCTGCGGTCGATGTTCTTCTTCCTGTCGAGCATCATGAGCAAGTTCCGGTTCCTGAAAACCGGTCTGGCGGTTTTGCTGACCTTCATCGGGTTGAAGATGATCTTCCACAGTTGGCTGGAAGAGCACGGTTTTGAGACGGTTTACTCGCTGTATGTCATCCTGACCATCCTGGGCGTTAGTATTGTGGCGTCCTGGCTGATTCCGGAGAAAACCCCGAAACAGGAAGAGGAAGTGCAGGTCTAACGTACCCGTACCCACGGACTTTAGTCCGTGTTTCTTAGCTTTCTACTCGAAAAAGTTAGCCATTAAAACACGGACTAAAGTCCGTGGGTACGTTTAAAACTTGAAATCATGGTCACGGATGTAACGCAACAAGTCGATCAGATTGCCAGCCAACTGGGGCTGACCAAAGACGAAGTGATTCAGCAGAGTCTGCGGTATTTTCTGGAAGGAAAACTGCGGGAGTTATGGGCTGAACGGGTTGAACTCCAGACCCAGTACCACGTTACCACCCCGGAAGAATTTGAGCAGTTGTACAAAGACGATCAAGTAGACGAAGCCTCTTCCTGGCGGGATTATCAACGGTTTGAAACACTGACCTTCAAAATTGAACAATTGAAGACGCGATTCGCGAGTTTATGCAATTCGTAAGGAATCGTCTGGTGAATTAAAATCGTATGTTGTCCCAAACCGTCCTCAAAGCATATCTCAAACGACTGACCAACCTCAGCAGCCGCAACCGCTCGCTGCTGCTGACGAGCCTGCCCGCCGAGCAGTTTCTGGATCTGCACGAGACGGATTTTCTGGACAACAAACCCTCGTTCGACCTCATCCGGCAGTTGATCGCCCGGCGGCCGGCCATTCCGCTCTGCGATGTGCTCGACCCCCGGCTGGAAAAAGTCAACGAGGTGAGCAAAAAGCTTCGGAAAATTGCCCGGACGGACCGGTTTATCGAAGAAGAACGCGGTTCGGAGGATTTGTACGTAGGCTATCCGTTCGTGCGGGGCAAGCTGGCCGACGGTTCCGTCATCCACGGCCCGCTGGTGTTTTTTCCGGTTCACCTCCAGCAACAGGGCAACAGATGGCTGCTGGTCCGGCGCGCCGACGAGTCGATTACGCTCAACCGCAGTTTCCTGCTGGCATATGCCTATTACAACCAGTACATCCTGCCCGACGCGGTGCTCGAACACACGCTGGACGAATACGACAAAGACGCGACGGTTTTCCGCACCCAGCTCTACGAATGGCTGAAAACCAGCCCGTTAGAAATCAACTTCAACCAGGAACTGTTCACGGATCAGTTGCAGTGGTTCAACGCCCTGAAAAAAACCGACCTCGACCAGCTCGAACGCACCGGCGAACTGAAGCTCTACCCCGAAGCCGTGCTGGGCATTTTTCCGCAGGCCGGTTCGTACCTCGTGCCGGATTACGAGACGTTGCTGGGGGCGGAGGGCATGGGGCAGAGGGCAGAGGGCAGAGGGCATGGGGTGTTGGGTATGGAGAGTGAGGAAGGAGAGCCGGATGCTACCTCGCGCCTATTGCCCCCTGCTCAAACCCCGCTGCCAACCATTCGGGAAGAGACTCTGCACACGCCGTTGCCCATCGATGCCTCGCAGGAGGAAGCCATTCGGCGCATCAAAGCCGGGAAGTCGATGGTGGTGCAGGGGCCGCCGGGCACGGGAAAGTCGCAGTTGATCGGCAATTTGATGGCCGATTTTGCCGCGCAGGGCAAGCGGGTGTTGCTGGTTTGTCAGAAACGGGCGGCTCTCGACGTGGTGTACGAACGGCTGCGGCAGGTCGGGATGCAGCCGTTCTCGGCCCTGATTCATGATTTCAAGAACGACCGCAAGACTTTGTACGACCAGATCGCCGGGCAAATCGAGCGCGTCGAAGAATACCGCAAACAGAATTACGGCCTGGATGCCATTTTGCTGGAACGCAATTTCGATCAGGAAAGCCGCCGAATTGACCAGACGCTCAGCGAGTTGCAGGCTTTCAAAACCGCCTTGTTCGACGAATCCGAAGCGGGCGTTTCGGTCAAACAACTGTACCTGAGCAGCGATCCGACGGCGGCGGCTATTCCGCTCCACGATTTATATCAGCAATTTCGACCCAATTCGGTCGGCGGTTTTGTCGAAAAACTCCGCGAATACGGCGCTTATCGAGAGCGACTTGGCCCCAACCACCCCTGGGCCGACCGGCTTTCCTTCGCCGGTTTTTCGTTCGGCCAGGTACCGGTTTTGAAAAAGTTGCTCCATGAACTACCCGGTTTTGTCAAAACCGTCACGGAACAGGCCCAAACGCTGACCAACCGCCCCTACTTGCTAACCGACTGGCAAACCGTGCAGGAAGACGAATGGGAAACCACCACCCTGCTGACGTTCCTGAGCGCCGAGCCTGCTGATGCCCGCTGGCAATGGATTCGCCGGTTGCAGCAACAGCCTCATCACCCGCTGGCCCACACGGAGCCGGACGAACTCGAACGGCTGGAAAACGAGGTTCGGGAAGTGCTGGGCGGCAACGGCATTGAGCGCAGCCTGCCGGTCGGCGACTTGCCCAATGCGGCCCAGCGATTGCAGGAAGCCATCGCAAGCCGATCGTCGTTCGTGGGCCGGACGTTTTGGGGCTTGTTTAGCAAAGACAAGACTGGGTTGCAACAACTAGCAGCCGCCAACGGCCTGACGCTTTCAGACGAAACTCTGCCGGTTTTGCTCGAAAAAGTACAGCGTCGCATCCGGTTTGAACTGCTCCGCCAGCAAATCGGACAGAAAACCGGGGAAGCCATCACACCCGAAAACGCCGGTCAAACCGTTCGGCTGATCCGGCAGGCGCTCGAAGCCAGCCGCCGACTGACCGCCCTTCCGTGGCTAGCCCAACTCCCCGAAAACCGGCTCGAACGGCTGGGCGGTTTTATCGAAACCGCCCGGCAACTGCTCGAAACCGGCCGGAAGATCACGGCGCAACGGAATCACTGGCAAGCGTTGCTGAGCGAGTCGCAAATCCAGCGGCTCTGGCAGGAACCGGCCCAAACCGATGCGCTGCTACAGAGTTTGGAACAGGACATTGATTTGCTGGTTGAAGCCGACCGGTTGCGGGAAAACTTTACAGCGGCCGAACGCGAGGTGGTGCAGCGGCTGGGCGAACCGCTGTTGGTCGAGCGGTTTCTGAACGGCCTGCACCTGGCCTGGATCGAGCATCTCGAAACTGCAAACCCGATCCTGCGCGGGGTCTCGTCGCTGAAAATCAACCAACTGGAAGCCACGCTTCAGGAAAGCGTTCAGAAAAAACAGGCCCTCAGCCGCCAGATTCTGCTCGTCAAACTCCGCGAGCGGACGTACCAGAATTTGGCCTTCAACCGCCTGAACAACCTCGTCACCTACCGCGACCTGAACCATCAGGTCACCAAAAAACGCAATATTTGGCCGGTTCGGAAACTGATGGAGCAGTTTTCGGACGAAGTGTTCCAATTGGTGCCCTGCTGGATGGCGTCGCCGGAGTCGGTGTCGGCCATTTTCCCGATGCAACCGGGGCTGTTTGACCTCGTTATTTTCGACGAAGCCTCGCAGTGTTTTGCCGAAAACGGCATTCCGGCGATGTACCGCGCCAAACAGGTGGTGATCACCGGCGACAGCAAGCAACTGCAACCGAGCGATCTGTACCGCATCCGGTTTGAAACCGCCCCCGGCGACGAAACGCCGGTCGAACTGGAAGTGGAATCACTGCTCGATCTGGCCACGCATTATTTCCCGCAAACGCAGTTGCGCGGCCACTACCGGAGTCGGTCGATTGACCTGATTGATTTCTCAAACCGGCTTTTTTACAAAAACTCGCTCCAGCTTCTGCCCGATTTCCACCAGCTAAACCGCCGGGAACCCGCCATTCGGTATCGGAACGTCAAGGGCGTTTGGGAGAACAACACGAACGAAGCCGAAGCCCGCGCCGTGCTGGAACTGATCGATCAACTGAAGACCGAATTGCCGGGGCGCACCGTCGGGGTCGTTACGTTCAACTTTCAGCAGCAGCAACTGATCCAGGAGTTGCTGGAGGAACAGGCGCTGGCGGTTTTGCAGGCTGGTTCGGCATCTACTCAATCCTCTCAGCCTGAGCCGGTTGCGGAAGGCACGTTTGTCAAGAACATCGAAAACGTACAGGGCGACGAGCGCGACGTGATCATTTTCTCCGTCGGTTACGCGCCCGACGCCCGGGGTCGGTTGTCGGCGCAGTTCGGGAGCCTGAACGCCAAAGGGGGCGAAAACCGCCTGAATGTGGCCGTCACGCGGGCGCGGGAACGGGTGTATGTGGTCACGAGCATTTACCCACAGCAACTGACTGTGGAGAATACCGCCAACGAAGGCCCCAAAATCCTGAAGCAATACCTCGAATACGCCCTGTCGGTGGCCGAAGGTGCCTACGTGCCCCAGCCCCGCCGGACCGACCGCGTGCCGGGCGCGCGTTTGCTGAAAGACGAACTGAAAGATGGACAAACCGGGCTGGTGGAAGAACTCCCCTTTGCCGACCTCACCCGCAAAACCGCCGACCACTACGCCGGGCTACTGCTGACCGACGACGATCTGTACTACGAAAGCAGCCCGAAAGATGCCCACGCCTACACGCCGTTTGCGCTTCGGATGAAAAACTGGCCCTTTCAGCGGGTGTACAGCCGGGAGTACTGGCGGGGGCAGTTGGGAGGTGGCGTTACGGATTCGGCGCGGGAATAGCCGTTTGGGATTGCCGGGAAAAACCAGCGCTGGCGAGCACAAATTGAAAAATTACGGGATGTAGGAGGTGAAACCGATCATGTATAGGCTTTCTAAAAGAAGCGCCTATTCGTAAATGTCCCGCCGGTGGCCGATAGCCACCACTTCCACTACTAAGACATCATCGTATACATCATAGATAATCCGGTAATCACCCTTCCGCACCCGGTAGCCCGCTCGCCCTTTGAGCTTTTTGCAACCGGGTGGGCGCGGATTCTGGGCCAAACTTTGCATTGCTTCCAGGATGGGGCCAGCAACAGCATCCGAGAGTTTGTCTAGCTGTTTTTGAGCAGTACGGGTTAAAACAACCTGATACTCAGCCATTGGTGCGCTGCTGACGTTTTTTTACATACTCATCCAGTGGAATTGTCGGTTCCTGACGAGCTTTAACTTGATCATACTGGCGAATATCATCAAGTTCTTCCAATTCTTCAAGCACGTGTTGCCATTGTTGAAGGGGTAACACCACCGACACGCGGTTGCCCTGGGCGTCAGTAATGTATTGGGGTTTAATCGCTTTCATAGTTTTCCGGTTTTTGATCTGCATGCTACCATAAAGTTGGCGAATAAGTAACGAAATTAAGCCAATTCTGGCTAGTTTATGGTTATTCCAGTGTAATCGCCTTACTCACTCCCTGTACCAACGGCTTCCTCCCCCGCATCAAACGGCCATTACTTCCGGATTTTGGCGGTAATCCGGAAGGCGACGATGCCCAGCCCACTCACCGTCAGGCCGGAGAGCATGAAGGGCCAGCCGACGATGACCCATAAAACCGGCGGGGGCGGATTACGGTTTCGCCGGATTCCATAACCGAATAAATTCAGCGGTGTCTGAGCCAATATTGAGAATGCTGATATTTGTACTTTTTCAGAATTAGCTGATTAGTATTTTTATGTTGAGTGGAATCCCTAAGAGTAGTCTTATCCTGAAGAATGGCACTTAAGTAGCTTTTATTCTACCAATTACTGCTGATATTATTACTTGAACGTCCTTAAAAAATCTGTTAAGTTGTTACCCACTTCTTTAGAATAGTTGCGATCTATCATATCCAGTTCGTAGAACACCCGATCGCGAACTCCATAGTGAAAGTAGCCTGTGGAACCAATAATGACGAACTCCTTGTAAGGGTCATCGTCAGCTTGAAGAGATTGTGTCACTTCAAGTACGTCAGCGATCGGCCACAATGACAAATAGTTGTCTCCAACAAGCCCATCAGCCCCATTATGTAGCCTAATAAATTCTAAGTAGTCAGACGAAAGAACAGAACTGTATCGATCAACCAGTTCGGAAAATTCGTTGTTATTCGGCTTGTCATTCAAGGACAGATTACTAATCAACTCTTCGTACATACTGATGAATTTGCTGTCGTATAAGTGCAACATAGTAACCCAGAGCCATTTTCATCATGGTTCAGGTACATACCAAAACGGAATCGACACCAGCGGATCAGCTTCTTTTTTTCGGGGGTCTTGCAGGGCCACGCGGAGCAGGTTGTGACCTGTTTTAAGATTACCCGGTACCAACACCGTTTGCCAGCCACGTTGCTCCTGCGTCCCGGCTTTGGCAAATAGCAGGTTGGGTTGGGCATAGGCCGAATCGTTGACCGTGATGCGGATCAGCTTTCGAATCTGCTGGCTGCTCCAGATCGCATACTGCTGCCGACGCGCTTGCCTCGACAGCGTATCGCTCCAGGCTGGTTCGGGGGCTACCTGTTTGAGCAAGGTGTCGAGTGCTTTGGGATAGGCAATGAACAAGCGCAGGTACGGTTCCCGAATCACGTCTGCCTGGATGGAAGCCGCGCCAATAAAGGCCCCCTCGGGGCGCTGATTGTCGTAGACCGTAGGCTCGATGTAGAGACTATCGACACGATCCGAGTAAAGGTGTCGGCTGTTGAACGGCGATATCCGCCCATTGACACGGGAAAAATCGTTGGTGTATTCGAGGATAAACACGCCAAAAAATACCAGCATAAAAATCACTGCCGACTGAACTAGCTTGCCCGACCGGATATTGCTGTAGAACGTATTGGTAACATAGGAAGTGTGTCGGTAAAGGCCCATCATCATTAGTTGCATCAGCTTCGCAAGCCGGTAGTGGAGTCGAATGCCCCTGGGACTTTCTTTCACCTTCTTCTGACTCAACAGGATAATGGCCAGGTAGAACACGGCCACCAGCGCGCCTAATGCAATTTTGACTCCCAGCCAGACGTTGGCCGGGACGTTGGGTTGAATAACTAAGTAGATCAGTAACCCCAGCAAGTACAATAAGGCGACCACCACCAGAAAGAAGACGAACTGGAAAGCGAGGGCAAACACGATGTTGCACCGTTTGTCGAGCCAAAGAATGTAGCGGTCCAGGGGACCCAGTTCGTCGGCCATGCGTTGCTGGGCATACGGCGTAGAGAAGGGAATCCGGTCGTAGCGAATGCCCGAGGGAAAAACGGCCAGGAGACCGACCAGCCCTACCCAAAACGCCCGCATGACAAAATTGGCCAGAAAAGCCGCAAACAAGACGTGGCAAGTGGCCCGAATCAGGCTGTAGGCCAGCGACGGAAACATCATCGCAGCGCCCGTGGTATGCGTCATGTAATTATACCGGAGGTAGCTGAAGACCGACTCCAGCAGATCGGGCAATTGCAGGATGGCGAACATGGCCACCCCGGAGATCGCTAATTCGAGGTTCCAGCTTTGGGTGGTCAATTCCCGGAGTTTGTCCTGCTCATCGGGCGTAAGTTGCGAAACAGGCGATGGGGTGTTATCAGACATGAATGATCGCGTATGCTGATGAAGATAAGGTATATAAAAAAGCGACGATGCTCAGCCCGATCACCGCGAAAAGGGTTAATAATGATACCGGCACTGAATAATGTGAAGTCGATCATCAATGACCGTGTAGACTAACCGGTGTTCCTCGGTGATACGGCGCGACCAGTACCCTTGTAAATTTTCCTTCAACGCTTCCGGCTTTCCGATCCCCTGAAACGGGGTGCGTAAACAATCCTTAATTAGTTCATTGATTCGCTTGAGAACGTTTTTATCAGTTTTCTGCCAATACAGATAGTCCTGCCAGGCATCGCGATCCCAACTTAAGGTCATTTCATTCCTCGATTAAATCATGGGACTGATGATCACCCTCTTCGCTGCGGGAAATGGCATTCAGAAGACGTTGGCGGTTTTTCTCGGAACGTAACAAATGCATCGTCTCGATCCAGGAGTTGTATTCGGTCAACGAAAGGATCACAACGGCCTTGTTATCGGTTCGATTCACAATCACGGTATCGCCATTATCCGTCACGTCATCGAATTTTTCCCGTAAGTTCTTCCGAAAATCCGTGTAATTAAGCACTTGCATAATTTTGCGTAGTTAATTCAGTACGTATTTACGTACCTGAATGAGAAACGCAAGATACAGTGAATTAATTACAAATGGCAACGATGAGACACATTAAGCCCATTTTCAGCCATGTTAGTAATAAAGAAAGTCGAAAAATCCGGTTTTCAAAAACCGCCTGACTCATTTCCCAACGGCTTGCTCCCCCGCGTCAAACGGCCACTGCTTCCGGATTTTGGCCGTCATCAAAAACACGATGATGCCCAGCCCGATGACCGTCAGGCCAGAGAGCATGAAGGTCCAGCCAGTCGACAGGAAGATGTAGGTCCAGACGGCGATGACCAGCAAAACCGGCAGCGGATAGAGCGGCATCCGGAACGGGAAGGCGCTGGCCGGTTTTCGGCGGTGCAACAGCAGCAAGCCCACGGCCTGCCCGATGAACTGAACGACAATCCGCATCGCCAGAATAGCCGTAATCACGTCGGACAAGCGGAATAGCAGGCTAAACCCGAAGCCCAAACCGCCCAGAAACAGCAGCGAAATGTAGGGAAACTGGCGCGTCGGGTGTAGTTTGGCAAAGACCCGGAAAAACTGCCCGTCGGCGGCAGCCGCGTAGGGCACCCGCGAGTAGCCCAGCAAAACCGCAAACAAAGACGAAAAAGCGACAATCAGCACCATGAGGGTCGCGACGGAACCCGCCCGCGTGCCGTACAACCGCTCGACAACCGCGCTGATGATGAACTCGCTGTGCTGCGCTTCCTGCCACGGAATCACGCTCACCACGCTCCAGTTCATCGCCAGGTACAAAACCGCAATGCCCACCACCGACACCAGCATACTGAGCGGAATGATGCGCGCCGGATTGCGGATTTCGCCCCCCAGGTGACAGACGTTGTAATAGCCCAGGTAGCAATAAATCGTTTTGACCGACGCAATTCCCAGACCGGCTCCGAACAGTCCTGACAGCGAGTCGCCCGAGGGCAGGGCCAGCGAAACCGGCTGTTGACCGCCCGTCAAACCGCCCCAGATGATCCAGCCGAGCGTCGCCAGTACACACACCCACAACAGAATACTAATCCGGCCAATCGACTCAATTTTACGGTATAACAGGGCCGTAATCAGAATCACAACACCCCCCGAAACCGCCTTGCGTTCCCAGCCGTCGAGCGGAATGAGGTACGAGGCATACTGCGCAAAACCGATGGCTCCCGAGGCCACCACCAGCGGGGCCTGGATCATGGTTTGCCAGACATACAGAAACGACAGCATCCGGCCCCAGCGCTTTTCACCGTAGGCGATTTTCAGAAAGTTGTAGCTCCCGCCAGCTTGCGGGTAAGCCGCGCCCAGTTCCGACCAGACCAGCGCATCGATCAGCGAAATGACCGCACCCAGAATCCAGGCCCAGAGAAAATGCGGTCCGCCCATGAGCTGAATCACCAGCGGCAAGACCACAAACGGTCCGATGCCGACCATATCAATCATGTTCAGGGCCGTGGCCTGCCAAAAGCCCAGTCGCCGGGGCAAGGGCGCTGAATCGGGAGAAGAAGACACAAACGGTTTGGTTAAAGAGGAGACATTCAGGTTTGTTCAAATCCGGTCGAAACCCGGTTTTCAGGCCGGACACATGACCGCGTAGCCGTCCAGTTCGCGCATGTACGACGCCAGCTTTTCAATGAATGCGCCGGTATACGGGGGCAATTGCTTGTTTTTCAGCGTGGCCGCATACCAGGTCCGCAGCAGCCGTTTTTCGGTCAGCGAAACTGCCGCCAGTTCACCCGAGCGCAGGTACGGCCGAACGACCCAGTTGGGCAGCATCGCAACACCCATACCGGCTTTCACCATCTCCAGAATGGCTTCCGTCAGCGTCATTTTGTACACGCGCCGGGGCCGCCGGTTTTTGAAAAGCAGCTTGTAATTAGAGCTTTCCTCTTCCGGAATGTTGTACATGATGTAATTCTGGTCGGCAAACTCCTCCAGTTCGACCCAGCCCCGGTGCGCCCACTCGTGGTCGGGGGCCACAATCACCATGAATTCATCCTGAAACAAGGGTGTGTACGTCAGTTTGGGGTTGTTGGATTCTTCCAGTATGGCGACGTCGATCTTGTTTTCGAGCAAATGCTGCTCGGCATAATGCGTGGCTTCGATGTCGATTTTCACGTCCACTTTCGGGTATACATCCCGGTACGTCCGCAAAAAACCGGACAGCCAATGGTAGGACGTGTAGCATTCCGTACAGAGCCGCACCTCGCCCGCATCCTTGTCGGTCAGGCACTTGACTTTCGCTTTGGTTTCGGCCACCTCCTGTAGAATCTTCCCGGCGGCTTCCAGCACCACGGCCCCGGCTTCGGTCAGCCGCATCTGCTTTTTGTCCCGAATAAACAACTGGGTGTTGAAAAAGCCCTCAATTTCCTTCAACTGATGGCTCAGCGCCGACTGGGTCAGGTACAGCCGCTCGGCGGCTTTGGTGAGGTTGCCCGAGGCCGCTACCTCCTTCACCATTTGCAAATGCCGGATTTCCATGATGAGTAAAATTCATGATTTCAACAAAAATAATTCGTTTTGCTAATATTCCAAAACTCCTGACCTTTGTCACGAACTTAAACAACCACACATCATGAAAACGATTGCACAACAAGTACTAATGATTCTTTTTTTCGGCTTGATTGTCCCCGTATCGAACGCCCAGGGGACCGATGGCAACGATGCCAAAGCGGAGCAAAGCGCCTTTGACGTGAACCTGTTTCTGGGCCAGCGCGAAAAAATCAACCTGATGCTGGCGGTTCGTCAGCCCAAGCGCGTGACGATCCGCCTGAAAGACGCCCGCAACAGTGTGCTCTACCAGGAGTCGGTGGGCAAGTCCCGGGCCAGCCACTGGCGGAAGTTTGATTTTTCGGGGATGAAAACCGGAACGTACTACTTCGAAATCAGCAGCGGCCAGCACGTCATCGTCCGCCAGGTCGAAGTGGGTGCCATCCCCGCCACAGAAGCGCAGCGGTTTATCAGCTACGCGAATTGAGTTGGTTCCGCTGAATGCAAAACCGGCTTTCCTGTGTCAGGGGAGCCGGTTTTTGTTGGTTTATGGAATCAGTACAGTATTTTCAAGTGTCTGTTCGAAGGGCTACAGTTTCCGAAACTCCACCCGCCGGTTTTGCCGTCTGCCATCGGGGGTGCTGTTGTCAGCAATGGCCTCACTTTCACCCTTGCCGATGATTTCCAGACGGTTTTCAGCAATTTTGAATTTGTTTGCCAGGTAGTTGCGCACACTCAACGCCCGTTGTTCCGACAGCTTCTGGTTGGTCGCCACGTCGCCGTCACTGTCGGTATGTCCGACAATCAAAAACCGGGTCTCTGGCTTACCAGCTAACACCCGCCCTATTTTATCCAGTAAGTCGAACGATTCCGCTTCGATTCGGTCCGACCCCGTTGCAAACAGAATACTGGAGGTGGTAAACCGTCCCTCTTCCATCAACTGCGTCCGCAAGTCTTTTTCAACGGCGACAATTTTCACATTCGATAAAATAAAGCGCTGATTCTGTTCTTTTTTCGTACCGTTCAGTCGGAAATTAATGGTCGTGGGTTGAATGCCCGAAAGCAGATTAGGTGAGTCGGCCACTTTTGTGCCGTTTATGAACAACCGTAACCGGCTTTTATTCACCAGCGCCACCCAATGCGTCGTTTTGCCAATTACTTGATCGGCAATGGCGTACGGTATTTTCTCTTTTATTTCAAACGACGTATTTCGATTGAAAAGATCAAGCTGATGCTCCCTGGCATCTCCCCACAGACTGAACCCAAAGGCCCCGTACCGGTTCTTCGGATCGTTGTGTTTCAGGCCGCTGAGTGTCTGGAAATAGACGTTAAAGTAGGTATTATACAGGCTTGCCGGTACATTCTGAAGCGTCAGATCGAACTCCAGCGCCACGTGCTCCGGCAACGATTTCAGTTGCGGCACCGTATTGCTGTTCGGATACAACCACAGGCCACTTCCTGGGTCCAGGGCCACCACCTCCCCGCCCGAACTGCTCACAAATGTCCCCGGGTAATCGCCTTTCGGCGTGTCGGATAAGTGATCCGTAAAGAGCACCGTTCCGACATAATTCAAGGCCGAATCCTGTTCAGATTGTCCTGAAGGAAGGGTTGAGGTTTCTTGTGGGTTGCCCTCGACCGGCCGGGCCGCCCGTGACGGATTTTGCGGAGCCGAACTCCGGGAGTCGGTTTCCGGACTGGCAGCCGGTTTAGGCGTAGGAACTTGTTTTTTCGGACCATCGCCCAGAATGACATCCAGGGCCTCATCCGTTTTCTGAGCTGATTTCTGCTCCACTCTGCGTTCGAGGGTGCGTTCTGCTCCCCTTGTCCCCGCCCTTTCTACCCTTTTCAGAACATTTTGGGAATAAGCCGTTGAGAACAAAAAAAATGACAGGAGAAATAAAAAAGCCGTTTTTTCCATAAGCGAGAGGGCCTTAGACCCGTTTACAGGTTGCCCAAGGGAATTTGAACCCACCATGAAGCACATCCGAAGGTAAGCGGGTGGAAAGAAACGCGGTTGTAAAAAACCGAAAAAACGACTTCCTTACTTAGTGCCCGGAAGCACTGACCATCGTCAGATACGGGCCATTGTCAATCAATTCCAGCAGGAGTTGAAACTGTCGGAGTTGAAGAGTCGTAGGCGCTACTCCAAAAACTTTTTTAAAATCCTTATTGAAGTGAGAGGCATCGTAATAGTTATACAGCGCCGTTATAAAAACCAGGTCGTGTTTTTCCTTCCACTGGCGGTATTCCAGAAAAATGTGGTTGAAACGGATCATGCGGGCGTAAGCGGACGGTGAAACGCCCACCTGGTTCTTAAACAGCAGTTGAAGGTATCGCTCGCTCACCGGTAGGCACCGGCAAATTTCAGCCGTGGTCACGCATCCCTTACGCCGGTAGATTTCATCAAGAGCCGCGTCGACCACCGTAGCCCGAAACGACTTTCCAGCCACAAAACTGAGCAAAAAATCGGTAAGAAGCGCCACCCGATCTTCGTTCCGGGTTAACCGCTCATACCGGGCAATAAGGAGGTTGAAGCGGGCACCGAACAAGGACGCGCCTTCCACGACCTGGTTGGTCAGCCGATGGACGGGGACATCAAACCATTTCCACAATGCCGTGGGTTTGAAGCTCACGCCCACAATGCCGCAGACCGGCTGAAGCGGAACCAGTAAGTAACTGTTGGTTTGCTGACCACAAATATAATACGGTACCAGGATGCCCTTGAGTACCGGTGAAAGCACACTCCAGTTGCCCTCATACTGCATACCCAAAATGCAGGTACCGGACGGCATCAGCATTTCCGGTTCCAGGACAGGTCCGGTCTGGCGGGTTTCCATCGAATAGAAAAACGAAACAAAGGGCTGCAACGCTTCGGGAACGGGGTATTGCTGGTACATAGCCGCTTTGATCAGGGAGGAACAGGAGTTGTTCTATTGGCAAAAAGGTTGCCCGTGTGGAGGCAACCTTTTTTATGATAAACCACACCCGCTACACATCGCAAATCTGGATGCTTTCCCGCAACGAGGTCAGCGGGTCGCGTTTCGGGATGAATTCCTGGGCCACGAAACCTTTGTAGCCGGTATCGACAATGGCTTGCATGATAGCCGGGTAGTACAATTCCTGGCTGTTGTCGATCTCGTTTCGGCCGGGGTTGCCGCCGGTGTGGTAGTGGGCAAAATACCGGTGATCGCGCCGGATCGTCCGGATGATGTCGCCCTCCATGATCTGCATGTGGTAAATGTCGTACAGCAGCTTGAAGTTTTCGGAACCGACGCGCTTGCAGAGTTCTACGCCCCAGGCCGATTTGTCACACATGTAATCTTTGTGATCGACTTTGCTGTTGAGCAGTTCCATCACCATTGTCACGCCGTGCTTTTCGGCGCTGCTCATGAGCCGCTTCAGGCCCAAGGCGCAGTTTTCCAGTCCTTTTTCGTCGTCCATCCCCTTCCGGTTGCCCGAAAAGCAGATAACATTTTTCAACCCGGCTTCTTTCAGCTTCGGGAAAATGGCTTCGTAACTCGCCACCAGCTCGTCGTGCAGCTTCGGGTCGTTGAAGCCATCGTTGATGCCTTTGCCGGCCCCCTGCGCCATCGAGCAGGTCAGGCCGTATTTTTGCACGACGGGCCACTCGTTGGGGCCGAGCAGGTCGACGCCGGTCAGGCCGATTTCTTTGGCGGCTTTGGCGAAATCCTCCAGCGGAATTTTGCCATAACACCATTTGCAAGCCGAGTGATTGATGCGGCCTTTCAGCGCCGGAGCGGTTTTTTCGGTAGCGTCCATCTGAGCAGCGAAAGAGTCAATAGCAGAAAAGGTCAGGGCGGTGCCAGCCAGGGTTTTGATCGCCGACCGGCGGGAAGATGATTTCATAAGGTTGGGAATAATGAATATTGAACATTGAATAACGAATATCGAAATAACCCAGCGTCACATCGATATTCGCTATTCAATATTCGTTATTCGATATTTTCTAGAGTTCACGAATCCGGATGTTCCGATACCACACTTTGTCGCCGTGGTCTTGCAGGGCGATGCGGCCTTTGTCAAATTTGTTGAAGCCTTCCCAGCCTTTAAACTTGCTGTCGTTCACCATCTTCTCCCATTCGGGGCCGCTGGTCTGGTATTCCACCACTTTCTTGCCGTTCAGGTAGTGCTCGACTTTGCCTTTATTGACCACCAGCCGAACCTTGTTCCATTCGCCAGCCACTTTCTGGGCCGAGAAATCCGAGGGCGGCAGCATGTCGTACAGGGAGCCCGACGTACGGTTTCCGTTTTTACCGGCCTTGGCGTCCGGGTGCCGCTCGTTGTCGAGCACCTGCATTTCGGGGCCGGTTTGGTAGGTAGCTTTGAACTTCGGGTCTTCGTGAACACGGTAAATGATGCCACTGTTGCCTTTCTCCGAAATCTTCCATTCCAGTTCGAGTTCGTAATTCTCAAACTCCTGGTCCGTTACCAAATCGCCCCCGCCCCGGCCGGTCAGCGCAATGGCGCCGTCTTCAACCTGCCATTTGTCCGAAACCGGCTGCCCCTGCTTCAGGTACGTGTGCCAGCCAGCGAATGACTTTCCATCAAACAGTTTAACCCACTTGCCTTTTTTGGGTCCCGACGCCAGGGTTTGGGACGTATTCACAACGGTAAGGATCAGGGCCAACAAGACCATACGGGCCATGATGCTGAGCGTACTTTTCATAAAAAATGAATTTGAGTGTATGATTGCGTGCTGCACGATTGACAACGGAACAATATTAGAAAACCGCCGTCGATGCAGCAACTATTTTGGTAAAAAGCTACCGGAAAATACGTTTATTACAAGATTGATAGAATTTTACACCCAAATTCCCGCAACGGCCCTGCAACTTTGCCGCCATGAAAACGCGCACCGAAATCGACTGCGGCAACGGAATCACGCTGGCGACACTTCAACCCGCCGATGCCGAAGCCATTGCTCAACTGGCCAACAACCGCACCATCTGGCGCAATCTGCGGGATGCCTTTCCGCACCCGTACACGCTGTCCGATGCGGCTTCGTTCCTGGATGCGGTCGAAAACGGCTATCTGGGGCTGGTGCTGGGCATTTATGTGGAGGGCCAATTTGCCGGAACGACCGGTGTGGTCCCGCAAACCGACGTTCACCGGCTGTCGGGTGAAATCGGCTACTGGCTCGGCGAACCGTATTGGGGCCGGGGAATAGCGACGGTTGCCGTCGGTCACCTGGTTCGATATGTATTTGAGACAACCGAGCTGATCCGGCTTTTTGCGGGTATTTTTGCCTACAACAAACCGTCGATGCGCGTGCTGGAAAAGAGCGGTTTTACGCTGGACAATGTCAAGAAAGCCGCCGTGTACAAAGACGGGAAGGTGTGGGATGAATACCGCTACAGCCTGCTCGACGAGAAAAAAGTAACCGCCCTACGGCCATGACCATCGCCGAAAAAATCCTGCAACGCATCAACCGGCCCGAGTTGCTGCGCATCCTGGCGGATGAACTGACGCCCTCGGAACTGAACACGGTGCTGCTGGAGGTGTTCGACCGGCAAACCGCCCGGTTGTCAGCCCCTGAACTGCTGAAACAGTACCAGAAAAACCGCTTCGTCAAACCGGCCGACCTGGCCGTGATGGCCCTGCGCGGCTTGGAAACGCGGCTTTTGCAAATCTTCGAAACCTTCCGGTTTCAGCCCATCGAACTGTCGCCGGTAGCTCCGCTGGGTTCGTGTTCGGTGGTGGCCACGGCGGATCAAAAGAAAATCCTGTCGGCCCTGCGCGGTACGGAAGTGCTGGCCGACGCGACGAATGCACTGGCGCTGCACGTGGCCGATCTGAAAAAAAACGGCCGGTGGCAGCCGGTTTCGCCCACCGACCAACTCCGGTTTTCCACCATTCACCGGCACGTCCGGACGCCCGAAGTGACCATTCCGGGCCACTCGCAGCATTTCAAGATTGCCTGCCTGATTTCATCGGGACGCGATACAGGGAGTTTTCAGTTTGAGCGCGAAAGCCTGGCCGAGCACCTGGCCGTGATGACCGCCATCTTGCGCGATAGCCTGCAAATCAGCACCTTGCGTTTCCGGCTGATCCGGCGCAGCGAAGACGAGGATGGGCGGCTTTTGGAGCAGGTAAGCAATCATATTCGACAACTCCGGCCCGATCTGGTACTGGAAACCGACCGCACGCCCAGCCACGAAAACCGGTATTACAAAGGCTTGCAGTACAAGGTGTTGCTCACGGTGCGGGGTCAGGAGATTGAGATTGGCGACGGCGGTTTTGTCGATTGGACGCAGCAATTGCTGGAAAATAAAAAAGAGCGGTTTTTGATTACCGGTTTGGGAATCGAATTCCTGGCTCGCTTGCAGCCATGAATCAGGGACGGGTGATTTACGAAGATGAAGCAGAACCGCACTTCCGGCTGGCGTACCCCGGCCCGGCGCTGGCGGCTTTTGTGGATTATTATTTCGAAGTCAACCAACCCGCCACACTGGCAAACCCACTGTACTTGAACGGCTTACCGAACCTTTCCAACTTACTAACGATTAGTTTACAGCCCCAAAGCTGGCTGTCGATCAACCCGAAAACCGGGGCGCTTAAAACCGTCAAAGGCTCCCGGTTTTTCGGCAACCTGACCGAGCTTCACACGTCGATCTACCCCGGGGGCGTCCACGAATTTTACGTCAAATTCAAACCGGGGGTACTCGGCCACCTGTTCCGAATTTCGAGTGTCGAGATTGAAAATGCGAACGAAGACCTGTCGGTTCTGCTCCGGCCCGATGAACTCGAAGAACGCTTGCAGGCAGTTGGTCATTTTCGCGAGCGGGTCTACCTAATGGAAGCTGTTTTGCAGAAACAACTTCAGGCCTTCGAGCCAGACTACCGGTTTCGACTTGTTCAGGTAGCGTTGACGCACTTTCATCAAACCATTGACAATCAATTCGTTCACCTGCATCAGCTTTGCCGCGATCTGGGTGTTTCGTACCCATCCCTGCACCGGTATTTTACCGATACGCTCGGGTATTCACCCAAGTATTGTCAGAAACTGATCCGCTTTAAAAAAGGGTTACAGTTCTATAAACGACACGGCAGTCAGTATCCGTTCGAAGAGGTTGGTTACACGGATTTCTCTCACTTTGTGAAAGAAGCCCGGCAGCTGACCCAACGACCGCCTTCAGAACTATAAAAAACGGCCTGCCAAAGCTGACAGACCGTTTTGCAAAGTTCAACTTACTTACGACTTATTGCTTCTTTTCGTCATCGTCTCCATTGCCATAGCCCATGTGGTGCGGGTCGTAGCCATCCGCAGGCTTGTCACCTTCCTCCAGCATGGTGGCTCCCTGCCGAACAAACAGCGCTTCGTCCGACGGGTTGTCGGGCAATCCTTCGACGCTGCTCGGCAAACCGCTTTCCACCTTATCCGGTGCCGTGGCCGCATCCTGCCGGTTTTCAGCAATTACATTCGGATCAACATCCCATTCCTGAAACGATCCGTGCGTGTCCGGCCGGTTTTCCGGTTGGTGGCTTCCGCCAAAGGCTTCTTTGTTTGCTCTCAGGTCGTGGGTCGTTTCACTTTGATCGTTCGCCGTTACGCGCCCCTCCCCCGTTCCAACGCCTTCGCTCGGGTTGCCGTAATCCGACGTGCCGTGCTGATAGGGATTTTTGGAATAATATGATTCATCCCGCGCCTGCGGATCGAATTGGTCCAGATTATCGGTTTGGTCCAGATTATCGGTTGTGTTGTCCATAGTCATGATGGTGAGGTTGATTTCACTTCATAACTCGGAAAACCGGGAGAAGGTTTAGAGTTTACCAGTTTATGGTTTATGATCTATAGTTTTCATCCATAGCAACCATAAAACTATAGACCATAAAATCATCTTCCCATCCAGCCGCCGTCGACGGTCAAAATAGTGCCGTGGACGTAGTTGGAAGCCTGGGAGGCCAGGTAGACGACAGCCCCCTGCAAGTCGGCCGCTTCGCCCCAGCGCCCGGCGGGGATACGGGCCAGGATGGCCGGATTGCGGTCGGCGTCGGCCCGGAGGGCGGCCGTGTTGTCGGTGGCAATGTAACCGGGCGCGATGGCGTTGACGTTGATGCCTTTAGCCGCCCATTCATTCGCCAGCGCCTTCGTCAGCGACCCGATGGCACCTTTGCTGGCCGCGTAGCCCGGCACCGTCACCCCACCCTGAAACGTCAGCAGCGAAGCCGTGAAGATGATTTTCCGGTTGTAATCGACCTCCTGCGTGAGCATTTCCCGGCCAATTTCGCGGCTGATCACAAACTGCGCGTTCAGGTTGATGTCGATGATTTCGTCCCAATACTCGTCGGGATGCTCGGCGGCCGGTTTTCGGCGGATGTTTCCGGCGTTGTTCACCAGAATGTCGACAGGCGGACACTCCCCGCGCATCGTTTCCAGAAACGTGTAAATGGCCGCACGGTCCGCGAAATCAACCGGAAAAGCGTAAAACTTCCGGCCCAGTGCAGTTACAGCCTGCTCTACCTCACTCCCTGGTTCGAGCGTAGCCGATACGCCGATGATATCCGCCCCGGCTTCAGCCAGCGCAATGGCCATCGCTTTTCCAATGCCGCGCTTGGCGCCGGTGACAAGGGCGGTTTTGCCCGCCAACGAAAATAAATCAAGAATCATGAAGAACAGCTCAGTAGATGAATACCCGTAAAGGTACAAATAGGCCCTCATCTACTCCAAACGAACCCAAGTACTTTAGCCCGTGTTTTAAAAGCAATTCAATTGTTCAATATAATTGAATTTACAAAGACCATTCTTTCCACTCTCAGCGAAGTCCTGTGTTTTAACGTACCCACGGACTTTAGTCCGTGTGAGCTAAAATGATCTGATAGATGATATAAACTAAAGGTCATTCTGGCTCACACGGACTAAAGTCCGTGGGTACGTTAGAAGGCCGGAACGAATAGCACAGCGTCGGCCACAACCGGGCCGTCGGGTTGGGTTGCCGCAATTTCCACAGATGCGGTTTTGCCTTTCGGCAGTTCATATTCGCCCAGCGCGACCCACTCGCCGGAGGTCTGCCCGACCACCACAATGTCCGACGGTTTGATCGGTATGGTTTTGGTCGCTTTGCCGTCTGCCACCGTGATGCCCAGTTCAGACGCGCTTTTGGGCAGGCGCGGGAAGTAGGTGTAAATCTTGTATTTACCCGCTTTGGCAATTTCCGGTATAAATCGCACGGCCCCGGTTTCGCCGGTTTCGTTTACCAGGTACGACGGGCCGTAACCGCCTTTGCTCTTGCTTTCCAGCCGCCAGTTGCCGTTGGTATTGACCCGCGTTTTGTCGTCGTTGTCCACCAGAATTTCGGGCGTGCTGCCGTCGGCCAGCGGATCGGTTTTCAATCGCTGTTGCAGTTTGGTGACATCAATTTTTTGCACGCTCGTTTTGGCATCAATCGCCATCGAGGCCGCCAGCGCCGTCGATTGGCCCAGCACCATAAAAACCGGCTCCATTCGGATCGACCCGTAGGCAATGTGAGAGGCCGACAGACAAACCGGCACCAGCAGGTTTCGGCACTCGTTTTCTTTCGGAATCAGCGCGCGGTACGCAATCGGGTACGGACCAAAACCGCCCACTTCGACGTTTCCTTCATTCTTCGCCATTTTCTGGCCGTTTTTCTCGATCACGATTCGCTGAATGTTGTGCGAATCCATCGTGTAAGCCGCCATGCCAACTCCGTCCGTCACGACTTCCTTGCCCTGGCAATTGGCCTGCGTCATGACGTATTCGCCCACCATCCGGCGCGCTTCCCGGACATACAGTTGCGGTGACCAGTTACCCGTGTCCATGTACTCATCCTTGGGATAGCCCCACTTCAGCATCTGCTCCCGAAGCTCCTGCGGTACGCGCGGGTCGTGGCCGAAGAAGTACAGCAAGCCCTTGGTATACAGCGCGTGATCGCGGATGATCTGCGCCCGTTTCTCGTAGCTGCCGTCCGGGTACTCGTAATTCATGCCGATCATGTCGGTCGAAAAACCGTTGCGGTTGTTGATGTCGGTTTTCTTGTTCGGCATCCCGCTCCAGATAAAGTAGTCGTTGAGCGTGCGTTTCTGCGGTTGGGCCGCGATCAGCCGGACGAGCAATTCGTATTTCGTCGAATCGTAGCCCGCCGGACGCGTGATGGGCACCTGGTTGGCCGGGTCCGACGAGAGGCAGATGCGGTAATTATAGGCCTGCACCTTGGTATCGCCGGTGCCGTTGGGTTCCAGCTTCGCCGGGCTGACCCCCCAGACCAAACCGGATTCCGGTTTTCCGGGCGTTTTGAACGGGTCGATGCCGTCGGGCAACTGGTGGCCGGTCATCAGTTGCACTCCACTGAGGGTCTCGTTGTACTTCGAGTTGTCTTCCCGCCCAACGATGTACGAAACGCCCGCTTTCGCCAGCAGATCGCCTTCGTACGTGCAGTCGATGAATATTTTGGCCCGCACGGTGCGTTTCGCAGACGGATTATCGGCATTTTCCAGCGTGATTTCCTGGATCTGGTTCCCGGTTTTCTTTACGCCAGAAAGCCGGTGGGCATACAGCACATCTACCTTGCCGCGCTTGACGTAATCCTTGAACAGGTCCTCGGCAACGTGCGGCTCGAAAATCCACTGTTCAAACTTGCCGTAGTGCTGGCCAATGCGCCGGTAATAGTCGCGAGCCAGGCCCGTGATGGCGTATTTGTTGCCGATGTCGGTCAGGCCCAGGCCACCGGAGGTCATGCCGCCTAGGTGTTTGCCGGGCTCGATGAGCAGCACGGTTTTCCCGGCTTTCCGGGCGGTGTAGGCCGCAATGACGCCCCCGGACGTGCCGCCGTAGACGCAAATGTCCACCTGCTGGGCCAGGGTTGAAGTCAGGAAAAGGAGGTTGAGGCAGATTAGGATGATGTAGCGCATAGTTTGGAAAGAGTTGTTACACAGGGTTAATCAGAGGACATCAGAGTTAATCAGGGTGTTTCTCTGATAACCCGCCGGACGGCCCCGTCTGATGTCCTCTGATTAACCCTGTGTAATGATTTTATTTTTTCAAAGCCGCCAGTTGATTCGCTTCAAAGTTGGGATCGGCGACGGAAAGCCCCTTCTCGTAAACCAGAATCGCTTTCTGTTGAAGCAGTGACTTCTGCAAGTCCGGCACCGCCAGCGCGTGCACCGACTGGGCTTTCTGCACGCACAGGGCCGCAGCCGTACCAGCCGCCTGCCCGAGCGCCATCCAGCAAGGTTCCATCCGGAGCGTCGAGAAACCGATGTGCGTGGCCGAAGCCGGAACGGGGGCCAGCAGGTTTTCGAGGGGCGAGTCCGGCACGATCACCCCGAACGGAACAGTATACACCGCCGACGGGTAGCTGATGAAGCCGTCGAGGTGAATCCGGCCCGGTTCGCGCTTCCGCACGGCGTGCGAATCGAGCGCGTAGTGGCTGGCCGTGATGCTGTCGGTGTGGAGCGGGGGCCGTCCGCCCGGTTTTTCGGGTTGGGCATCCTGCGCCTTGAAGATGTACTTGCCCTTCATCCGCCGGCCTTCCCGGACGTAGAGTTGGCGGGGAAAATGGCCGTTGTCGGTGTATTCGTCTTTGGCCCAGCCCCATGCCGAGCACTCCTTGCGGAACCATTCGGGCAGTTCGGGGTCGTTTTGGGCGAAATAAAACAAGCCTTCCGTGTACTCCCGCAAGCGTTGGGCGAAACGGTCCCGCCAGTCCCAGCCAGAGGTCGGATACGGCCAGTTTTCTTCCGGTAAATCCGTCGAAATGAACGCATGGTGCTGGTTGTTGCCATCGTTTTTGCCGTTGGGGAGTTTCACCATGTTCGTCAGCCAGGCGATGCCTTTGGGCATTCCGGGGACTTCGGGCGGCAAACCGGCTTTGGCCCGGCGCAGGTTCTCGACCCGCTGCGCATCGGGCAGTTTCATCATCGCGACGCCGGTGTAGTGACCAGTTTTCACGTCGTCGATCAGCGAGACATATTCCTCGCGGTTGTAGCGGGCTGGTTTCGGGATTTTGAACCGGATTTTCGGATCATTCGTCAGGCACAGGCGATAATTGTACGACTGGACGGCATTGTCGCCCTGAAACGTCGACCCTTCTCCTTCCGGCCCGGCCCAGTATTTGTACACCCGCCCGGCCCCAACTTCGCCGTACTCCGATTTGCCTTCCCGACCGAGGAAAAACGGCACCCCGGCGGCCGCGATCAGGTCGCCTTCGTACGTTCCATCGATGAAAAACCGACCCTGGTAGATTTCCGTCTTCTGGGTCGTGCGGTTCAGGACGCGAATGCCCTGAATGCGGTTTTGCTGGATCGTCAGGTTTTCCGGCTCAAAATCAAACTGCCGCATCGTCAATACCGTCACGTTGGGGCTTTCTTTCAGGAAATCGTTGAAGATTTTAGCCGCCACCGCCGGTTCGAAATGGTAACCGTCGGAGCAATCCTTTACCTGCTGCGAATCCGCACCGTATTTCTGGACATAATGCGCTTTGATTCGCTGGACAAATTCCAGAAACAAGCCGCCCGTAGCACCCCGCGTCGCGATGTCGGTAGCGCCCAGGCCGTTGGCGGGCAAACCGCCGATGTGGGCCGTTCGCTCCAGAATCAGGGATTTGCGACCGAGCCGGGAAGCTGCCACAGCCGCCATGATGCCGCCGGGCGTGGCCCCAACGATAATCAGGTCGTATTGAGTATCAGCGGTTGAGAGTGCATAGAGTTCAGGAAGCTGGGTTGTCAGGGCCAGACCGCTCAGGCCGGACACTTTCAGAAAATGACGACGGGTTGTGGGCATAGGAATGGATCAGCAAAGATTAATAACCGGGATTCTGCGTGAGCGCCTTGTTCGTGACGGTTTCGATGTACGGAATCGGCCAGAGGTAATCCCGGTTGGCTTTGAAAATCCGGACTTCGACCACCCGCATATCGGCTTTGTTGGGCACGTTGCTGTAGTCGGGTGTTCCGTTGGCGTCGATCACCGGGGCCGTCGCCAGCAGTCCCTTCGGAATCCGGCCCAAAAAGTTGCCGTTCAGGAGTTTGTCGGCCAGCTTCCAGCGCCGGATGTCTATTAACCGAAAGCCTTCATTCGTCAATTCATACTTACGTTCCTTCCGAATGATCGACCGCAGTTCGGCCTGCGTCTTACCGGTTTTGATCGGCGGCATGTTCACCGTCGGGCGTTGGCGGACGGCGTTGATGGCGTCGTATACCGATTGGTCGATCTGGTTCCCTTCTATTTTAGCTTCGGCGTAAATCAGTAACACCTCGGCGTAGCGGATCAGTGTCACGTTCAGTTCCGAGTTGTTGCGATCGTCCTTGTCGGTCAGGTCGGTGTATTTCCGCCAGCAGTAGCCTGTGTAGGTGGCAAACGCGTGAATGGCGTCCTGGTTGTCGATCCGCGCGCCGGTCGCGTAATTGACGGTTTTGACGCTGTCCTTGTGGGTTTCAAACTTGAAATTGAAGAAGTTGGAACCGGGTACCGCCACTGTGAAATCCAGCCGGGGATCACGGTTTTTGAACGGATCTTTCGGATTATACAGCGGAGATTTATCAATCGTCAGCCCGTCGGTACACTCGTAGGCATCGATCAGCGCCTGGCCCGGCACCTTGTTGGAAGCCCCCTGCGCGTTCCGCGACAGGAAATTCTGCGGAGTGCTATGAACGACGGTGCTGGTTTTCAGGTACTGCAAGGCAAAAATAATCTCGCTCGACGTCTGGCCCCGGTACGAAAACAGTTCGCCGTAGTTCGGATGCAGTTTGTAGACGTTCAGGTCCATCACGGCTTTGGCGGCCTGGGCGGCTATCTCCCATTTTTCGTTGTAAAGCGCCGTCCGGGCTTTGGTCGCCAAAGCCGCTCCTTTCGTGGCGCGTCCGACGTTGCGGGCGTCGTAGCTTACCGGCAGGTCTTTGGCGGCTTCGTCCAGTTCGGTCAGGATGAAATTGACGCATTCTTCCTTGCTGCTTTTCGGCACCTGAGCGTCCGACAACCCCAGCGTTTTGGTCACCAGCGGCACCCCGCCGAACAACTCGATCAGGTAGTGGTAGGCGTAGGCGCGGACAAACCGGGCTTCGGCACGGAAACGGGCTTGCAGGGCCGCATCCATTTTGCCGTCCAGCTTGCCGATGTTGTCGAGAATAAAGTTACAACGGCCAATGATTCGGTAGGAGTTCACCCAGACGGAATTTACAAATCCGTTGTTGCTGTCGTGGCTACCCTTGCCGATCTGTTGCAGGGCGCTGTTGTTACGGTCCCAGCCCAGGTCGGAGCAGTCGTCGAGCAGCAGTTGCGTCGGCATGTTGTCGCTCGGGTGAAAGTTCATGCCTTTGTAGGTGCCGTTGACGGCCAGTTCCAGTTCGCTGGCGTTGGTAAAATACGACTGGTCGGCAGGGCCTTCCAGCGGGTAGCGTTCGAGGTAATCTTCGCAGGCCGTCGTGCTGAAGAGTAGACCGGCCGCTAACAGAAGGTAATGTATTTTTTTCATGGAAAGATGTCCGATAAAGGTGGTTTTACCCCCAACCCCCTGAAGGGGGTTTTTACTACGTGGGCCAAAGCCCCCTTCAGGGGGTTGGGGGTGAGCATTTAGAAACTGACGTCAAGCCCGAAGCTGACCATTTTGACCTGCGGGTAGCTGCGACCCGTGCCGACCGGCGACTCCACGTCGTAACCGTCCCAGAACTTATCCCAGGTCAGCAGGTTCTGGCCGTTGACAAATACCCGCGCGTTGCTGATGCCCGCCCGCTGCGTCAGGGTCGTGGGCAGCGAGTAGCCAAGCTGGATGTTTTTCAGACGCAGGTAGGCGGCATTGCGCATCCAGAAGCTGGAGTTTTTCTCGTTGTTGGCTTCGCTGAAGGCTAACCGGGGAAAAGTCGCATTCGGGTTTTCGGGCGTCCAGTGGTCCTTGTGCTGCTCCTGCACGGTACCACCCAGGAAGAACGGCATGATGCCCTGCTCGTTCAGCAACCCGTCGGCTTTGCCCACACCCTGCAAAACGATGTTCAGGCTAAAGCCTTTGTAGTAGCCGTTGAGCGTGGTTCCGTACGTAAACCGGGGAATCGTGCTGCCGATCACGACGTTGTCGTCGCCGTTGATGATGCCGTCGCCGTTCTGGTCTTTGTACTTGATGTCACCCGGTTTGATGACGCCAAACTGCTGGGCGTGGGCGGCCACCTCATCCGCCGTTTGGAACAACCCTTCGGCCTGCAAGCCAAACAGCGAGCCAATCGAATAGCCTTCCCGGTTGACCGTCAGGCCGGTTTGGTTGACCCCGCGCAGATCGACCACGGTATTTTTGACATCCGAAATATTGAATCCAACGTCGTACCGAAAATCCCGGATGGCCCCTCTATAATTGATCCCCAGCTCCCAGCCCTTGTTGTCGACCACACCCGCGTTCTGGAACGGCGCTCCCAGGCCGACGATGGCCGGAATATCCAGCGCCAACAGAATATCCCGCGTCTGTTTGGAAAAATAGTCGGCCGTGATCGACAGGTTGGAAAACAGGGTGGCATCCAGCCCGATGTCGGTCATCTCGGTGGTTTCCCACGAAATATCAGCGTTTGCCAGGGTGTTGAGCGCCACCACGTTGACAATCTGCTTACCCAGCGTATACGGCCCGAATTGCAGCGACGACATGAACGGATAATTCCCGCCCGGAATATTCTGGTTGCCCAGTCGGCCCCAGGAAGCGCGGACTTTCAACTCATTCACTACGTTGGTCAGCGGTTGCATAAAGGCTTCCTGCGAAATCCGCCAACCGGCTGATACCGAAGGGAAAAAACCGTATTTATTTCCTTTCGAAAACCGCGACGAACCGTCGTACCGGGCGTTGGCTTCGAGCAGGTATTTCTGTTTGTAATCGTAATTAATCCGCCCGAAAACCGACTGCAACGCCCATTCCGACGCCCCGCCCGAGGCCCGCTGAATGTCGGAAGCTCCGGCGTTCAGCACCTGGTAATCGGGCAGCAGAAAACCTTCGCGAAATGCCGAGGTATTGTCGTTGCGGAAATCTTCGCGGGAAAAACCGCCCAGCACCTTCACACCGTGGTCACCGTACACCTTGTCAAAGGTCAGCGTTCCGCGCAGGGTGGTGTACATCGACCGGTTCGTCGTTTCGGTTAAACTGCTTTTCGCCGGAGCCAGAAAGCTGAGCGTACCGTCGGGTTTGTAGGCCTGCACGGCCTTGTTGAAGTTTTTGTCAATGGACAGCGCGTATTTCGGCGAATAGGCAATCTCGGCCGTCAGCGACTCGACAGGTTTATACACCAGAGCCGCGTTCAGCAGTACGTACGGGCTGTTGTTTTTGCGGGTTCCGCCATCGCGCGACATGGCAATCGGGTTGTCGCCGTTCCAGCCGTCGCCCCAGGTGCCGTTGGAATTGATGCCGATCTGGTTGGCCGGAATCCGGTTCATCCAGTGAAACACTTCTTCCGAACCCCGCCCCGGTTCGATGGTCGTGGCGGCTACCACCTGCAAATCGGCGCGGGCGCTGAATTTTTTGGAAAGCTGGATGTCGGTGTTGTTCCGAAGCGTATACCGCCGGAAGCTTGAATTTTCGATGATGCCTTTCTGGTCAAGATAACCGGCCGAGGTCAGAAACCGGATGCGCTCGCTCCCGCCGTTGATGCTGAAAAAGTGGCTTTGCTGCAAACCGGAGCCGGTCAGCACCTCTTTTTGCCAGTCGGTATCGGGGTATAAATCCCGATTTGTCGGCCCTTCCGTGCGGTATTTCTGGATCAGGTCGTCGGAGTACAAGGGCGCCCGGCCCACGTTGACGTACGCTTCGTTGGTCATCAGCATGTGGTCGATAGCGTTGGCCATCTTGGGCAAGTTGGTGGGTGTTTGCCAGCCGATGTAGTTGTTGTAATTGACCGAAATCCGGTTGGCTTTGGCCCGTTTGGTCGTCACCAGAATTACGCCGTTGGCCGCCCGCGACCCGTAAATCGAGGCAGAAGCGGCATCTTTCAGGACCGAAATGGATTCGATCAGGTTCGGATCAATGCTGTTCATGGAGCCTTCGATACCGTCGATCAGGACCAGTGGGTCAGGGCTGCTGCCGCCCAACGTCCCGACGCCCCGAATCCGGATGGTTCCGGCATCGCCCCCCGGTCGGCCCGAGCGCTGCGTGACGGTCACGCCCGGCATCAGGCCCTGCAAGGCCGCCGAGGTCTGCCCCACCGGCCGCCGGGTGATGTCCTCGCTCGTGACCGACGAAACCGCCCCCGTCAGGTTTACTTTTTTCTGCGTGCCGTAGCCCACCACGACCACTTCCGACAGGGATTTGGTGTCGTTTTCGAGCTTTACGGCGATGTTGTTGCGGTTTCCGACCGTTACTTCCTGCGAAATGTAACCGACAAAGCTGAACACCAGCACGGCGGTTTCATCGGGCACCGTCAACTGGTAAAAGCCCTTGCTGTCGGTGGTGGTGCCGCGCGTCGTTCCTTTCAGTACCACGCTCACGCCCGGCAAACCGGCCCCGGTTTCGTCGGACACGGTGCCGCTCACGGTCACGTCGGCCACGACGGTTTGCCGGGGCGCTACCGATTCGGGCGTTGCGAAAACCGGGTGGTCGTCGGGTTCAGCGGGCGCGTTCGACGCGGCCGGTTCTGCTGCGTTGCTCCGGTTCGAGAGGTCGTTTTTTTCGCGCCGGGCTTCCGAAATCACGAACGTATCCTTGCGAATCTTTTTGACCCGCAAGCCGGTATTTTTCAGCAAGGTTTGCAGCGCTTTTTCGACCGAACCGTTCAGGTTGACGGCATCGGCGGCCACATTTCTGCCGACCATGATGCGGTCTTCAAACACAATTTCGACGCGGTAATGGCGCTGCAAGTCGAGCAGCACGTTTTTGAGTTGCACGGGGGCGCTGCGGCCGGTCGACCGTTGGACGGGCTGCGCCGACGCCAGCGTCTGGCAAAAACCGGCGATCGGGTAGCAGGTCCACAAGAGGGTTAATACGCCCAAGTGGTAGACAGTTTTTTTCATGGTAGAATGACAAAAAAGGGAATAGGAATACTCAGTGTTCTTTCAATACATAGGTATTTCCGGTCGAATCGACCCGGATTTCGGAGGTTGCAACCAGCAGGTCCAGCAGCTCAGTGGCCGTGCGGGCGCGGTAGTTGCCCGAAATGGTACGATAAGCCAGTGAATCGTCGGCGATTTCCACTTTTTTACCGAAGTGTTCTTCGATCAGGTAGCAGGCTTCCCAAAGCGAGGTATCGCGAAACTGGAACAGATGCCCGTTTTCGGCCGGGTTTTTCCGAACCGGCGCCAGCTTCCGGAGTTGCATGGCTCCCTGTTGGCTCAGCATCACCATCTCACCCGGTTTCATCACCAGTTGCTGGTTTTTGGTAGCGGTTTTGTAATCGACCCGGATTTTGCCGCGATCCAGCACCACGTTCGTCTGCTGTTTCCGGGCGTACACCGTAAATTCAGTGCCCAGCACTTCGATTTGAAACTGGTCGGAGGTTTTGACCACAAACCGCTGGTGATCCGGTTTGTGCGTGACCGAAAACCGCCCTTCGCCGGTCAGCGTCACCCGGCGCACATCACCCCAAAAGCCAAACCGGGGCACCTGCAAGGCAGAGTTGGGCCGGAGCGTCACGTCGGTACCGTCTTCCAGCCGGATCGTTCGCTCCTGATTGGCCGCGGTCTGGTAGGTTTCGTAAAGCAGTTTTGTCCGGAGCGGACGCACATTCACGCCCAGCAAGAGCAGGGCCATAGCCGCCACCAGGTAGGCCCGCCAGCCCCACCGGCGAAACGGCAGTCGGGGAGCGGCTACCGGTTCGGTTTCCGGCGATGGTTCTTCGACCTGATCAAGACGCCGGGAAAGTTTTTCAAACGCCTTGTCGGCGTCGGGCCGGAATTGCAGCGACTGCATTTCCCATTCGAGCAGCCAGGCGTGGAAGGTTTCGGTATTGGCCGGATTTTTCAGCCATTCCTCCACGGTTTGCCGTTCGAGGGGGTTAGCCTGCCCCGACAGGTAGGCAAAGAGTGTCTGTTTCGATACCAGATGATTCATGGTTGTACGGGTTGAGTAGCAGACTCAGAAAACCGGTTTTTCCCTTAGTGTAGTGGAAAAAAGGCGAGCAGCACGAACAGTACTGTCCATTCGTCCCGGAGTACGTGCCGCAGGTGTTTAAGCGCTTTGGAGATGTGGACTTCGACGGTTCGGGGCGAAATCTGGAGTTCGGCGGCAATCTCGTCGTACTTTTTGTTCTCGAACCGGCTCAGCAGAAAAACCCGGCGGCACTGGAGCGGCAACTGCCCGATGGCGTCGTTGACGGCCAAAAACAGGTTGTTGAAATGCACCTCGGAGTCGGGCTGAAGCTGATGACCGGCCAGGTGATTTTCAGTGGTCGTTTCGATGGAGTCGGTTTTTCCGAATTCCCGGCGGAGATGGGTATACGCTTCGTTTCGAACCGCCCGAAACAGGTAGCTCATGTACGACGAACGCACGTTGCGGTAGGCTTCCGTGCGGTAGAACTGGTAAAACACCTCACTCACCAGGTCCTCGGCCAGTTGCCGCGCATACACAAACCGCACGGCGTGGCTGCACAACGGGGTGTAATATTGCCGAAACAGCAGTTCGAACCCTTTGCGGGGTTCTTCCTCAAAGGCTTTCCGCAGAAAAAGTTCGGAATCGTACACCGTTGACATAGGCGGTTCGTCGGGTAGGGATGGCCCGGGCCGGTGGTCAGGCAGTGGTGTCGGGTACAGGCGGTTAAAGGTAGCCATTAATTCGCAGGATGCTAAAACGAATCAAAGACTTAATTGCACTATTTTACCCGTAGTCGGTTTTCAAAAAAAGTTGACTTTTTTTGAAAACGTCTTTTGCTGACACAGAAAGGCGGTTTTTACAAAACACAAAAACCCGGTTTAAAACCGGGTTTCAGCATAGTTCATTCCGTTCTGCACATCTTACTTGCGTAAAGTAAGCGTCCACATCCGGAATACCGTTTATTATCTTGTATCTTGTATCCCTTTTGTCTCCCTCTCTATTATACGTACTGCTGACGCACCGTCGGTACGTGGAGTTGGCTCGGCTCTTTCAGCAGTCGGAGTTCGGTGTATTCGTATTCTTCTTCGAACAAATCCTGCAAATCATGGACGTAATACAAATACCGGCGGGTTTGCACACATAGCCAGCAGTTCATGCCCGGCACCAGGCGCGAATCTTCATACAGCCAGGAGTTGGCCATCGGGTCCGGACTGAAGCCAAAAGCCTGGAGCCATGACTTGGTTAACTTGATCGGTTGCGGACGGTTGGGTGGCTGAAGTTCCTTTAAAAGTCTTTCAGTTAACAGAACGGGCTCGTTATGGATCAGGTAATACCGATTGGGTTTGGGACGGTGGACCATTGTGCGGATAAGAAAGGGTTTTACTAAACTATATAAAAAAGTGTAATACAAGTAACTTACATTGATAAATAGTTATATTAAGTTTAGTAAGCGGTCCTTATTCCTTTCATTTTGACGGTTTTACCTTACAACAACAGCGCGTCCACGCGGTGCGCATGCACCATCCGGTCGCTGGGCGACCAGGCAAAGATCGTAAACCGGCCATCCTGCGAAGCCACCAACGCTACCGCATCGCGCTGATCGAACACAAACTGGGCCGCCGACAAATGCCGCGTACCGCCCGTCTGGGCCGGATGCACCACCACCGCCTGATTGCCCACCACCGGTTCGGTGACAATAATCTGCTCCACCCGGTCGCTGACTGCCGACCGTCCGATTTTGGCCCCAAACCCGAGCACTTCATACCGGTCGTTGATAATCGTGGCTCCGTCTACGGCCGTCAGGCCCGCAATCCAGTCGACGGCCTGGTTGACCGATCCCCGCCATACGTTGGGGCCAACGGCTTCCGGTTCCTGCCGCAGCAAGTCCCGAAGTTGCGAAAACACCGGCACCACCGGATACGAAATCGGATCGATGATGGATTCCCGCCAGGTTTGGCTTCCCGAGGGTACCACCAGCAACGAGCCGCCCCGCCCATGCGCCCGCATCGATACCGCCAGTTGGACCAAGACATTCATCGAGTCGTTCCAGAACGAAGGCAGCGTAAAACCGAGCATCGAACTGACCACATTCGGACAATCGGGTGTCCGGGCCGTTCCCTCGTCGATGATTTTGATCTGATCACCTTTTAGAATTGCCACATTGACAAACTTGCCAAAACCGTCCATTCGGCGGTGTTTGATCACCAGTAAACCGGGTTCGATGACTTCCAGCACGAAGCAGTTCCCCGGAATGTCGCGGGTGGTGCCCCAGATATACAAGGCATCGTTCTCATACCAGACGCCGAGGTGAATGCCCGGCCGTTCGACGGCCGGGGCCAGTTTGGTCAGCGTCGCGGGAGTCAGCCCCAGGCGGTGTCCGAACAACAGCGGGCTTCCCACCTGATCGGGCGGTAACAACGCCAGCGAGACCTTCGGCGAATTACCTTCTTCGTGTTGTAAACTGGCCCAGAACGCCGAATCGATCACGGCCTCGATCATAGCAGCATGCGGCTGATGGGCCGTATCCGGCTCCCCGTTGAGCGTGGCCGTGGCAAAATGGTGATCAAAATAGGTTTCTAATGTTTCGGCCACCAACCGGGCTCCCTGGTATGTCGATTTAAAGTACATATAGTAGACTGCTAGATAATAGAGAAAAGATGTGAGACTAACGTTCTGGTTTTTAACTAACTAGGCGCTTGTCTATTCTCTTTCTTCTTTTGTCTGGGTATAGTTTGAAGACGTCTTTTCTCTTCAAAGAAGAGCTGTTAACCAAATTTAAGTTCCAACCACAACCCGGACCTTGTAGGTCAGGGCCCTGTCTGGCCTAAAATAGCACAAATAATACGTTGATAATCAGTAAATTTTCTATACTTACCGGTTCGCAATTTTGTAATGAGGCCGTTGCGTCTTTGTATAGCGCCTTTCCGCAACGTACTTTCCTGGTACGGTTAAAAGAAGTTCGGCGGCATTTCTTTATCTTTAGGATTACATTTAGACCTGCGCGAAGGCACCCACCTGTGAATACCGATTTAAAACCGACGAATGAATTATTCGAGTTATTAACCAAAGCCACTCGGGATGTTGTCTGGAACTGGGATCTGGAAGCCAATACGGTCTGGTGGAATGAAGCATACACAGCCGTATTTGGTTATCCGCAGCCCACACCGGAACCAGGCCCCGAATCCTGGTATGATTACATTCATCCGGACGATCGGGAAGACGTTCTGGAAAGTATTCACCAGGTCATTGACCAGGCCGGTTCGAACTGGTCGGCGGAATACCGGTTTCGCCGGGCCGATGGCTCTTACATCATCGTCTACGACCGTGGGTATGTCATGCACCGGCAGGGAAAGGCCGTTCGGATGGTCGGCTCCATGCAGGATATTACCGAGCGGGTTACCCTGCAAAAAGCCCGCCATGAAAGCGAAGAACGGCTCCGCTTTGCCCTGCAATCGGCCCAGCTCGGAACCTGGGATTTGAATCCTGCCGACCAGACCATTACCTGGGATGCCCGTTGCCAGGCTCTTTTCGGTTTACGAGATGCTAATCCGTCGGCCTACAGCCAGGTAGCAGTCCACATTCATCCCGACGACCGGCAGCGGGTTGAGGATGCCGTTCAGTGGGCTTTGAATCCGGAATCGGGCGGTTATTACGACATACAGTACCGCACCATCGGGGCCGATGATGGCGTCATGCGCCAGGTTCATTTCATGGGCCAGGCCTATTTTACCGAAACCGGCCAGGCTTACCGGTTTTCGGGCGTAGCCCGCGATATCTCGGACGAGGTGAAAGCCCGCGAAAAAACCGCTCTGTCGGAACACCAGGCTCAACTGGCCCTGGAAGGGTCGGGAGCAGGGTCATTTTCCATTGATCTGGAAACCAACGCCATCGTCTATTCGCCTGCGCTTTCGCTGCTGCTGACCGGAGAAGCCCGCACGGATCTGACCCGCGACGTTTTTGTCAATCACCTCCACCCCGACGACCGGTCCATTCGCGAAAAGGCGTATCGGGTCGCCATGCGCACCGGAAACTTACACTACGAAGCCCGTTTTGTATGGAACAACCGGGAGATTCACTGGATCAAGGCCCTGGGGCAGTACTTTTACAACACCGCCGGAAAACCGGTTACTTTCTCCGGCATTGTCATCGACATCACCCAGCAGAAGGAAGCCGACCAGGCCATGCACAAAGCCGAGGAACGGTTTCGGAACATGGTGGCCCAGGCACCCGTCGCCATCGGCATAGTGAGTGGAGAAAACCTGATCATCGAAACGGCCAACCAGGCTATGCTGGCGGTGTGGGGAAAAGAAAGCAGCATTCTGGGCCTGCCCCTGATCGAAGCTCTGCCCGAAATTCGCGATCAGGGTTTTATCGAACTTCTGCAAACCGTTTATAAAACCGGCGTTGCTCACTACGGTTTTGAGACACTGGCCCGGCTTCAGCGCAATGGGCAGTTGGAAGAAGCTTATTTTAACTTCGTCTATGCCCCGATCCGCGAGGAAAGCAACCGGGTCGGCGACATCATGATTCTAGCCATTGAGGTCACGGCACAGGTCAAAGCCAAACAGGCCCTCGAAGACAGCGAACAGCGGCTGCGCTCTCTCATTGAAGAAGCCCCGGCCGCGATAGCGCTGTTTACCGGTCCGGACATGGTGATCGAACTGCCCAACGAAGCCATGATCAAGTTCTGGGGAAAAGGGCCTGCCGTTGCCGGGAAGCCGCTGCGCGAAGCCCTGCCTGAGCTGGTCGGCCAGCCTTTTCTCCACATTCTGGATGAAGTGTATCGCACGGGTATTGCTTACACCGCTCAGGAGGACGAAGCCATGCTCATTGTGGATGGCAAACCGGGCATCTATTATTTCAATTATACGTATAAACCGCTGCGTAATGCCGACGGCGAAGTATATGCCATTCTCGAGGTCGCCATCGACGTGACGGAGCAGGTACTGGCCCGTCGGAAAATTGAAGCCAGCGAGCAGCGATTCCGCACCTTGCTGGAAGCCATCTCGCCCATGACCTGGACGAATACACCGACGGGGGAAGCCACTTTCTTTAACCAGCAGTGGTATTCATATACGGGTTTAAGCCTGGAGGAGTCGATCGACTGGGGTTGGGAAGCGGTTCTGCACCCGGATGATCTTCCGCATACCCTTGCGTTATACCAGAGGTCGCTGGAAACCGGGGAAATTTATGTGTCGGAAAACCGCTACCGGCGGGGGTCCGATGGCATGTACCGCTGGCACCTGAACCGAGCCTTACCCATCCGCGACGAAACGGGAACAATTATGTTCTGGGTAGGAACGGCTACCGATATTCACGAACAGAAACGCATCGAGGCCGAGTTGGAAAGCCAGGTGCAGGTCCGCACGCGGGAGTTGAACGAGTCGAACCAGCATTTGCTCCGCTCTAATGAAAACCTGACCCGGTTTGCCTATGTGGCCTCGCATGATTTGCAGGAACCGTTGCGCAAAATTCAATCGTTTGGCAATTTGCTGGAAAGTCAGTATGCCGCCGGTCTGGGCGAAAGTGGCATTGATCTGATCAACCGGATGCAATCGTCGGCTGGGCGTATGTCCGAACTGATCCGGGATTTACTGGCGTATTCGCGGATTTCAACCCGCCAGCAGTCATTTGACCCGGTTTTGCTGGAAGATGTTATCCTGAACGTCCGGGAAACGCTGGAATTGCAGATTCAGCAGGCTGGCGCCGTGATTGAGAGCGACGTGCTTCCGACGGTGCATGGAGATGCATCGCAGTTGGGCCAGCTCTTCCAGAACCTGCTATCCAATGCCATCAAGTTCGGTCGTCCGGGCGTTCCTCCGCACATTTGGATTACGTACGAACTGTTGCCCGGCAACGCCTTGCCCGCTACCGTCCAAACCGCCCGTTACGCCAGTCAGTACCACCTGATTTCGGTTACCGACAACGGCATTGGGTTCGATGAAAAGTATGCCGACCGGATTTTTGAGGTTTTTCAGCGGCTGCACGGCCGGACATCCTATGCAGGTACGGGCGTCGGTTTGGCCATTTGTCAAAAAGTAGTGGAAAACCACGGCGGAGCCATCAAGGCCCGCAGTCAACCCGGCCAGGGCAGTACGTTCAGGGTTTATCTCCCTGCCTGAACATCGGGCAGCACCGTGTTTCAGGCAGCCAATACCCCACACATCTCGCGCACAAACGCCTGCCAGGCCGGGTAATCGTTCGGTTTTACCCAACACCAACTGACATTCAGCTTCTGACAGGGCTCTTCCCAACTCGGATCAATCTCCGAGCTCATCCAGGCTACCGGTATGGCCCGCAACGCCGGTTTGGCCCGTAGCCCTTCGGTCAGTTCCAGGCCGTTTATTCGGGGCAAGTGGTAGTCAATCAGGATCAGACTAGGCGCTCTCCGCATCCTATCCAGGTAACTGAGCACACTGGAAGCATCTGAAAAAGGCCTAATCTGACAGGTGCCGCCTATCTGCAGCATGGCTTTCTGGATGAGCCACAAATCGTCTTCATCATCATCTACTACCCATATCCGTGGCTTCATAGGTATTTGTCGACGGGTTAACACCTGTCAAACAGGAGTGTGGTTGAACGATTTCAAAGGTCTTCAGAAACCTTTCATCTTAAACCGGTTTTCACCCCATTTGTTTGCTACTTCAACGCCGTGCGCTACACAGTCCCGGGCGGTTTTTACCGAAACAGCAACGGAGCATATTCATGGAGATATTGCCGCCAGTTGGTCCAGGTGTGGCCCCCATCGGTTTCCTTGTACTGGTACTTGATCCCGTGTTTATCGAGCAACGCCAGCGTCTTTTTGTTGGCGTCCATCACAAAATCATCCTTCCCGATTTCGATCCAGAACAGCTTTTTGTTCTTGTTGAACGACGCATCATTCAAAACGCTGGCGTATTTGGTTTCGGCCTCATCGATAGTAGCCCCAAAAAAGCCGGAGCTGAACACCCCCACGTAATTGAACAGTTCCGGGCGGCTCAGGGTCAGATCCAGCGTCTGAAAACCGCCCATCGACAGCCCCGCAATGGCCCGGTTTTCGCGGTTGGTCAAGGTCCGGTACTGCTTCTCGACCTGCGGCATCACATCGTTCAGCAATTCCTGGGCAAACAACGCCCGCATTTGCTGCATTGCAGCCTGATTAGGCATTCCCGATGAAGGCGGAAGCGGCATACTGCCGTTCGGCATCACCACGATCATGGGTTTGGCCTGCCCGGCCGCGATGAGGTTATCGAGAATAAACCCGGCCCGCCCGACCGTCGGCCAGCCCGAATCATCGTCGCCCCCGCCGTGCAACAGGTAAAATACCGGGTATTTGGTGTTGCCTTTTTCGTAGCCGGGCGGGGTGTAGACGTGCATCCGGCGCATCATGCCGAGCGTTTTCGATTGGTACCAGACCTGCCGCATCTCGCCGTGCGGAACGGGGCGGTTGTCTTCAAAAACCGTCTCGGCACCCGGCAGCGCCATCACGTTTTCCAGGCTGCTGATCCCCTGCTTAATGACCGGGTTTTTGGGGTCCATTGTCCGAACGCCATCAACGGTCAGCGTATACGTGTAGTAATCCGGCTTAAGTGGCCCGACCGTTACCGACCAGACGCCGTTTGCGTCTTTGGTCAGATTCAGCGGTTTCATCACGGATAGGAAATCACCGACAACGGTTACTTCGCTGGCTTTGGGCGCGTAAATCTGGAGCATCACCCGGTTGTCGGGCAGTACGCGGGGCGATTTGAGCGTATCGTTCGGCGTCGGTTGCCGCTGGGGCGTTTGAGCCAGCGCCTGTACGCTCAGCAATAAGGTCGTCAGAAGCAGGGAGTAGCAAAGCAGTAGTCGGTTCATGACGGTTTCGGGAAAAGGGTGAACGGCAACCAAAGTCAGTTTCCCAAAAGTAGAAAATGTTTCTTTCCGTAAAAAGTACGCAAAGGTTTTTTGATCTATTCTCGGAGCAAGTAGTACGATTTGACCAGAAACAGACAACTCGCAGACTGGATGCTCCCGGTGGTTATGCCGCAATCCTTTCCGTTTATTCACCCAAAACCACCCGGTATCGTTTGCAGGTAGACACCCGGTTTTCAATGCGGTAGCTTTGTCGGACACAACAAATACACACTCATGAAAATCATACCCATTGCCTTACTCCTTTTAAGTCTAATGGTTTCAACAGCCGCTTCGGCCGACTGCCCCCCTGCCCTGATCGACGGGAAACTTCACGGTATTTTACCGGTGACCAACCAAAAAGTAGCGTATACCGAGGTGGTCGATTGCGGGAGTGTCTCGCAACTGGACGTGTTTCGCCGGGCGCGGTTGTGGGCGGCCCAGTCGTTTCTGACGCCAGGTGAAACGTTCAGCCTGAGCGATAAGGAAACCGGCGATCTGGCCGGGAAAGCCGTACAAACCGTAACGCTGCCCCGGACCGAAACCTCCGCTGGTGGGGTATTTACATTTCGCTACAGCTACGTCATCGAGTGCGCCAACCGCAAATACCGGGCAACGATCACCCGCATCGAACTGCTGGAAAGCGGTTCAGGGTCCAAGGCACTTCCGGTCGAAACATATTGCCCGAAAAATACCGATGATTTGCGGGCTGCTTATGCCGAACTGGATAAAAAACTAAAAGCAACCCTCGCGTCGCTTCAGAACGAGGTCAAAACCTACGCGGCTTTTTAAGCCATGAATCGCTCTTTCACCCATCTGCTGGGGCCGGAACTGATCTGGCTCCTGTTGAGCGTGCTGGCCCACGTTCTGGCCAGTCGCAACCAGCCCACCACCGAAGCCGGAAATGATCAACTGCTGACATTGGCCTGGGTGCTGCCGTTCGGGGCTATTCTGCTCTCGTTTATCAGCCTGGCCTGGGCACCCGGAAATTCGTGGTGGTGGCTTCTCCGGATCGGTCTGGTGGGCCTGTTTGGGCTTGTTTACCTGACCAACGTGTTGTGCGGAGCCATTGATTACCACGACAGCCGTAATTCCGGCGTTGGAACCGGCTTTATCATGTATGTGATCTTCGGCGGTTTCTTTCTGTTGGTCGGGATAGCCATCACGGCGTTATTCCTGCTTACTCGCTGGAATTTCATGCCGGTTTTGAAATGGAGCCTGATCATTCTGGGCGGCTTAACGGCCTTTTTCAGTCTTGTTTTCTGGATTGCATCGTTTGGGAAGGGGGCAGAGGGGTAAGGGCGTGGGGCAAAGGGTATAGGTTAATAGCATGCGTCAGCCACCCCATGCCCTCTGCCCTTACCCCTCTGCTATTTCAACGCGATGGTGAAATCCAGGTTGTCGGATGTTTTCGGTTTCAGGACATCGAAATTGATGCGATAAATGGTATCGCCCCATTTGGTCAGAATGCCCTGATCTTCGGGCGTGGTCAACTTTATTTTTTCAATGGAAGGATGCATTTTCCGGGCATCGTAGCGAACCACAAAATCCTTCGCTTCGCCCGTTGCCGGTTTGTAATGAATGATTAATTCGCCGTTTTTACCGATTTCCGGCAGATGACTGGTCATCAGGTGTTGCGTCACCGATTCGGCTTTTTTCAGCTTAATTACATCCCCAATCTGTACGTTTTTACCCCGGTTTAATCGCACCGTTCGCTGCCAGGTTATAACCCCGGCTTCGGCCGGATACGCTTTCGAAATATCAGCCGAAAACTGCGTCGTTAAATCATCTTTCTTGTATAAAATCTGACTGGCTTTAAAACTACTCCCGGGCGGTTGCGTCTGGCCGTTAATCGTCGGCAGGTTGTGATAATTCGAACAGTTATACCAGATTTCGTAGCGTTTATTGCTGAATGTTTTCGCAGTATAAGTCCCTCTTCCGACATCAATTAAAAGCGGTTGACCGTCATAATAAACCACATAATTACCGATATCGTTATGATTGTGGCTTTCGTCGTTATGCCCTCCTTTGGCCGCTACATAAAAGCCTTTGGTCGTTCCGGTCTGATCGCGGGCGGCAAACACCTGAAGATCCGGTAGCCAGACATCTTTGGGTAAGGGCAGTCCCTGCGGGGCTTTCCGGTAGGCATCCTGATTGAACAAGGCATAAAAGTTCCGGAAGTAATGAAACCGGCCCAGACTCCCATCCGATGGTTTACGGTAAAAAGCGCCGAATTTCACCATGTCGGGGTCGTTGATGTCGGTCCCATACCGGTAAATCATGCTGGCGGCCATCCCGGGTTGCGGGTCCGCGTCGGCAAAGTTCAGGAAGTAATTTTCGCTGATCTGGGCGCGGTAAATGAATTTGCCCATATTCCGGAATTTCTCATCGGCATATACATATTGAAAAGCGTTATTACTCGCCAGATTCAGCATGGCAATGTTATCATACAACGACGCAGCCGCAGCGCCCCAGTAACTTGGTCCTTCGTCACAGCCCCCGTCGTTCGGATACGGGTTCACAAATTCGTCCAGCACGGTCAGCAATTTATGAACGGAAGCCGTCCGTTTTTCCTCGTCTTTTTCGAGCAACAGCACGGCATTCAGCCAGTTGGAACAAATCCAGGGGTTCCAGTTGTTCGGCGGTCGGCCGTTGGCGTTTTTACTCATCCAGCCGTGATGCTGCTTCATGAGTGGCTCGAAAATACGGTAATTCGTTTCGTGGTAAATCCGCTTCCGGATCTGGGGCGAAACCGCGTCGAGCTTCTCGCCCAGGTAATAATCGACCCAGGCCAGGTAAGTAGCCGTTTCGGCCGCAAACAGATCGACAAACGGGCGCGACACGTCCATCAAACCCGCATAGTCTTTCGATTTGGGCAGGTGAGCCGAAGCGCCCCAGAACGACTCCTCGCAAATCGACCAGACGCCGTCGATGATCGGATCAACAAACCGCCCTTTGTTCTCGTAAATCTCGGCCAGTAGGAGTGTTCCGAGCACATCGCGTTTCTGAAAGCTAATCGCCTGGTACTCATTGCGATCACCAGTGCGTTCAATCAGCAGCGATTTGGTGGCTGGCACCGACGGCCACTGATAATTCTGATAACTCTCCGCTTTTTTCAGGAAGGCTTGCATCATTTCCGGGTCGGCTTTTGCCCAGCCCGCCCGATCATTGAGCCTTGGAAAAGGAGTCCACTGCGCCTGCGGAATCAGGACGGTTTTTAGGGCTGTCGGCGCATACTTTCCGCTCAGCAGATTGGGCGGCTGTGCCAGCGAGAGAGCACAAACTGGCAGGAGTGATAACCAAAGGATCAACCGTTTCATGGAGTTTTTAGCACAATAACCGGATCGGACCGGTTATAAGGGTTTAGGAAGACAACTACCTTTTCATAAAGGGCATCCGGTTTTAAAGGCCCTCATGTTCTGAATTTACTGAGTTTAAGCTTGCATAATTTATGTGTATATACAAAATTAAACAAGATCACTTTTTTGTATTAGAAAAAAAGATAGTTGCGTTGACAATTACTGTGCCAAAGCTTTCTCCCAAGCGATTTAACGCAGCAACTGATTTAAAGAAATTTAATCGCAATCGCGCAACGATTTTTTATTTGACTTTTTGACAAAACTTTATGAATCGTTTTAATTGTCATACAAAATGGCATTGTAATTGGGCGAAAATTGAGGTAACCATTCCGCACTGTTTTGTGCCCTGCCAACCCGGCCAACGGAGCAGGGCCTGAGACAGGCGATTTACTCACCGAAACATGTCTTTCTGGTTTACTCAACAACCCCGTATACCCCTTGAAGTTTCCGAATCCCCGGAACGGCTGCCTTCTACCGATGCATCTGTCGGCATGACAAGTCCTGTCGGGGGGCTTCTTACCCATTTCCAAAGCTGGGAACAGCAACGGCTCTCGCTCTCGCAAACGCTGGAACGGGCCCGCTGGTTTGTGCTTTGGCATCAACCCTCCGGCGATTCAACCCCGTTTGGCTTTGCGGTATTGGAAGAATGCCCACGGGCCATTTATGGATACAGTTTATGGGCGCGTCGGAATGGCCGGATTCAACGGATCGCGACTGCCATTCATAAACAGATGCTCGACGAGTATCTCCAGGCCGAACGCTGCGAACTCACCTCCCAGGCCAGGGAAGTTCGTTCGTTTTTACAGACCGTCGCTCAGCAACTGACGATTAGTATGTGATGCAACAACCCGTAAGTTCGCTGTATTTAAGAGGGTATAAAGCTCCGTTGTCCATCTCCGATCTTCTTTGGCTGGAGGGCAATAGTAATTACAGCCTGTTGCACCGCCACAACGCTCCCAAACTCATGACGGCCCGCACGCTGGGCCGGTGGCAGAAAATGCTACCTGAGTTTATTCGCATCAGCCGAAGTGCCCTCGTCAATCCACATCACATTGCCCGGCTACACCGCCTTTCTACCTATCTAGTTGAAATTACCCTGACCGACGGCACGGTTTTACCCGTGGCCCGTCGGCGGATTGCGGATGTTTATAAAGCCATCAAATCAATTGAATAGCACGATCAGTTACTGCGTGGAGTACGTTAAATCAACGCCAATCGCAAAGTCGGTTTTTGCCTGATACGTTGCGCCGTACGAACCCGCCTGAGCGCCAAACAATACCTGCCCTTTCTCACCGGCGAGCTTGCCGACCCGCGAAGAATTATCGGTCAATACCTTGAAGGTAAAATTCTGATTCAGCGGTTTTTTAGTCACTGGCATTCCGATAAAAACCGGGCGGACGGCCGTATTGAATTTGAACCCGAACTCGCCGGATAAACTAATGACATTGTCTTTCTTATCAATCTTTAGTTTGTCAATCGATTTTTGAACGGGATTTTCGCCGGATTCTGCCTTCAGCGTGACGATATCGCTGGCCCGAAGCCCCTGTACTTCGCAGCTTGCCCAGTCGAGCAGATTCCCATTCGCATACGACGATTTCCGGACAAGGGCCATCAGGTTTTTCAGCTTAACGGCACCGCTACTGCCGAAGGTGTTGTCGCGCACCTGCAAGCCCGTCAGTTGCCGGTCGATTTCTTCAAAGTAAACCAGCACCGGATTGGGGTCAGCTCCGCCCAGGGCGTTGAACACAAAGTGATTACTCTGGATCAGGCATTTCTGCCGAACGCCATCCCCGTAAATGCCGTAATTCCGGACAAAATCGAAGGTATTGTTTTTAATCACGATCTGTCCGTCGGCCAATAGTGTACTGGCCAGGCCAATCACCGCACGTGGATACCGGCTGTAGTCCGGATTTTTTTTGTCCCCGATCAGCGAAGTATATACATTACCGGTAACCGTATGGTTTTGGCCGCCGGACAACGAAATGGGCACTTCGCTCATGCCGAGGATTTTGTTATCCCGCAACGTGACATTCCGCCCCCGAAGCTGAAAACCGGTCCGGCAATTGACCGCTGTATTACCCTGAATCAGAATGCCGTCGGCTCCTCCGTGCGTCGCGACACAGAACGACTGGACCCTGAACAATTCGTTGCCCCGGTTGGTCGTGCCGTCGCCCACGGCCACGTTGCCGATGGCCTTGCTGTTGCGGGTAGCCCCGAAGCGGCTGTCACCCGAAAAGTCACAGAGCTTCCGGCACCCGTACGACCGGTTGTCGTGAACGTTGTACAAGATGCCGCCCACCGTGGCCAGGCCATAGCCCTGCCCTTCTTCGTTGGCTTTTTCAAATACACAGTTGGCGATTTCCGTATTGTAACAGCCGTAAAACTGGCTCGATGCATATTGGGCGTTCCGGATCGTCACGCGGTCGATCACGCTGTTCTGCATGTTCATTACGCCCAGGCCGACGACGGAGTTGTTACCCGTCTGGCGCACCCGGAATTCCAGATCCTGCAGACGCAGTGTGGCGGGTTGAAAATTGACGACCTGCTTGATCTCAGACGCTTTGTAGGTATCCTGACAGGGTTGCCGGAGCGTAATAACCTTTCCCGAAATGGCCTCTACCAGATTGCATTCGGCTTTTTTCGTATCACTTTCAATCGGCCAGTCGGACGTCGAGCGAATTACGATGAGATCGCCCACCTTCAAACCGGATGTCGAAGCGACGGTGATGGTTTTTTCACCGGCTTTGATGTCTTTGGTCACTTTCGTGTTCAGATCACCTTCGCGGGCCGACAGCAACACCGGGAACAGCTCGGTGTCCGGCAACAGAAAAACCGCCAGTTTACCGATCGTTTTGGATTTAATGGCCAGCGTTCCGGCAAAGGCGTAATCAATGGGAGTTTTGAGGAGGTAGGTTTTCGTCGGATCGACCAGCAAACCGACCTTGTTGGTACGGCAGTAGTCAAAAGCGTGCAAGAGCTTTGGTGTATCGTCGGTTGTACCGTTTCCCGCCGGTTTAAACTGCGCAAAATCCACCCAACCGTCGGCCCCGACCCGGTAGCGCCGTGAATCGGCGGTTCCGACGGCGTTGCCGCTCTCGGGATGACTACCAACATTTTGTGCCCGTACATTCAGAAAAGTAAAGAGTATCAAGTAGAAAATCCCCAATTTTTTCATAGTTAAGGCCGGATTTAGTAACAACGATTATCCAGCAAGCAAACAATGCGCCAATCTGAAAACCATCGGGCTGCTTCCGCCCTAAACCGCTCATCTTGTGATTATTGGGTACGATACCGGATATCGACCCCGGCGGAGTAGCGCGTTCCCGCGTTGAACGTTCCGCCCAACGACCCGGTTTGCGCCCCGAAAACAACCTGCCCGGTTCCGGCCGTAACACGCCCTACATAAAGCGAGGTGTCATTCTGTAACCCGAACCCGAACGTGAGCGGCAGTTCAGTCGCGGGCAAGCCATCCAGCACCGGCTGAACGGCGTTTCGGTAGCGGAAACTGAAGCTCCCGCTCAGGCTGACGGTATTGTCTTTTTTATCGATATACAACTGCTGAAGCGACTGCTGCGTGGGCGTCTCGGCGGTTTCGGTGGTGAGTCGCAAAACCGCATCGGCCCGCAGGCTCTGCACCTCGCAGGTAGGCCAGTCGAGCAAGTCGCCGGTTGGATACGAATCGGCCCGGACCAGCGTCATCAGGTTGTTTACCTCCGTCAAGTCGCCGGAAGGCCGGTTGAATGTGTTGTCGCGCACCCGCAATCCGACCATCCGGGCAGGCACCTGATCGACCAGCAACAGCACCGGATTCGGACTACCCCCGCCCAAGGCGTTGAACTCAAAATGATTATACTGAATCAACACCCGCTGCCGAACACCGTCCATATACACCCCGTAATCCCGAACAAAATCGAACGAATTATTCTTGATCGTCAGGTAACCGTCGGCCAGTAGCGTATTGGACAGGCCGATTACCGCCGAGGGGTAATTGGCATAAGCCGGGGCTTCACCGGAAGAACCATCCAGCTTCAGCAGACAATGGTAGGTGTTGTTGGTAACCACGTGGTTTTGTCCACTCGTCAGCGAAATTGGTAACTTGCTGCGGCCCAGAATCCGGTTGCCGTTCAGCGTAATGTCTTTGCCGCGCAACTGAAAACCGGTCCGGCAGTTGGTGGCCGTGTTGCCCTGGATCAGAATCCCTTCGGCCCCGCCGTGGGTGGCGATGCAAAACGAATCGGTGCTGAACAGGTCTTTGCCCGTATTGGTAGTGCCTTCGCCAATGGCGACGTTACCCACCGCCTGGCTGAGCCGCGTCGGCCCGCCGATGGCCCCACTCGAAAAATCACACAATTTCCGACACCCGACCGAGCGGTTTTCGTGGACGTTGTACAACAGCCCGCCCACCGTCGCGATGCCGTAGCCCTGGCCTTCCTCGTTTGCATTTTCAAACACGCAGTGGGCCACCTCGGTCGCGTAGCAGCCGTCAATTTCCATCGCCGAGTACTGGGCGTTCCGGATGGTGACGCGGTTGATAATGCTCGATTGCAGATTCGCCAGCGAAAGGCCGATGACGGAGCGGTTGCCGGTTTTTCGGACACTGATTTCAATGTCCTGCAAAAAAAACCGGGCGGGCCGAAAGTTGGTGATCGCGCTGACTTCCGAAACCGTGTAACTGTCCTGACAGGGCTGTTTCAGGGTGACGGTGTGGCCCGAAATGGCCTCTACAATGTTGTATTCGCCTTTTTTGGTGCCGGTTTCGATGGGCCAGTCGGTGCTCGACTGAATCAGAATCAGGTCGCCGACACTCAGGCCGGTCGTATTGGCAAGCACCATCGTTTTGTCGCCCGCGAAGATGTTGACGGCCGGTCGGCTGTTGAAGCTCCCGGCGGTGGCCGCCATCCGAAACGGCAGACGGCGGGCGTCGGGCAAGGCAAAAACCGCCGGTTTGCCCGGTCGTCTGGATTTGATGGCAATGGTACCGTCGAAGGTGTAATTGATCGGACTTTGGAGGAGATACGTTTTCGTCGGGTCGACGAGCAAACCGAGGTTGCGGGTGCGGCAGAGCGTCAGGGCCTGGAGCAGTTTGGGCGAATCGTCGGTCACACCGTCGCCTTTCGGCTGGAACCAGGCAAAATCCATCCAGCCCACCACATCCAGGTCCAGGTTGGTGGTTGTGTCACTTTGTTCCGTCCGGTCTTCGTTCAACCGCAGCGTGGGTTGTGTCCAACCGGCCAGCGCCAGCAGCAGCCCCAGACACACCAGCCCAACTTTTATCACGCTCCTTACTTCCATGACATTCCTTTTGAAAAACCGCCTGTTTTTTTGTCATTCCGACGACAGGAGGGATCTTCGGGTGCCGGAGGGAATGTCAGTCTCGCTCGAAGATCCCTCCTGTCGTCGGAATGACAAAACGCACTCATTTGGTTGTCTCCATTTTCACTTACTCCGCGCCCGTTTCCACAAAATGTTGTACACGATTCTGCCCAGATACCGCAGGTCCGTCCGGAGCGGGGCTTTGGCGTAAGCATCCAGATACCGCCGTTCGGATTCCACGATTTCGGCAAAATTCTGCGGCATATCGGCGTAATACGGCGGTAACAAACCCGGTTTGAATTGAAAACGAGCCTGTTGTACCTCCTCCGGATACAGGCTCAGGTAATGCGCGCTCAGCGGCCGGACGCCCACCAGTTTCATATCGCCTTTCAGCAGGTTGATGACCATCGGAATTTCGTCGATCCAGTATTTTCGCATCCACTTGCCCGGCGTGGTAATCCGAAAATCGTTCCGGAATTTACCCCCAGTTTCCAGGCCGTTGGTCTGGATCAAATACTCCTGCAAATGCTCCGAATACGGGTGCATCGTCCGAAATTTGTAGACACAGAACGACCGTCCCCCCCGGCCCACGCGCCACAACCGCAGCAACGGCCCTTCCGACGAAGGCCGACGTTCGGTGTACTGCTCGGAGGTTTTTCGGGCAACAATCACCAGATGATCAGGTGCTTCCAGGACCGTATCGACCGAAAAACCGGCGTAATACAGGCGACCGATCACCTCGGCTTTCGAAATGGCCCGGAGCGAGACGAAGAGTTTGCGGTACAGCGTCCGGGTCAGAAACAGGCGCGGAGCCACGCGGTGCAGCGCGTAATCGCCCAGGTAGTACACCTGACGAATGCCGCCGGGCAGCTTCCGAATCAGGCGCTGCTTGCGCTGCTGCGAGGTTTCGAGCCGACACACCAGAAAACCGCCGGTTTGCAGTTGTTCAAACATCGACCGAAAAACCGCATTCAGGTCGGCGGGCAACCGGAGCAAATCCGGAATCACCACGGCCCGGTTCGAGCCGCCAGCAACCGGACTAAGTTCGTCCTCCGTGAACAGATCCCGCAACACCGCCGGACTGACCACCCCTTCCGTAGCTTCCTGCATCTGCCGGACTTCCTCGGCGCTGAACACGCCCTCGCCCGTTATTGGTGGCAGCAGGGCCGGTTCGGGGACCGTTTGAATGCGTTCCGTCGCTGTCGTCATGATGTTCCTAAACCGGGTTAAGCGTCAACCGAAACGTATCCTCCACGGCCGGGTTGGCCCGCAGTTCGGCCACGCTGTGGGGGTACTTCTCGACCAGCCAGACCATGAAAGCCGTCACGTCGATTTTCTCGGCCAGCATCGCCTGCCGTCGTTCCTGCCAGACCTCCCGCGACGAACTGCTTAGCAAACTCATCGCTTTTTCCAGGACGCCATCGAAGGTGACAAACAATTCCTGCAAACCGTATCTTTCCAGCTCGATGTGAACGCCCGGACACGTTTCGGGAGCCAATAAGCTATTAATCAAAATATTGGGGACACCCAGCAGTGCGCATTCGCTGGCCGTGGTGCTGCCTTCGCCGATGTATAGGCTGGCAAACGCCAGCAGATGATGCAGTTTTTCGGGAGCCAACCGAAACCGGTGCGCTTCCAATTCGGGCGGCAACGCGCCTTCCGACGAAATGAAGACTTTAGCGTAGCGGCTCAATTTCTCTACCAACTCCACTTTCTGATTGCGGTTCATGCCCTGTTGCCCGACATCGTGGCTCGCTCCCCAGGAGATGAAGCGCAGAATCACAAACCGATCCTGCCGGGTCAGTCCGAGTTCGGCCAGCACGCGCTCATCGGGCCGGAACTGCGTGGGCGCCAGGTGGCAGAGTTCGATGAAGCCTTTGTATCGGAGTTGCTTCGCGCCCAGGTCTTTGCGGAACGGGCCGGGTGTTACCACCGTATCGGTAAACGGCAGATACATCAGGTGTTCCAGTTTGGCGTGTTCGGTATCATCAAACGCGATATGCGGTTTTCCAAACAGCTTCGAAACCTGGGCCGCGTAGGGGGAGCCAAAACTCAGAAACAGATCGGGCCGAAACCGCCGGGCCACGCGGGCCAGGGCGGCATTGCCTTTCAGCAAATACAACAGCTTGCCAAGCAGTCCTTTCCCGCCCGCTCCGCGCGACACATACGGCAAGCCATACGCTTGTAACAAACTGAATGTCACTTCTTTGTCGCGGGCCGTAATCACAATCTGGTGGCCTTTCTGCTCCAGCAGCCGAACGGCGTTCCGGAAATAATGAACGTGGCCCGGATGCCCGATGTCGATCAGAATTTTCATGGTGGGTTTAGCTCGTCAGGTAGAGTTTTCGCAAATCGGTCTGGGTCGGAAAGTTGATCAAAACCGCCCGGCGCGGGCCGTGGAATACAAACAGGCTCCCGGCAGAGGCCGCCGACGCCCCGCCCTCAGAAACGACTTTCTGCACATCGTCAAACGTACCGCAACCGCCCAGCGCCACCACCGGCACCGGCACCGCTTCGGCAATTTTCCGGACCAGTTCGAGGTGGTAGCCGCCCATCATCCCGTCGTGCTCAATGGATTGAATGACCAGTTCGCCCACGCCCAGATCGGCCATCTGTTTCGCCCACTCCAGCGGAGAGCGGCTGGTCGATTTGGTACCCGCATGGCTGTAAACCAGCTCTTTGCGGAACAGATTTTTCTTTACATCCAGACAAACCACGATGGTCGACGCGCCGAATTCGTCGGAAGCCTGCTGCACAAACGCTGGGTTTTCAAGCGCGTACGAATTCAGGCAAACTCGCTCGGCCCCGGCTTTGATGAGGGCTTCAATGGCCTTCAGCGACCGGATGCCCCCGCCAACCGTAAACGGCATGTTGGTTTCGTCGCCGATCTGCCGAACGAGTTCCGGGTCGATGGTGCGGTTTTCAGCCGTGGCCCGGATGTCCAGAAAAATCAGTTCGTCGGCCCGCAGGTCGTTGAACAGCTTGACGGCGTTGATCGGATCGCCGAGGTAGCGGTGATTGCGAAATTGCACGCTCTTGACCAGGCCCTTATTCTGTAACAGCAGGCAGGGAATGACTCTCGGACGGTACATGCGTCGGTTCGTTTACGAGTTGGATGAAATTCCGGAACACCTGAATCCCGGCGTCCTGGCTTTTTTCGGGATGATATTGAAAACCGAAAATGTGGTTGCGCTGCACAGCGGACACAAACTCATAGCCGTAGTTTGTCACATGCAAGGCATCGGTCGGGTCGGTCAGGCTTACGTGGAAGGAGTGCACGAAATAAAACAGCTCGTCCTGCGTCAACCCGTCGGAAATGGGGTGTGGCCGGGCCTGCCGGATGCTGTTCCATCCGATATGCGGAATTTTCAGCGTCGGCCGGTCGTCGAGCCGAAACCGGATCGTGTCGCCCTTAATCCAGCCCAGTCCTTCGGCGTCGCCTTCTTCGCTGTGTTCCATCAGGAGTTGCATCCCCAGGCAAATGCCCATCACCGGTACCCGATCGTCCTGCACGCGCTGGTTCAGCAAGTCGAGCAGATCCAACCGGCGCAGTTTGTCCATCGCCCGCCCGTAATGGCCTACCCCCGGCAGAATCAGGCCACTGGCCTCCTCAACGGCACGCGGTTCGGCGCTAATCTCACACGCAACCCCCAGCTTCCGGAACTTATTCAGCACCGAGCGCAGGTTGCCCATTCCGTAATCGACGATGACAATTTTCATAATAGTTTATAGTATGAGGTTTATCGTTTATGGTTGCAAAACCGCCGATTTTACAAACGTGCGAACTATGAACTTTAAACCATAAACTTTAAACTTGCTGTTAACTCGCGTATTTTAAATACAGAATATGCGGCAGCATCCGCAGTTTGCAGGCCACCCAGATGGGCAGGCGCAGCAGCTTGATCAGCGGCAGGTATGTCTTGAAATCCTTGTGCGAACGCGGAGCGCGGTGGTAGATTGTCTCCCACTCTTCGAGCGTCCAGCCCAGTTTCGAAATCGCGTAGGTCACCACCGAGCGGTCGTATTCGTAAGCGCTGGCTTCCAGTTCGGCAATGGCGTCTTCGCGCGTGATTTGCCCGGAACGGATCAGGGCCGACAACTCGGTTTTGCGTTTGTCGATGTTGAATTTGTTCGGCAGCAGAAACGACTGGAAAAACTTGGTGTACAGGTTTTCGTGGTGATGGCCCCCGTAGTAAACCCAGCCCAGGTCGCGGGCCAGCACCTCGTCCACTTTTTTCTTATTGTAATCGACGTATTCCAGCAGCCGCACCTCCCGAATCCGCTTCACGAAGCTGCAATAGAGCAGATACGGCATCATCATCACTTTGAAGCTCCTGACCACGCCCGTGCCGAATTTCTTGTGGACATCTTTGAAATACCGGCCGTCCATGTAGGTCCAGCTAATCGGCGAGGTGCCTTCCGTCCGGAACGAATGCCCGTTCAGAATATAACCGACGCCCTCTTTGGCTGCCGTTTCGTACAGCACCGAGTAAATGGCGTAGTCGGTCGGGATGTCGGCATCGGGCACGGATGCTTTCAGGAACGCCCGCTGCAACCCCTTGAATTCCTCCCAGTCGGCCACTACCGTATGCAGGTCCACCCGGAGCAAATCGGTGGCTTTCCGGATGTTCGACACCGCAATGTCGGAGTTCCAGCCGTTGTCGAAATGCACCGCCAGGGGCCGCAGGCCCAGTTTCCGGGCCATGTAGAGCGTGTAGGTGCTGTCGCGCCCCCCGCTCACGCCCACGATGCAGTCGTACGGTTTGTGCCGACCGTCTTTTTTGATCTTTGCCACAATCCGCTCCAGATCGGCCTGCATGGTTTCCTGGGGATGGAGCCGGTCCATCTCGTCGTGAATGTGGCAGTATTTACAAACGCCCTGGGCATCGAACCAGATGTCGGCCACGGTCGTGTCGAGCACGCAGCGGCTGCACCTCCGGTAGTCGGTCAGCGGTCTGAAAGTCAATGAGTTGGTCGTAGCTTCCATAACGATACGTTTTTAAGGAATAAAAAACGGGTTAAGCACCCCGCTCTTCCATTTCGTAAAAAATCTTGGGTTTGGTCGGCAACACCCGTTTCAACACCGGCACCACCAGCCGCAGCATCCGTTTCATGATCGGATAATACGAGGGGTAATCCAAAAACGACTTGTTGGGCGCATTCCAGACGGCTTCGAACTGCTCGGGCGTGATGTCGAGTTTTTTGATGACGTAGGCCCGGTCGGCTTCCATCTGTTCCGGCGCGTAGGGCGGCTGGTTGATTTGCTCCAGCGCCTGTTCGCGGGTAATTTCACCGCTCACCGCCTGGGCCGAGAGCGTAATCCGCCGTTTGTCGATGTTGAACTTGCGCGGCAGCCAATAGGCCACCACAAACTTTGTGAACAGGTTTTCGTGGTGATGCCCACCGTAGTATTCCCAGCCGTAGGTTTCTTTCAGAAGCTGCTGCGCCTGTTTTTTCTGGTACGGCAGATAATTGAACGGCGAAATCAGCTTGATGCCTTTCACATACCCCAGGTACATAATCTGCCAGAGCGAAAGCCGGGGATACGTTTTGAGCTTCATCCGCCCGAACCGCCCGTGTACGTGTTTCAGTTGGCGCAGGTCAGTGTAGGTCCACTCGGTGGGCTGTTTACCTTCCGAGCGGAAATCACTGCCAATCAGGACGTACTTGATGTTTTCCTGGTCGGCAATCTGGTACAAAACCGACTGAATCGCCAGGTCGGTCGGGCCGTCGGCCCAGGGCAAACCGGCCAGCAAATACGACCGCAGAATGTCTTTGATTTCCTCGTAATCAATGACGTACGTTTCCAGATCAATGTCGAGCGCGGAAACCATTTTCTTGATGTTCTTGACGGAAATGTCGGAGTTCCAGCCGTTGTCGAGGTTGACGGCCAGCGGATTCAGGCCGTATTCCTTCGCCAGGTGCAGCAGGTACGAGCTGTCGGTGCCACCACTGACGCCGATCAGGCAATCGTATTTCGAGTTCGGGGGCGCTTCCGTCTTGATTCGAACCACCAGGTTGATCCAGTCCTCGTAGCCTTTCTGGCCCTGCGGAAAAGCCGCCGACAATTTTTTCTGAAGGCTGGCGTAGTTGGATACGCCCCGCTCATCGAACCGGATGCCCGGCACGGAGGTGTCCCAAATCCCTTCCTGACAAATCTGCTCGGTATTCATAAATGCTGTACTACAGGTGACGCGGTTTTTTTTGCTGAAAATTTGCCCAGGAAATGGGCAGTTTCGATCCACTGCCAGATGTCGCGGGCAATGTTGATCCGGCCATCCTTGTGCAGTTTTAACCGCGACCGGCATTCTTTCACATCGAAATAACCGGACTGCACAAAGGCCGGATCGGCCAGGGCTTCTTCAGCTTTGCGCTGGAAAAGCGAACTCCGCATCCAGGCGTCGGCCGGGTTTTCAAAACCGACTTTATCCTGCCGCGTCCGAATGCGTTCGGGCAGGCGGTTGCGCATGGCTTCGCGCAGAATCCACTTGGTTGTGCCTTTGTTCATGAGCATCTCCGTCGACGACGCCAGCGTTTTCTCGACCAGCCGGTAGTCCAGGAACGGTTCCCGCAGTTCGATCGAGAAGTACATGCTATTCAGGTCGTTCCACTTCAGGTTGTGTTCCAGTTTGCTCTCAAAATGTTGCAAGAGCGACTGCCGCAGGGTTTTCGGGCTGAACAGGGCTTCGTGGATGGTCGATTGGCGGGATTGTTCGCGGTAAAAATCGCCGTTGATGAACTGCGCTTTCCAGTACGTAGCCGCAGCTTTCAGGCGGTTCGGAGCCATGTAGAACGCCAGGTACGACAGCGCGCTCAGCGACCGATGGTTGCGGTAATAGGCTTTCCACTCCTGCGCCAGCCGCCCAAACTGGCCCGACTGCAACAATTCGCGGAAAAAGCTGCCGAAGAAGTAGACGTAACCGGCCAGTTGTTCGTCGGCGCCCTGCCCGTCCATCAGCACCTTCAGGTACCGCGAAGCATCCTTCATCACCTTGAATTGCGAGTAGATGCTCAGCCCGCCGAACGGTTCGAAGTGGCAGCGCATCAGTTCCTCAAAATCGGCCAGCAAGGTGGTTTCGGTGGGCCGCACGTACACCAGATGGTCCAACTGGTTTTTGTATTCGTTGATAAACCGGCTTTCGTCGCCCTGCAAGCCGTCGCCGTACACCGCCGAGAAGGCGTAAAAGTCGGTTTTATGCAGGCCTTTGATGAGCGTCGACGCCACCGACGACGAATCCAGCCCTCCGCTCAGACAGATGCCCACCGGCACGTCGCTCCGCAGCCGCAGGGCCACCGACGATTCGAACACACTGTAATATTCTTCCGGGCTTTCCCAGCCGGTGTGCAGGTTCGACGCCAGATCGTACCAGCGCGTAAGCTGCACCTGACTGCCCCGGACCCGCATGGAATGCCCGTGCTCCAGCTTCTTGATTTGCCGGACGAAGGTATCGCCGTTGAGATCTGTGCGCCCGTACATCAGGTAATTGTACATACTCGTGTCGTCGGGCGACAGCGCCTGCCGACGGGCCTGAACGTACTCAAAAATGGGCGGTATTTCGCTGGCAAAGACCAGACAACTGCCCGACTGGTAGTAGTAGAACGGCTTTACGCCAAACCGGTCGCGGGCGGCAAACAGCGTACGTTCGTGCCGGTCGTAGATGGCAAACGCGAACATGCCGTTGAAGCGGTGCAGGCAGTCGGCACCCCAATGGCGGTAGGCGTTCAGCAGCACCTCGGTATCCGAGTGCGAGCGGAACGTGAAATGCGGCAGCAATTGCTGCTTCAGTTCGAGGTAATTATAAATTTCACCGTTGAAAATCAGCACATACCGCTCGTCGTCGGACATCATCGGCTGGTGACCGGCGGGAGACAGGTCGAGGATGCTCAGCCGCACAAAGCCCAGCCCGACGTGGTGTTCGAGAAACAGTCCCTGATCATCAGGCCCCCGGTGGTGCTGCCGTTGCAGCATAGCCGCCAGGGCCGGCGCTTCGACCGGTTCGCCCGAGAAATGGATGATGCCTGCAATTCCGCACATAGCCTTCGCGTTTACGGTGTTACGGTTTTAGTTACCCCCAACCCCCTAAAGGGAGCTTTCCGACCCGGATGTTTTAAAGCCCCCTTTAGGGGCCGGGCCGACGCTTCGGTTGGGGGGCAATCTTTTTCAATTACTACTGCCCTGTCAACCGACGGCGCAGGTACGCTTTCTGTTCTTTCCGAATCTGCCGCGTGATAAAAGCCGGAAACGGCCGCTCCCGGCGAATAAACCGGGTCTGGACATAGCCCCATACCTGTACGAAGGGTGCCAGAAACAGCGGAAGCTCAAACAGTTTGGAAAACGCTTTAAGCATGAAATACCAACTCACGTACGGGATTCGCCCGTTGGCGAGGCCGGTCCGGTAGTGGTTATAGAGTTTCGATCCGGCCTTGGAACCTTCCGGTTTCAGGTGCTCGAATTCGTAGGGCAAAATCCGGGTTTCCCAGCCTTTGGCCCGGGCGGCCGCGTTGTCGATGGTGTCCCAGCTCGTGTACGGATACAGACCGCCGATGTCCGTCAAACAGATTTTCCGGTAACATTTAGTGGCTCCCCGCGTATTGCCTGCGCTCAGGTCGATTTTCTCGCGAACGCCGTCGATGGTCAGAAAACCGGAGGCAATACCCAGACGCGGATGCTGCTCAAATTCGCGCAGGATGCTGGCGAAGAAATCCGGTTTGAACTGCACATCGGCATCGAGTTTCACCAGAATCTCGGCTTCCGTGCTCAGCAGATCCAGCCCGTAATTGATCAACTGAACCACCCGCGAGCTGTAATCACCTTTCAGGATTTCGGGGGCCGTCACCAACCGAATGTGCCGGTTTTCGGGCAAATACCGCCGTACTACATCCGCCGTTCCGTCGATCGAGCGGTCGTCAATGATCAGCCATTCGCGCGGTTGCACAGTCTGGGCAATCACCGACTGGAGCGTGGTTCCAATCCGCTCCGCTTCATTTTTCGCCGGGGTAATAATGACGTAATCCATGTCAGAACAAGGCCCGTTTAACCGGCATTAAGTACAAGTAAACCATTGATTTCCAGAAGGATTTTTCCATATCCTCCCGCTCTTCCAGCGTCGGCGACTGCAAGCTGGGGGCAATGCCCATCGTCCGTTTCAAACCGGAATTTTCGGCCCGGAGCCGCCGGTCCCAGGCTGACCTCGGACGAATCCCAAACGGGTACGCCAGAAAATGGACCGGCTCGCCCGAACGTTGGCGGAGTTCGCCGACGGCATCGACTGTTTCAGCCTTCAATTCCTCCCAACTCAGCAGCGAACAGTCCGGGTGGCTGCGGGTATGGCCCCCGATGGCGTGCCCCTGCCGGGTCAATTCCTTGATTTCCGTCCAGTTTAGGTAGAGTTTCCGGCGTTCCAGAAATTCGCGAACCGTACCCAGGCCAGCCTCTTCCCAAAGCCGGTCGGCCAGGTGGTCTTTCAGGGCCATCGGCCAGGTCCGCGACCAGTTAAGCAGGCTCAGGGACGATTTCGGAACCCATAATTGATACGTTTCGGCAAGCTGACCGATCAGCCGGTTTTGCCGGTAACTGTCCGTATGATGCTCGACATACCGGATTTTATTCCGCCACATCATATCCTGGTTGTCAATAAAATTATTATTGAGAAACAAGGTCAGCTTGCCATTGCATCGATCCAGAATCTCGGCGAAAACCAGGTTGTCGGCAAGGCCGTCGTCCGTCGTGACGCAGAGGGTTTGTTTCAATCCGTTTTTTTCATTCGACCGTTCCAGGGCTTCGTTCAACGTAATCAATTCATACCGACGGCTCAACAGCTCGACCTGACGCGCAAAATCCTGGCGCGTGAAAGCCGGGTCCGAAAACGAGAGTTCCGGAAAGCTGCTGTAGAGGCCGTGGTAGTAAATGATCTTACACATGCCGCTTCAGCCGGTATTTGAAATACGTGTAAATCGACCCTGCCACCAGCGAGGTGTAGGTAATGGGCAGCGCCCACTTCTTGCCGTATTTCGTAACCACATACAAGCCGTTCTTCAGGTACGCCGGGGAATACCGGTTGAACAGCATGCTGAGGTAGGTCAGAAAAGCCGGTAACTTGTAGACACTGCCCTCGCCGGTCAGTTCTTCATTGCTGAAGACCACCGCCAGCCAGCACACACACACCTGAAAACCGAGTTTGATGGCCCGCAGACAGTATTCATCGTCGGACGAATACTGCACGAGTTTTTCGTCGAACAGCCCGATATTGTTCATCACCTGCCGGTTGATCAGCATACCCCGGCCCGGCAGCACCCAGGTTGGCGACAACGGATTTTGATCATTCACGTTGTACGGCCGACCCGGCTGCTGGTACAATTTAAAGCTGTAGGTCAGCCAGTTGATATCGCGAACCCCCGAAAACAAAACCGGGTGGGGCGGTTTGACGGACGCCGTAACGGACCCGACAATGGCCGGTTTTCGGATGCTTTCCGCGTGATGCACCAGCGTTGCGACGTACTCCGGCCCGATCTCGACGTCATCGTTCAGGCACAGAATGTAGTCGGGTTGTCCCTGCAACGCTTTTTGAAAACCGGCATTCATGCTTTTGGTATACCACCAGTCACCGGTTCCGAGCACTACCTGCACCTGCGGATAGGCCGAGCGAAGCATTTCCAGGGTTCCGTCGCTCGATCCATCGACGACGATGACGATGTGTTGCACGATGCCGGTCAGGTGTTGCGCCAGCAACTGATCGAGCATCTTTTGCAGATACTTTTTCCGATTATAGGTGGGTATGACAGTCGTTACGGTAATCATGCCTGGCTGTTGGTTAAATGAGTACGCGCCGGGGTAACGGCCGGTTTCTGAGCCTGAATCTGCCGCAGCCGGTCGGCCAGAAACAGAAACGCCAGCAACATGGCGCGGTCGAAAATGACTTGCGAAAACCCGGACGACAGGACGGACAGAAAAGCAAAAACCGCAAACAAAACCGGAAAACCGACCCGTTTGCAGTAACGCCAGAAAAACAGGAAAAGCAGCGTAAAATAGAGCAGCGCGGCCGGAACGCCGTAGGTAATCAGCAGCGAGGTCACGCCGTTGTTGCGGTGAATCGACAGATCCTGGCTGACGGCCGCCTGCCCGAAGCGGTTTTCGGCCAGACGACCAAAACCGATGAATGGGCTGCGGCCCAGATCGATCAAATCGAGGTAGGCACTCCCGAAACGCGAGGTATTGTCCTCGCGCGTCAGGCTGATGTTTTGCTGGATTTTTTCTTCCATGAAGGCTGCCCGGCTGTAGAAAATACCGGCCGCCGGGACCAGCAGCAGCAGATACGCCAGCTTGGTTTTGTCGCTGATGGCCCGGTTGGTCAGCAGGTAGCCGATGGCGATGATGAACAGGGTGACGTACCCGGCCGTCGAGAGCGTGGTCGCCAGCGCCAGCATCATCCAGACGTTCTGTTTGTTAATCAGGCTTTTCCGGCGAATGGTGTTCAGGGCAATCGCCAGGTTGAGCATGACGCCGAACGCACCCGGTTCCCAGAATGGCCCCGAGTTCCGCTTGACGATGGACGAGCCAATGATCTCGAACGCAAATGGGTTGAAGTTGTAAATCAGGATCGTCGGACCGGTGGTGTACATCCCTTCATCAATGTGGAAAATCGGCCGAAAAAAAACCTTGGCGATGTTTTCGATCATGAATGACTCGGCTCCCGGCACGAACGTCAGCACGTAGATCGGCAAGCTGATTAGAGCCGTTACGTAGATGATGTCGACAAAGAGTCGCACGGTTTTCAGTCCGCAGATGTGCATAATCAGGTACACGACGGCGAGCCGGATCATCATGGCGATGATCGAGGTCGGCACAAAATTGCTGAACTGCACGGCCTGGAGTTGTTCGAGCAGAAAAACCGCCAGGATAATGACCAGCGGTCGCATGGTCAGGGCGGTTTTCCGAATCATCGCCACCAGACAGGCCGCCAGAAACAACAGCACGACGTACTCCTGGCTCCGGTAAAAGAATTCGATCCCCGAAACGGCAATCAAACCGTACACGAGGGCGTATTCAGACCAGGAAGAAGGTTTCGTCAGTTGTTTCATACAAGTACCTACGGACCGGGTCGCGCAGACTTTAGTCCGTGTGAGTGGGCATTACCAAATTGGTTGAATAAACTCAAAAACACGGACTAAAGCCTGCGTGGCCCGGTCCGTGGGTACATACGTCAGGCGGTTTGCAGAACGTCTTTTTTGAGGTAATTCCGCAGGAATTCTTCGTCGATTTTCTTGATAAACCGGGCCGGGTTGCCGCCCCAGATTTCGTCGGGCGGTATGGACTTGGTCACCACCGAGCCGGAACCCACCACCGAACGCGCACCGATCCGGACGCCTTTCATGACCGTGCAGTGGCTCCCTACAAAACAGTCGTCTTCGAGCACCACGGGCTTCGTACCCACGTTATCCACAATTTCGGGATTCGCCGTCCGTTCAGCCGGGATCAGCGAGTGAAAATCGCTGTCGCAGATGCAGGTGTTCCCGCCAATCCGGACGTTGTTGCCGATCGTGATCCGGTTCGTACAAATCACCGCAAACGAGCTGACAGCTACGTTGTTGCCAATTGTCAGTACCCCACCCTCTTCGACCGAGAACAAGCAGTCCTGCTCCCGTCCGGCCATGTTGTGGTAACGGCCGTTGTTCATGTAAAACCGCTCGCCTACTTTCATTTTGCCGCCTTTGGCGATGTACACATCCGGGATGCCTTTACTGTGCAGCCCCCGCCCGAACTCAACGCCGTGCATGGAAAAAAGCCAGCGGGTGTAGGCCGGATCGATCAGCGCCCGGATGCGCCGGTAAACGCCGTGAATGATTTTATAAAGCAAAAAATCGGGTCTCATAAGTGTCCAGTTTAAAATAGTTTAAGGTTTATAGTTTAAAGCTAACAGAATGATGATCAGACAATTATCTTTAACTATTAACAACAAATTAAAAACGATAAACTACGTATAAATGACGGTTTTAATGACTTAAACTTGATTTCCAACCAACACCGGGGCCACCTCGGCCGGAGCGTCGGCGGCCATGCGGTTGATGACGGTTTTGGCTTCAAACGGCGCAATCAGGACGCTGTAAAACGAGCAAATCATGATCGCAATCAATACGCCGAGCAATTCCAGTTGCAACCACTCGACCAGCACGTAGGTCAGCGGAACAATCAGCAGGGCGCTCGCAATGGCCGCTACCAGTTGCAGCCGAACTTTTCCGATGCCGTTGAGCAGGTTGACATGAATGCTGCCGTAGGTGTACACCGCGTAATACAGCATCATGCCCACCGTCAGCGTTGTTGGTAGCACAAACGTCCGGCCCACCCAGAGGGGAATCACGAAATCGGCGACGAGAATCAAACCGATTTGCCCCGCCGTGATCAGCAGCCAAAGTTGTTTGGTTCGGGTGAGGGTTTTCCGAATCCAGGCGGCATCGTTGGTGTGATACGCCTGCCCGAAGGCCGACCACAACGGCGTCTGAATGATGCTGAACACCATCGGCAACAAACCGAAATACCGGAAAGCAATATCGTATTCGGTCACGTAAGCCGGTCCGAGCAGCCGCGTGATCATCATATTGGCCGTCGTGTAAACGATCACGTACGACAATTGCACCACAAAAAACGAAAGGCCCAGCCCCCCGAACGACCGCAGGCTCGCCCAGGCATTCGGTTGCCAGCGCGGACGCAGATAGCGAAGTTCCCCGCCGAAGAAATAGAGGTGAAAACCGGCCAGCACCAGCAGTTGCGGCACCAGCAGCAACAAGCCCACCTGCAAAATGGACCCGCTGACATACGGTTTTAATACCAGCAGCAGCACGAAGGTTATCAGGCCCGAAAGCGTCGGAAACAGCGATTGCAGCGCCGATTTATGCACCGCCAGCAGGATAAACGTAATGTTCCGCAAGACCAGTTGCAGCCCGAAGGACGTGAACAACACGAACGCCAGCATCTGGATTTCGGCCTGATGCTGCCGGGGTACTTTCAGCAACGATGCCCAGTCGATAAACGGGTGAACGGCGCAGTACAACAGCCCAAACGCCAGACAGATCAGGCTGGTAGCCGTATAGAGCGTCCCGACGTTTTGGCGGGCTTCGTCGCGTTCTCCCCGGGCCAGCAGTTCGGTCAGCTTATTCCGCAACCCGTTACCCAGGCCGAAGTCGATGAACGTAAACCAGGTCACCATCGAACTCAGCGTCAGCCAGACTCCGTACAGCTCCTTGGTGAGCATGTTCAGGGTGAGCGGAACCAGCGCCAGATTGAGCCCAATGCTGGCGGCTTTGATCAGAAGAGAGAAAACAACGTTCTTTCGTACGGTTTTCGTCAGGGCATCTCCACTCCGGTAATAGGTTCGTAGTTTCGTTACCATAGTCCAGTCGTGTACACGTTTTTTCGATAGACTATGTGTTTAGGGGTAAACCCGACGAACGCCATTGACCGGGGCCGACAGGAACGAATCAGTATCTTTCAGGACTTTCAGCGGCTGCGCCCGGGGATAATCGATGGTGCGCTGCACCGGTTGATCGGCCTGCTCGAGGTTGGCGGCTTTGTAAATCCGCTCGATAATATCAACGACTTTGAGCCCTTCCATGGCGTTGGTCGTGATGGTAGCCCGGCCACGCAGCACGTTCACAACGTTATCGACCACGTAGTTGTGATTCTGGGCCGAGCCTTTGTACGCGCCGTAGTCGTTGCCGGGGTTGGTCGGGGCCAGTTCGGGCATGGTGTAGTTCCGGATGTGGCAGTATTCGACTTTGTCCATATACTGTCCACCCACTTTCACGCTGCCGTTTTCGGCAATGACCGTGATACTGCTTTCGAGGTTGCTGCCCCAGACGGAGGTGGAGAAGTTCAGACAACCCATCCCACCGTTCAGGAACTTGAACGAGACAAAACCGCTGTCTTCGAAATCGGTCAGGTGCTGGTGGTTGAAGTCCATCAGTCGGGCTTCGATCTGGGTGACGTCGCCGAACAGCCAGTACATGATGTCGATGAAGTGCGAAAACTGGGTGTAGAGCGTGCCGCCGTCCAGTTCACGGTCGCCGTGCCAGCTTCCGGTGGTGTAATACCGCTCGTCGCGGTTCCAGTAGCAGTTCATCTGCACCAGGTAAATCTTACCCAGTACGCCGGACTCAACAATCTCTTTCAGCCAGGCCGAGGGGGGCGAATACCGGTTTTGCATGACGGCAAACACATCCCGCCGACGCGACAGAGCCTTGTGCAACACCTGTTCGGCATCCTGCCGACGCAGCGCCACCGGTTTTTCGATGACCACGTGCTTGTTGGCTTCCAGACACTGCTGAGCCTGGGCCGCATGGAGTCCGTTGGGCGTAGCAATCGTCACGACGTCTACGTCCGGCGATGCGTGCAGCATATCGTCCAGCGAGCGGTAAAAGGGCACGTTGTACCCATCGAGTTTGAGGTCACGATGGTGTCTGACATCGACCAGAGCCGCCAGTTCGGCCTCCGGGTGTTGGGTAATCATTTCGGCGTGGCGCTTGCCAATGTGGCCACAGCCCACGACGGCAAACCGGATCGGTTTTTCTGAAGCGTTCATCTCGCAATAATTTTTTCTTTAGGGTAGGGATCGTACGTGTTTTATCGGACTCGGGTTACTTCATTCTCGTTCAGAACATACTCCTGGCCGCTTTCCGGACACTGGGCCCGCTGCCGGGCGTCGAAATGCAACCGATGGCCGTATTCACTTACCCAACCGGCAAACCGGGCCGGATTGCCCATCACCAGCGCGTAGGCCGGAACGGGTTTGGTCACCACGGCTCCGGCTCCCACGAGCGCGTAAGGCCCGATGGCGTTGCCGCAGACGATGGTGGCATTCGCGCCGATGGACGCCCCCCGGCCGACGTGCGTTTGCTGAAACTGGTCCCGGCGAATAATGGCGCTGCGTGGGTTGATGACGTTGGTAAAGACCATCGACGGCCCCAGAAAGACATCATCCTCGCAGATGACTCCGGTGTAAATCGAGACGTTGTTCTGCACCTTGACATTACGCCCCAGGACAACGCCGGGCGATACCACGACATTCTGACCGATGGAACAGCGTTCACCGATGACGCAGCCCGACATGATGTGCGAGAAATGCCAGACCTTCGTTCCGTTTCCGATCACACAATCCTCGTCGATCACCGCCGTCGGGTGAACCGTAATCGTTTCTATTGTCATGCCTGTATGAGTTTTTTATCCGTCATAAAATCGCTGATGACCGACGCGATCAATTCCTGTTGTTCGGCTACCATCTCCGTATGAATCGGTAATGAGAGCACCTGCTGGCTCAGGCGTTCGGCCACCGGAAAACTTCCGGCCGGAAACCGTGCATCATAGTACGCGGGCTGGAGGTGTAACGGCAAGGGATAATACACCATTGAGGGAATACCGTGGCTCTGCAGATGCGCCCGAAGTCCGTCACGCATTTCCGTCGGAACCGTCAGCGTATACTGGTGATAGACGTGCGAGGACGAAGCAGTCACAACCGGCGTCTGAATTCCAGGAACTTCTTTCAGTAGCGAATCATAGCAAGCCGCAGCAATTTGCCGTTGCCGGTTGAAGTCGTGCAAATGTGGGAGTTTGACGTTCAGAACGGCGGCTTGCAGCGTATCAAGCCGGGAATTGACCCCAATGATTTCGTGAATGTATTTTTTGCGCTGGCCGTGGTTAGCAATCATCTGCAGCCGGTCGGCCAGGTCGGTATCGTTGGTGATCATGGCACCACCGTCGCCGTAACAGCCCAGGTTCTTCGATGGGAAGAAGGACGTACAGCCCACATGCCCTATCGTTCCGGCCGATTCCACCGAGCCATCGGCAAACTCGTACTCGCTGCCCAGCGCCTGGGCCACATCTTCGATCACGAACAGCTTGTGGGCCGTAGTCAGCTCAAGCAGCGGCTCCATGTCGGCACATTGCCCGAACAGATGCACCGGCACCACGGCTTTCGTGCGGGAAGTCAGCGCCTTTTCGACGTTCTCAGCCGTTAGCGTAAAGGTGTTCGGATCAACATCGACCCAAACCGGCGTCAGGCCCAGCAGAGCAATAACCTCCGCCGTGGCGACGTACGTAAACGCCGGAACGATCACCTCGTCGCCCGGTTTCAGTCCCAGGCCCATCATCGCCAGTTGCAGGGCATCGGTGCCGTTGGCGCAGGTAACCACCCGGTTAGCCCACAGGAAAGCTGCCAGATTCTGCTGAAATTCGCGAACCGCCCCGCCGTTGATAAAGTCGGTCCGGTCCAGACACTGCTGAATGGCTGCGTCGATTTCGGGCTTCAGACGTTGATACTGCGTTTTCAGATCAACCATCTGGATGTTTTCTACCAGCGTTGCGCTCATGGGTTACAGGCGGGCGTCTACCAGCGTTCGGTCTAAACAGGCTTTGCTATCGAAAATAACGGCATTTTCGGTTTTCAGGCTGGCGAAATCCAGATGCAGAAACTCGCGGTGAGAAACCGCCAGGATGATAACCTCGTAAGGCCCCTGCGGTTGTTTGATCAGGTCGATCCCGTACTCTTCCGCGACGACTTCCGGATCGGCCCAGGGGTCGTAGACCTCCGCCCGGATGCCGAACTGTTGCAGTTCGCGGTAAATATCGACCACGCGGGAGTTGCGCGTATCGGGGCAGTTTTCCTTGAAGGTGATCCCCAGTACCAGCGCCCGGGCGCCTTTCACGCGCAGGTCTTTGCCCAGCATCAGTTTCACCACCTTATTGGCAATGAACATGCCCATGTCCTCGTTGATTCGCCGACCCGACAGAATCACCTGCGGATAATAGCCCAGGCTCTCCGATTTGTACATCAGGTAGTATGGATCGACGCCGATGCAGTGGCCGCCCACCAGACCGGGCTTGAAATTCAGGAAGTTCCACTTGGTCGCAGCCGCTTCCAGCACATCCGTGGTGTCGATACCCATCCGGTCGAACATAATCGCCAGTTCATTGACAAACGAAATGTTGACGTCGCGCTGGGCGTTTTCGATGGCTTTGCAGGCTTCGGCGACTTTGAGCGTCGGGGCCAGGTGAATACCGGCCTCAACGATGCTACCGTAAAGTTTTCGGAGGTACTGCCCGATTTCGGGGGTGCTGCCGCTCACCACTTTTTTGATGCGGGTCAGCGTATTGACCTTGTCGCCCGGATTGATGCGTTCCGGCGAATACCCGCAGAAGAAATCGACATTAAAAGTCAATCCGCTGATGGTCTCCAAAACCGGCACACATTCTTCTTCCGTGCAACCCGGATAAACCGTTGATTCATAGACGACAATGTCGCCCCGCTTCAGCACCCGCCCCACGGTTTCGCTGGCTTTCAGCAACGGCGTCAGATTCGGACGTTTGTAGCGATCAACCGGCGTCGGTACCGTGACAATGTATACATTGCAATCCTGTAAGGCTCCCAGTTCGTCGGTCAATACCAGTTTCTCGGCCGCCCGAAGGGACTCAGCGTCGGTTTCGCCGGTCGAGTCCGCACCGTCTTTCAGCTCATTAATACGCCTGGTATTGATGTCAAAACCGATAACGGGATAGTGCTTGGCAAACTCGACGGCCAGCGGCAGACCCACATAGCCCAGCCCAAGCACCCCAATCACCGGCGGTGTTTGACCAACCGGGGAAGAACCGGCCACACCGGTTTGCTCGCTAAGTATATCCGTCGGGAACCCCGGTTCCAGGGGCGTCGGTGAAGGGGAAAAAGTTAAGTTCATAGACAGAGAATAAGGGTAGGTTAACTTTTTACTGGCATTAGCTGCTCAATGCAGCAGGTACTTTCGGAGCAGATTGGGCTTGTCGTTCCCCGATCGGCGGTAGTAATAATAGCGATAATCGTACGAATATTTATTCTTAACCGAATTTAGGACAATATTCAAATTCGGAAACCGCTTCTCCTGATGGAGCGAGTCGACAAATTTAAGGTAGCTCCGGTGGGTGATGTTGTGCCGGATGGCATAGAGCGTCACGTCAGCAAACGGCCCAATCAGTTGGGCGTCGGTCACCAGCCCGACCGGGGGCGAGTCGATCACGATGTTATCGAACCGAGGCCGCAATTCCTCAATCAGCTCTTTCAGACGTGGGCCGCTGAGCAACTCCGACGGATTCAGCGGAATTGGCCCACAAGAGATGATAAAAAGGTTTTCAAAACCGGGTACCTGTTGCAGAATATCATCGACCGTTGCATCGCCCGTCAGGTAACTACTGCTCCCCCGGAAGTTGAGCATATTCAGGGCTTTGTGCAGTTTGGGCCGGCGCAAATCCAGGTCGATGATCACCGTCGGCCGGCCCACCAGCGCCATACTGACAGCGACATTCAGCGACAGGAACGACTTTCCTTCACCGCTCAGGCTCGACGTAAATAGCACTACCTGGCTGTCGTCGGGATTTTCGCGCAGGAATTGCAGGTTTGTCCGGAGCGCCCGCACCTGTTCGGCTGCAACGGACCGCTTGCGACCGTTGACAATCACCGGAAACTCGTGCCGGACGTAGGCGATTTCGCCAATAACCGGGGTTTCGGTCGTTTCGACAATCTCGGCCTTGCCCGAAACCCGCTCATTGAACAGTTTCCGAATTCGGATGACAGCCGCCGGAACTACCAATCCCACCGTTCCGAACAAAATCAGAATCAACAGCTTGACCGGTTTGACCGGGTCCGGGCTGCTGCTGGCGGCATCAATGATCTGGCTGTTGGACACAATGGAAGCGTAGGAAAGCGCCGTTTCTTCCTGTTTCTGCAACAGATAGGTGTACAGATTATTTTTGATGGCCTGCTGGCGGGTAATGTTCATCAACGATCGCTCCCGGCCTGGTATCGTACGGATCTGAGCTTCATATCGTTTGTTGGTCAGGATTAGTTGACTACGTGTATTTGTCAGAATGTTGCGCAGGGTCGCGACGGTTTCCCGAATACTGGTTTTGGTTGCGTTAATCTGATCGTCGAGCGACCGTAACAGCGGGTTCGATTCGGAAGTGGTCCGCACCAGTTGATTCCGTTGCAATTCCAGCTCGGTTACTTTGTTGATCAGCGACGTTAACGTCGGATCGTTGAAGCTCATCGTCGAGGGCACCATGCCCCTGCCCTTGTCTTTTTCCTGAATATATCGCTCGACATCACCCAATGCACTCAGTTGAATGGCAACCTGATTCAGTTGAGCGTCATTCGTTTGCAGATTATTCAACAGCGCCTGTGCATTCGCCCCGATGTCGGTGATTTGATTGACCGACTTGTAGTTTTCAATCGCCTTTTCCAGTGACGCCAGCTCACCAGACACCAGTTTAAGCCGCGTTTGGATAAAATTCAGCGTATTGGCAACCACCCGGTTTTTATCCTCCGTGGCGGTTGAGTTATAGTTGGCGATCATCTGATTAAGAATAGCCTCTCCTTTCGCCGGAACCGCATCCTCAATCGTGAGCAAAACTACCGTCGATGATTTGCTGCTGGGTTCGACTTTCAGTTTGCTCAAGTAATACCGGATGGCCTGAGTCGTGGGAGCTACCTGTACGACCAGCGGCTCATTGGTATACCTAACAGGCTGCTTAATAACGATTTGCAGCCGACCAAACGGTGTGTTTATCACCTGATTCGCGGGGTAGACCCAGTCGTTCAACCGTACCGTTGTCGGGCTGATAATGCTGATCTGTAATTCGGCGCGGTAGAGATTCGGTGTCGGATCGGTCAGGACCAGCCGGACGGGGGCATCTTCGTAAATTTCCCGTTTCCCAAATGGGGTACTTCGAAAGTATCTTACCGTCAATCCAAGTGTGTCGACGACCTTCTTCATCAACGTGTTGGACTTCAGGATTTCGATCTCATTTTCAACGACTTTGTTTTCGCTGTAGAGGTTCAATTCCTTCAGGATTCCATCATCTGACATTCCTTTCTGCTCGTCCTTTACCAGCAGGCTGGCCTGAATTCGGTAGATAGGTTCAGTAAACCAAATGTATACAAAACCCGCGACGATCATGGTAATCAACGACACCAGAAACCACTTCCAGTGCTTTACATAATCCCGCAAGGTTCCCTGCACATCCGACGAGTTAATTTCCCCTTGCGGATACATGGGATATGTGTACATATTTGATGACTTCATGAATACCTTTACAACAATTTGTCAACACTATCGACGCCAGAAGCAGTCGGATGTAAGTAATTGATTGCTAAAAAATTATGGAGGAATTCTGATTATTGTTTCACTTCCCGTCCACGTAGGCTGAATAAGTTAACTTATGTATTATGCTTCATCATCAGCGAATAAACGATCGACTTCATCTGTCTTAACTATATTGAAGCAATTGTTATCTTTCTGGAAGCAAAAAATACTTAAGTATTTAAACTCATACACCTTGACACGTTGAGAAGCTATTCAATGATCGTTGAGCTAAGATGTTTTCCTGCTAAAATGTGCTAATCTGGGCAGGAAAAGGAAGTATCATACACGTTATGGTAACTAAATCGAGTAGTTATCCCAGAACAAAGCTACATGAATACTCTAATATCTAGCAAATAGTAAACTCTAAATTTATTTAATGGCGGCAGAAATAATTTACCATTTTTTTGTTGTATGTATATGCACAATTAAAACTGGTGTCTTTTTATATTCTCCAGCTTACAACCATGTCTAACTTGCCGCGGGAACCAAACGGATTACATAAAAGCCAGATTAGCAACTCATTACTGCCTGCAATTGAATACCAGACTGTGCGGATATGAAGTTACCCTTTACTCAAAAACGCATAAAAAATTTCTCAGCCTGTCTGGTAATTATACACAATAGATACTTACCCTCTAAAAAAAATCATGAATCTACTCCTAAGCAAAACCACTTGGAGATTAAACTGATAAAAAGCCAGAAATGCGTCCGATTATTCTTCTTGCAATCAACTAGCTACTCATAAAATCTGAAACTATTCCTTGTTTTGGCAGTTGATTACCCGAAACTGTTGGCGAACTGCCGCAAAGGGGGTAATTTAGGCCCACCTTCTAAAACGCATCCTTGAAAACGAATGGAACAACTGTTCTCCGCTGAAAACCTGGTCAGTCTCTTAACACTGACATTTCTGGAAATTGTCCTCGGTATCGACAACATCATTTTTATCTCCATCGCTGCCAATAAGCTTTTGCCCGCCGACCAACCCAAAGCCCGCAACCTGGGCCTGGTGCTGGCCATGATTTTCCGGGTGGCCCTGTTGTTCGGGATTTCTATCCTGATTTCACTCAGCAAACCGTTCATGCACTACGAAAGCGGTTGGTTAAGCGCGGCTTTTACCGGACAAAGTATTATTCTGATCATCGGGGGCCTGTTTCTGCTCTACAAAGCAACCTCCGAAATTCATCATAAACTGGAAGGGAATTCGGATGAGGAAGAAGACGCATCGGCCGGTAAAGGCAAATCGACGCTCTCGGGCGTTGTGGCCCAGATTGCCATTATCAACATCGTGTTTTCGATTGACTCCATCCTGACCGCCGTTGGACTTACCCAAAACATTACGGTCATGATTGTGGCCGTTGTCCTGTCTATTCTTATCATGATGTTTTTCGCCGGGCCGGTCGGCAAGTTTGTCAACGAGCACCCGAGTATTCAGATGCTTGGTCTGGCGTTCCTGATCATGATCGGTTTTATGCTGATCGCTGAAGGAGCGCACCTGGCCGAAATCGTCATTTTCAATGCCGAGATTGGTTCAGTGCCCAAAGGTTATCTGTATTTTGCCATTGCGTTCTCCCTTCTGGTCGAATTTCTGAACATGCGTCTGCGGAAAAAGCAACAACCCGTACAACTTCGCGGCTACGAAGAACGCGCCAAAAAGCAGGGAGTTCTTTGAGAGACAAAAGAGGAAAGACAAGAGACCTGATTGTCAGAAGTCTCTTGTCTTTCTTGTCTCTATTTCCCGTTATACCCTTCCAGCAGCGTGATCAGATTATTTTCGCTACTGAGGTTTAAATCCTGCTCCTTGATGAGCTTTTCAACCCGGTCTTTCTGGTCTGATAAAGCCGCCAGTACAGATTTTTTATTTTTCTGAATTCGCTGCATCGAGCCATCCGGTTTGGCAATGAAGTAAAACTCCTGCTTCTGAAATTCTTTTGTGACGGTGGCCGAGTTGAACGGTTTGTTTTCCACCAGGTTAATCTTGAATTGCTTCAGCAGTTTGGTCGGCCCATCGACCAGCACCTGATAAAACGTGCTTGGCGTATTGTTGTTGACAGCCGCAAAACCGTTCCGGAATACCATCTCGTTTCCGTCCATGATCCGGAATTCCTTCATGGCGGCCGGGCTTAACCGATAAGTTTGGTCTTTCTGTTGGTATTCAAGCTCCCCGGCATAAATGTCGTACCGCACTTTCAGGTTCGGGTACGATTTGCTGTTGGCGGCCGTGACAGCCCCCTCCTTCCAGGCTTCGTTGAGATAGGGCGATCCCTGCACATCCACGTATTTGTTCGCCCGAATGATCTGCCCGTTGACGTCCGTCAGAAAAACGCCCTGAGCCTGACAGAGCGTCGTCAGAGCTAGCAGTAGCAGCCCCCCAATCAGCCTGATTTTCATTTCAATAATCGCCTTTTTGTTGTTGCATAAACCGGGAAATGGCTTTCCCGGTACAAGATAACGAACCAATCCCAAAAGCAGTACGCTTTTTTCGTACCTTTGCCGCCATCAAAATCCGCCTAGTTGGCTGCGCCTTGCAACTCCTTGATCAACTGAATGATAGTATTCTGAGCTTGTCGGGCTTCTGGCCGGAAATAGCGCTGCTGGTAGCAATCGGGATCATCGTGCTGACAGACCTGGTGTTTATGCCCCGCTCCGAGGACCGTCTGTCCGTGGCTACGCCGGGTGTTTTTCTGCCAGCAAACGCCGGTGCCGCTACCCGCAACCGCACGATTCAATACGGTCTTTCGCTGCTGGCGGTTTTGGTCACCGGTGCCTTTGTCATCGGGCAGGGTTCGCTCGAAAAAGGATATCTTTTCAACTCCGTGCTGCTGCTCGACAACCAGGCGGTTTTTTACAAGTTTGTGGTCACCCTGGCTGCGGGTTTTGCCATTTTACACGCCTGGACGGTTCGCCCGAAAACTGCAATACCGCTCGACTGGCTTCCTTTGCTTCTGAGCCTGTTACTCGGACTTTACCTGATGGCGATGTCGGTCAATCTGCTGACGATTTATCTCAGCATCGAACTGGTTTCGATCAGTTCTTACCTCCTGACAGCGCTTTCAACCAGCCGCAAGGCCTCGGAAGGTGGCTTGAAGTACCTGCTTTTCGGGGCCGTTAGCTCTGCTCTGATGCTGTACGGCATGTCGCTGCTCTACGGCCTGACCGGCACCCTCGCCCTACCCGACACACTGGATCAACTCAGCCGCAACGATTCGCTGGTCATTTACGTGGCCGGTTTTCTGACGCTGGCCGGTATTTTATTCAAACTGTCACTGGTTCCCTTTCACGTCTGGACGCCCGATGCCTACGAAGCCGCGCCCACGCCCGTGGTGGCCTTCTTCTCGGTTGGCCCCAAAGCTGCAGCCTTGCTGGTTCTGATGCGGGTGCTGACGATTCTGCCGGCTGGTTTTCAGACACCGCTTGCCGTCATTGCCTTGGCCAGCATCACCTTTGGGAATCTCTCCGCACTCTGGCAAACCGACGCCAAACGGCTTTTGGCCTACTCGTCTATTGCCCATGCCGGTTTTCTGCTTGTGGGCGTCGTGGCTTTTAACGAAACTGGTTTTGAAGCCGCAACCTTTTACGTAGCCACCTACGTGTTTATCAACATGGCGGCTTTTCTGCTCATCGACTTACTCAACCAGCAACAGGACGAAAACCTGACTATTCAAAAATTCAGCGGTTTGGGCACCCGGCTTCCCTTCCTGAGTGCGGCCCTTACTGTCGTGATGATTGCGTTGACGGGCTTGCCACCAACGGTCGGTTTTACAGCGAAACTGCTCGCTTTTTCGTCCCTGCTGGAAGCTTATCAGACGGGCGGAAACCCCTGGTTACTGGCTCTGTTTGGCATTGGACTGCTCAACGCCGTGGTTTCGCTGTTCTTTTACCTACGCATCCCATTTCTGCTCTATTTCCGGCCTGCTTCAACGACTGACTTACCTCACAAAACGACACCTCTTTCACCGCTTATTCTGGCCAGTGTGCTGACGCTTGCGGTTCTGCTGCTGTTTTTCAAACCCGACTGGGTACTGCGCTGGATTACAAGGTTATAAGCCGGGTCGTTTTTCTTCACTCAAAATGCGCCTTCAACTCTTCTGTCAGCCTGATCAGAAAAAAGTCTGGTGAAGGGTGTGCCATTGCCTATGTCCTTTTCGTAACTTTGCCGTAACTTCATTTGAACGAAAACCTTTCTTCGGGAGTTACGTTCGTAACAACTAAAATATCCGGCATGAGCGACGCCATCAAGCACGAGTGCGGTATTGCCCTAATACGGCTCCGCAAGCCATACCAACATTACATCGATAAGTATGGCACTCATTTATACGGCATCAACAAACTGTACCTGCTGATGGAGAAACAGGTCAACCGGGGCCAGGATGGAGCCGGGGTTGCCAACATCAAAATCGACGTACCGCCCGGCCACCGCTACATCAGCCGCTACCGCTCGGTAGCCAGCCAGCCGGTCGCCGACATCTTCCAGAAGATTAACAAGAAATTCCGCAAAGCACTTAAGAACAACAAGGATAAAGCCCGCGATGCCCGCTGGTTGCAGGAAAACCTGGCGTTTACCGGGGAAGTCCTGATGGGGCATCTGCGCTACGGCACCCACGGCGCCAACGAAATTGAGAACTGCCATCCCATGCTCCGGCAGAACAACTGGCGCAGCCGGAACCTGGTGATGGCCGGAAACTTCAACATGACCAACGTCGATGACCTGTTCAAAAAACTGGTTTCGCTGGGCCAGCATCCGAAGGACGAAGTCGACACGGTAACGGTTATGGAGAAAATCGGACACTTTCTGGACGAAGAAAACCAGCGGGTGTTCGACCGGTTCAAGGGCATTTATGAAAATCCCGATCTCTCGGATATTATCGAAGATAACATGGATCTCCAGCGGGTGCTGCACCGCTCCTGCCGGGATTTCGACGGGGGTTATGCGATGGTCGGCATGACGGGTTTTGGGGCCGCGTTTGTGGCCCGCGATCCGGCCGGAATTCGCCCAGCCTATTATTATGCCGACGATGAAGTCGTGGTGGTAGCCTCCGAAAAACCGGCTATCAAAACCGCCTTCAATGTTGAATACGATCAGATCCACGAAGTAAAACCCGGCCACGCACTGATCATCGATAAATACGGCGAATACGATGAATATGAATTCATTCAGCCAATCGAGAAGCGTTCGTGTACGTTTGAACGGATTTATTTCTCCCGGGCTTCCGATCCGGATATTTACAACGAACGGAAAAAGCTTGGGAAACTGCTGATTCCGCAGATTTTACAGGAGATTGACTACGACCTGGAAAACACGGTTTTCTCGTACATTCCCAATACGGCCGAAACCGCCTTTTTTGGCATGGTGGAAGGTATCGAAGAATACCTGGCCAAACAGCGCAAGAAAGCCATTATGGAAGGGATCCTGTTCGAACAGGACCTCGACCGGCTGCTGTCTTTCCGGCCCCGGATCGAAAAACTGGTATCGAAGGATGTCAAGCTCCGGACGTTTATTACCGACGATTCCCAGCGCGACGAGATGGTTTCGCACGTTTACGATACGACGTTCGAAGTCATCCGGAAAGGCATCGATAACGTTGTGGTGATCGACGACTCCATCGTTCGCGGTACGACCCTTGAAAAGAGCATTCTGAAGATGCTCGACCGGCTGGGGCCCAAGAAAATCGTCATCGTTTCGTCGGCTCCGCAGATTCGCTTCCCCGATTGCTACGGAATCGATATGTCGAAAATGAAAGAGTTTGTGGCGTTCCGGGCTACACTTCAACTGCTGAAAGAAAGCGGACTCGATAACCGGGTCGACGAGATTTATGCGCAGTGTGTTGCCGCCATCGAATCCGGCAATGCCTCAACCACGAACTACGTCAAGGCGTTGTATGAGCCGTTCACCCACGAGCAGATTTCGGAAAAAGTGGCCGAAATCGTTACGCCGAAAGACTTAAATGCCGAGGTGTCGGTGATCTTCCAGACGGTCGAGAACCTGCACAAAGCCTGCACCAACCATACCGGCGACTGGTACTTTACGGGTAACTACCCTACCCCCGGTGGTAATAAAGTAGTCAACAAGTCGTTTGTCAACTTCATGGAAGGCAAAGGCGTTAGGGCTTATTAAGAGTTAAGAGTTAAGAGTTAAGAGTTAAGGGAAAGACGGACCGGGAAGGATATACTTGCTGATCCGTCTTTTTTATTTCTTCCACTTCAGGGCGGCCACATGCTGCCCGATGCTTCGGCCCATGCTCAAGCCGGTTTCGTTGTCCTGCTCCGTGTGAATGCCGCCCAGAAAACGGGAATAGGCCGACTCCTCGGCGGCAGCCCAGAACGAGGTAAAACTTCTTGCTTTGAAATCAACGCTGCGTTTGACATCCCGCACCCGGCTGACGTGCGAATCGTCGGTAAAGGCAAACGATTCACCGAAGACACTCCCCAAAACCGTCGCACTGGCCGCCGACTGCGTCGCGTGCCCGGACGCATACCCCGGAAACGGCGGAGCGGGCCAGAACGGTATCCAGTAGGGGTCCATCGTCCGGCGGACGAAAGTATACGGCCGCTCGTTATGGAACATGTATTTGGTCTTCCAGCAAATCGTAAAGGCATCGGCAACGGCAATCCCGGTTTTGGCCAGGGCTTCGGCGGCTTTGCCCAGATCCGCCTGGGCCGTTTGAATGGCAATCCGGGCCAGGTTATACGAGTGCCCGGGCGGGGTAAACGTCTCGCTGGGATCGTCGGCCCACCAAATCGAGATTTCTTTCTCATTTTGCGTCAGCGACTTATTTTTGACGTACACATCCTGGTATTGCAAAAAATACGGTGACTTCACCTCCGCCGAAACCGGTAGCGGCTTCGGGATGGGCAGGAGGGCATTAACAGCGACAAACGTCCGGTTTTTACCCCAATAAGGCTGCATTGGAATTTTTCGCCCGTTTTCGGTTGGTTGCCAGGAGCCATTAAAAACCGGCACCTGGTAATCAGTCGGAAAATTCCGGTTGTAGCCTTCGTGCCCGCCGTCGGTTTTCGACCAGTCAAAAATAGCGTCGGCGATTTGTTTCCCATACGCAGCCGACCGCTCCACTACCTCGCTGGCAACTCCTTCGGTAGCAAACTCCGTCACAAGCAACTTTTCCAGCGAGTCGATACGCACTTTATTGTCCTCACTGGTGTTGGCAAACAGATTCCGCAGGATTTGGGCCTGGGCTGCATTGGCCGATGCGGGCCAGTGGTAAATGGCGGTTTCGTCAATTTTTGGCAAACTGCTCAGGTTAGTCAGTTGTCCGGCCAGCGACTGATGCGTAGATAAACCCGGCACCACGGCTTCGTAGAGGGCCAGCCCCCCGTACCCAAACGCCCTTGAAGCCACCGGCGGGCTAAAACCGGCCGTATTCCGGGTTAAATATAACTGCATTGCCGACCACCGTAGTGCCAGGTCGGCGCTGAATTGATCCGCCGGTTTTGATTGTGGACTGACAGCGTCTTCCGCCGAGTCTTTGTTACACGCGTTCAAACCGATGAGCAAGAAAGCGACTATAGGCAATTTTATTGCTACTACAAACAATTTTTGTAGACAACAATGGTTGACTTTTTTCAATAGATGCGGTACCATAATATCCTGAATTTGGTCGAAAAGTGAGCCCCTCTGAAAAACTGATATTAGCAAAAACGTTGCCAAAAGCGGGTTGCGTTATGTACCTTTGATCTATGCGTATTCCCGAGGAAACCATCGACCGCATCCGCCAGTCGGCGGACATCATTGATGTGGTCAGCGATTATGTCTCGCTCAAAAAGCGGGGGCAAAACTGGATTGCCTGCTGTCCTTTCCACAACGAAAAAACGCCGTCGTTCAACGTTTCGCCCGTCCGCCAGATCTACAAATGCTTTGGCTGCGGCAAGGCCGGTGACCCTGTGCGGTTTGTGATGGACATTGAGAACATCGGGTATCCGGAAGCGTTGCGCCACCTGGCTAAAAAGTACGGGATCGAAATCGCCGAGGAACAGCTTACACCGGACGAACTGATCAAGCAAAACGAGCGCGAAAGCCTGTTTATCGTCCTCAACTTTGCCAAGGATTTCTACCATACTCATTTGCTGCAAACCGACGAAGGCCAGAGCATCGGGCTCAGTTATTTTCGGGAGCGCGGTTTTCTGGACAATACCGTTGAGGCCTTCGAGCTTGGCTACAGCCCGGATCAATGGGATGCCTTTTTGCAGGAAGCCAGCCGCCGGGGGTATCGCCCGGAGTTGCTGGAAAAAGCCGGGTTGATTCTGTCGAAAGAAGGTGGAAAAACCTACGACCGGTTTCGGGGCCGGGTGATTTTTCCGATTCACAATGTGGCGGGCCGCGTCATTGCATTTGGAGCCCGGATCTTAAAAACGGACAAAAACCAGCCGAAATACATCAACTCGCCGGAGACGGAAGTTTACCACAAAAGCCAGGTATTATACGGCATTTTTCAGGCGAAGAATGCGATCCGCCAGGAGGACGTCTGTTACCTAACGGAGGGCTATACGGACGTGATATCGCTGCACCAGGCTGGCATCAAAAACGTGGTGGCTTCATCGGGTACGTCGCTGACAATTGAGCAAATCCGGTTGATCAGCCGGTTTACGCAAAATGTAACGATTCTGTACGATGGCGACGCAGCCGGGATCAAAGCCGCCCTGCGCGGACTGGATATGGTCCTGGAAGAAGGCCTGAACGTCAGCGTAGCGACCTTCCCCGATGGCGATGACCCCGACAGCTACGTTCGGAAAGTCGGTGCCGAAGCCTTCCGGAATCACCTCGGCCAGCATACGAGCGATTTCATCACGTTTAAAACGGCGATGTTGCTGAAGGATGCGGGCGATAATCCGTTCAAACGGGCGGAGATCATCTCGGAAATCATCCAAAGCATTTCCAAAATCCCGGACCCGATCAAGCGACAGGTGTTTTTCCAGAAAACCGCCCGCCAGTTGCAGGTCGATGAGCAGACGCTGATTTCGGAGAGCAACCGGATGCTGCTCAATCAGCAAAAACAGCAGCTAAAGCAGCAGGAAAAAACCGGACCGCGACCGGCTGGACCCACTTCGTTTCCCGAGGAGTTAACCGAGATCCTGGGTGACTTTCCGCCCGATGCCCCCCCGGTTGAACGCAATCCGGTGGAAGCCCGCCCGTCGCAAAACCGCTCTCCCCTTTTTAAACAGGAAGAAGAATGCATTCGGTTGCTCGTCAATTACGGAGCGCACGAACTGGAACCCGACATTTCGGTCTGTCATTACATGCTGAGTGAGCTGGGCACGATGGAGTTTGTAACGCCGGTTTTCAACGAAATGCTGACGGAAATCCGGGAGGGCTTCCTGGCGAGCGAAATCCGGACGGCCGATTATTTTTTGCAGCATAAAAATGCCGAATACCAGCACCAGACGATTGGCCTGGTCACGGTAAAACACCAGCTCAGCGAGAACTGGCAGAAGCACGAAATTTACGTTCCGACGGAGGTGGATAAACTGGCGGATGCGGCTTTTACAAACATCCTGCGGATAAAGAAACTAGTTGCCGAACAGCGGATGCGGGAAATCAAACAACTCATCAACCAAACCGCCGATCCGACCGAGAGCGACCGGCTTATGCTCGAGTACATGCACTTTAAGAAGGTAGATATCGAAATCAGCAAATTGCTGGGGACGGTTATCTCCTAAGAGCTGTTTACCCATGAAGTTGTGGAGAGACTTCATGGATAAGCAGCGTATTTATACTGACAATCAGGCAGCCATGCTGTCCATTCTCGATATTTTCTTTACAAAGCGACGCAGTGTGTCCTGGCTGACAGGCTTTGGCAGCTCGTGATTGATTTGTTGCAATACCTGACGCGGTTCTTTGGGATACGTTTTCAGCGCCTGGATCACTTTTTCAACGTGTTGTTGGTCGGCGGGGTTCAGCTTGGGTTTCAGGCCACGACCAGGTTTATCCTGCAAGCCCTGAAGACCATCCTGCTGCCAGCGGTTCATCCAGTTGTAGATGCTCCGGCGATCAACGTCAAACATTTCCATGAGTTCACTAACCGTCAAGCCATAGTAGCTGTACAGGACACACTGGCAACGTTTCCGTAAAACATTGCTTTGGCTCTCACGAATCGTCTGCCGGAGTTGCTCCACTTGTTGTCCAGTTAAATTCTTAACGTTCCGCATTGTTAGTAGTATTAATAGTTAAATTCTTGTTTTCGTCTTGTTCTCGCCGTAATTACAAGTGAAAACTACGTCACTATTTTTGACTGAAAAAGTCATTTCGTACGGAATGACTACTTTTTCGCGTGAAATAACCAAATTTGCTGTATCTAGCGACCGAATCCCGCTGGTGGTTTTTCCGCCTTTCTTATTCGAATCCGACCGGGTGGCGTTTCTGAATGTCTAATCTGGAATTTTGGTTATTTCAAACAAAAAAGTATTGATTTCATGTAACTTATCGAATGAGTGAGGGCCATTAAATTGTAGCTTCAACTGAAAGGCTGCTATCTTTATTATGAACAATGTGAATTCTAAATCGGAAACGTCTTCTCCTCCTTCGTTTTCTCTTCGACGAAAAGATTTTTCTATCCTCGTAGCGCAAGCTGAGCTCTTCAATTGCGAAGTGCTTTGTCAACTGCTTAAGCAGCAAGGCTACAATGTGGTTGGAAAAGCCATTGAAATGGAGGACACTCTCCAGCAGATTCGGGTCAAACAACCCCAATGTGTTATTCTGGAATCGGAAATTTCCGGCCGACGCAGCGTTGACATTGTGCAGCAGGCCCGTTCGGACAACCAGCGCACAAAATTTATTTTATACACCAGCAAGCCGGACCTGAAACTGGTAGCCAGTGCTATGCAGCAGGGTTTCTACGGTTTTCTGTATGCGAACGATGGTCTGGACGAGCTGTACAAATGTTTTCAAACCATCAGTAGTGGTGGTTTTTATTATAGCCCGGGTTTTCTGCTTCTTCTGAAGAACTACGGGATGAACGTGATGACGGATGAAACGAAGGAGCAATTGGGTCGATTGAGCAGCCGGGAGCTTGAAATTCTGCGGTTGGTGGCGCATGGCGCAACCGGGTATGAGATTGCCGATCAATTACACATTAGTTACCGGACACTGGCCAACCATAAAATGAACATTGCCCAAAAGCTGAAGCTAGGTAGTTGCCGCAATCTGGCGCGTTACGGCATTTCCGTGAAAGAATACTTATAAGGCTAAAGACCGGAAAGACAATCTATGAAATTTCACTCTTAGGGGGCGTATAATCGACTTCCTGAGCGGAGAAGCGCACCAGGCGGTTTTTGAATTCCTGCAAACGGGCACGCGGCATGTCTGTTTCGTCGTTGTTTGGGGTTTGCATTCGAATACTGTATTTACCATTTTCCCAATAGGCGTAACTGGCAACGAAACTGAGATTGATGATGCAGTTCCGTTTCGTTCGAAAAAACACCTCGGGATTCAGTTCCGCTTCGAGTTCATTCATGGTTTTGGTAATGGAAAACCGGCCAGCCGGATGAACGGCGTAGTAATTTCGGTCCTCGGTTTCGAACCAGTAGCAGTCCTGAACGGCAATGATCGTCTCGCCGAAAGTATTTTTGCCTTTCAGATGCGTCAGAAAAGCGCCCGGTTGCGGAGTCAACGATTGGAAGGGGTCGGTGGCAGGTTCGGCACTGCGTTTTCGTTGTCGGCGTTGTTCCAGAATATCAACAAGCAGAGAGCCATTAACAGACCCATAGCCCATAATCAGAACAGGAATGAGGTAAAAGAAATAATACTTGATGTTATAAGTACCCTGAAGATAATTCTCCAGGTAAAGGTCAATGTCGTAATTTGGGAATTCAACCAGAAAATACCGAACCGTTTGCGTAACCGGATTGAAGAGAAAAAACGCAAACAGCATGACAGGTAAAATTTTTACCTCATATTTAAGAATTGTACGAGGAGTTAACTGAAGGAGTTTTATTCGGCAAGCTTCATGGTAAATATTCAGAAGCATGAGCAGGATTATAAGTGTCGATATTTCCGGCAAAACCATCCCTCTCAGGAAAAGCCATAAATAGCCGGCAACCCCGCCAAACTTTTCAACAATACTTAATTTCTTGTCAAAAGCAAATAGCCAATTGAACGCTTCAAAAGTGAATACCGCCAACAGGAGAATATTCAGACTTTTAAAGGGTCTTCTTATATACGTCAGATTCAGCGGGACTTCAACCATTGCTACTCCAAATCAGCGCCCTACTCTTTGGACTGTGCTAAGTTACTAACAAAAAATAGTAATTAGTTACTAAAGCTGCATAATATTTTAGACAAAAGTCTCCATTCTTTTGCCTGCCCCCAGCCGATAATTTTGTATCAATCAATCGGCCAAACAATCCCGGGTAGAAATGACCGATTGATGAACAACTCTAAAATCACTTTAACATCATCTATCGTCATGAAAAAGAACTTTGTTATCAGCTCCGCTAAACAATTATTGAACTCTGCTTCTGTAAACCTGAACGTTGCCGCCAAAAACGAAACCAACAGCAACATCCGTTTGGCCACCAAAGGGAAAGACGAACAAATCTGCTGCGAATGGATTCCCTCGTTCCACGGTCTGCAACCAAACGGTTCGGATAAACTGGTACTTTCTTAATCGCATTCTATTATGAGCAACTTCGTGCATCAATATCAGAGAGAATTAGATCGTTGCCGACAACAATTTGAATCTCTGGATCTTCGGAAAGAAAAAGGATACCTCTTCAAGTTCACAACGTTCTCGGCCAGTGTCCAGAACATTCTGCCCGAGATCCCGATAGAGAAGCACGAGGACCTTTTCCAGAAATTGCTGCTGCAACAAGTTTATACAACTTTCGATCAGCAATTTCTGTCGGCAAACGATCTTTTGCAAACCAAAGGTCCAATCCGGACTCTGCTGCAAAACCGCCAGCCGAATATCTATTGTACATTTCATTTGGGTTCTTACCGCCTGCTGACCAGTTATTTGTATCGAAACGGCGTCGATCTGGCCTTACTGGTCAGCAGGGGTACCTACCAGGAACAGGGTAAAGCCATCTGGGATACCATCAAGGGACTCCAGAAAAAGCACAACCTGACCAATTCGTTCCAGATTCTGGATGCCGAGCAGACGTCTTCAACGCTGCAAATCATCCGTGAGCTACGGGCCGGAACCTCCCTGGTGATCTTTATCGACGGTGTTACCAGTACAACAGGCCTGAACCGTCAGGAGGATAAAGAAATCCAGGTTCGGTTTGGCAACCAGAACGTGTGGGCCCGGAAGGGAGTCGGTTTTCTATCGTATGTAACCCAAACACCGATTGTTCCGGTGATCAGTTACCGCGAAAAAAACCTAAACAATGTTCTCTCGTTCCTCGACCCGGTGGTACCCGAACCCAATTGTGACCGCGAATCGTATTGCCGGCACAGCCTTCAACTTCTGTATGACTCCTTTTGGCAGTATCTGACCAAGTACCCGGAGCAATGGGAAGGCTGGAATTACATCCACAAGTTCCTCGACCAGCACGAACTCGAGCAGCAGGCCGAAACGAAGCCCCTACGGCGGCAAACCAAGCGGGTAGCTTTCAATCACGAACGGTATTCCGTCTGCGATTTAGAAGACTCTCCCATTCTGTTCGACCGTCGGCTGTATGTAACGTATGAAATTTCATCGGATCTGCGCGATTTTCTGCTGCAAATAGGAACAATCGACACGCCGGAAGAGGTACTGGGCACCGACCTTTACCTGGACCTCCTGTCTAAACAAATTATAACCTGATAGTAGACACTCCCTCTAGTTTAATTCTTGTTTTCGATTATCGAAGTCGGATCAACGAACATCTGTTCAGATCCGACTTTTTTTTTGCATTATCCCGATAACAAGAAGGCCAAAACCTACGCTGGCATAACTTTTGCGACCCTTATAATTACTTGTAACCAAAAAAGGACATGTCTGTTAACCAGGAAAAAAATATTTTCAAAACTTTGATTATACAGAGTTTAAATGATAAAAATCCTACTTAACATTTATTTTACGCGCAAAAGTCTTGTTTTATACCAATTTCCTTTATATTTGAAGTACTAATCAGCTAAAGCACAGCATCAGAATTTCTTTTTCCGTTGACTGATAATTGCGACTTGAGCTGACCAATAAGAAGAATTGGAATGAGGAAGTTTACTTGCCTCTTCGTTTACATGCCGTGATTACCTGACTGTGTAATCACCTCTCTGTCTACCATGCACAATGCACTAAGGTGACTTCCTTAGCTGCTCCGGTTGATAGGCCGATTCAGCCCGGCAATTCAATGGAGGAACGTCTCCAGACTAATTGACGGTTGAAAGGTCTTTATCAGAAGTGACGGATGACTGACCCTCTGTCGCTGTAACGGCCGGAAAATTCAATTGCAAGAGCGTTAAAATTTTGGCCAGCGTTCCATCGCGTTGCCACCGCCGAAACCGATCATAAATGGTTTTCCAGGAGCCGTAGCGCTCGGGCAAATCCCGCCAGGGAGCACCTGAGTTCAAAATCCAGAGGATTCCGTTGATCGATTGCCGGTGAGAACGCCACGGGCGACCGGGACGATTGTTGGAAGGCATCATGTCCTTTAATTTTTCCCATTGGGAGTCAGTTAGTTCATATTTACGCATAGCAAAGCGGACAAGAGATAAAGTTTAAATAGGGACAATATAACTAAGTAATAGCAAAAAAATTTTCAAGTTTCGACTTACTCAACGTGTTAATTTAATTAGCAACTCGTTAGGGATCATTCATTAAAAAGTCTGACAACTAAATTGATGCCGAAAAATGAGAAAATATTTCTGCATTTCCTAACCGATATGAGTATATATTTAGGATACGGCATGCTTTTGGTCGATGTTTACCCACGAAAAACACGAAATTTTTTCTGCGTCAGCCGACCATTAAGTAGAAAAAGCAGGCTAGAGGGTGTACATTGACAGTCTATCCTCTCCAAAATCTGGAATTTTCTGTCGGACAAATCGCTAAAATCACTGAACCGTTAACTATTGATCGAACATTACAGCACATGAAGAATTGGAATTGGTTTACTTTCGTTTTTTTGATCGTTGGTTTCTCGTCCTGCATCTCTCAAAAACAGATCACTTACTTTCAAAGCCCGGTTGCCGATAGTTCGGCAACCGCACAGGAAATTACAAACCGGTACGTCGTAACGATTCAGCCTAACGACCTGTTGGGTATCAATGTCAATAGCCTAAACCAAGAGGCAAGCAGTTTCTTTAATCCATATGCTGGCCTGGAGCGTACAACTTTTCAGACCTATAACGGTCAGATTCCGGTTACGGCAGCAGTAGGGTATCTGGTAGATCCTGAAGGTAATATACAATTGCCCTTGATTGGAAAACTGAAAGTAAGCGGGCTTTCCTCCATGGCCGCCCGGGATTTGATTCAGGAGAAATTAAAAAATTATTTGAAAGAGCCGACCGTTGCGGTCCGATTTTTGAATTTCAAAGTATCCGTCCTGGGTGAGGTAGCCCGGCCGTCGATGTTCAGCGTACCCAATGAACAGATGACGCTAACCGAAGCACTGAGTTTGGCAGGCGATATTACGATTTACGGTCGCCGGGACAATGTGATGATTATTCGGGAAACCAACGGCAAACGGGAGTTTGGCCGGGTCAACATGAATCAGCGGGATCTGTTCAAATCACCTTACTACTACCTGCATCCCAACGATGTAGTCTATGTAGAACCGGGAAAAGCCCGTCTGGCCTATGCCGACCGCTTTTACACGATTTTGCCATCGATCATCGGCGCGCTATCCCTGATAGCGGTTATTATACGCCGGTAAATACGCATTACCGCTAACCGGGCGAAACGGTTCGGTTAGCGAAACGATAGTACCTAATTACTCAACAACGTTATGATAACAACTCCGTACGTTTACCATCAGCAGGAGGAAAAAGAGCCAGACCTCCGGCTGATCATCTTCCGGTATTTGAAAAACTGGAAATGGTTTCTGCTCTCACTCGTTGTGGCCCTAGCCCTTGGGTACACCTACCTTCAGTACCAGGTCCCTATCTATAAGGTCAAAAGCAGCATTTTGATCAAGGATGAGAAAAAAGGGATTTCGGCAGACAACATCATGAAAGAGATGGACCTCTTCACGGATTCGAAAGTGGTCGAAAACGAGATCGAGATTCTGAAATCGTATACCATTATGGAAAAGGTAAACGATGCGCTGGCACTGGACGTAACGTATTTTCACGACACGCCCGTGGGTCCGCGCGAAGTTTACACGTCCGCTCCGTTCCGTCTGGTCGTCGAACAACCCAAACCGCTTCTGTACGAAGAGGAGATGACAGTAGCGCTTGTCGATCCTAAAACGATTAAAATTGGTGAGAAGACCTATCCGGTGAATGCGAGCCTTAACACGGAATACGGCCGAATCCGGATTTTCACGAAACCCACTACGAAACTCGATATGGAGCCGGTTATCGTCCGCGTGGCACCCAAACAGGAGGTTATTCAGAACTACGTGGAAGACCTGAAAGTGGAGGCAACCAGCAAGCAATCAACCGTGCTGGTTCTGAGCCTGGAGACCCCCGTTCCGGAAAAAGGCCGGAACATTCTCGATAAGATTGTTGAGGAATATAACGAAGCTGCCCTGAAAGATAAGAACCTGGTGGCCGCCAATACCCTGGACTTTATCGAAGAACGGCTCAAGTTGATCTCCGGCGAGCTGGCAACGGTGGAGCGCGATGTAGAAAGTTATAAATCGGCCGAAGGAATTACCGACATTAGTACGGAATCGCAAATCTTCCTGCAGAGTGTTCAGCAAAACGACGCGCAGTTGAGCCAGGTCAACATTCAACTGGGTGCGCTGGAAGATATAGAGCGGTACGTCCGCAGCAAGGCCAGTGAGCGGGGGGCTGCTCCTTCTACGCTGGGCTTAAGCGATCCCACACTGCTGGGCCTGATTACCAAGGTTTCGGAACTGGAACTGCAACGGGAAAACCTGGTCAAAACTACATCCGAAAATAACCCGCTGTTGCGGTCGGTGGATGAGCAAATCCGGGCGACCAAAGCGAACATCAGCGATAATATTCAGACCATGAAGAACATCCTGACGGGAACCCGTCAGAAGTTAACCGCCCAGAATCGCAAATTTGAGTCGATGATCCGGTCGGTTCCCCGCAAAGAAAGAGCATTGCTGGACATTACCCGTCAACAAGCCATCAAAAACAATTTGTACACCTACTTGCTGGCCAAACGCGAAGAAACCGCCCTCTCCTACGCGTCGGCCATTGCCGATAGCCGGACGATTGATATGGCCCGCAGCACCAGCAAACCGATCAAGCCCAAAAAACCGCTCATTTTTCTGTTGTTCGGCGCCTTTGGTTTGTTGATCCCGGTTGGTGTTTTTGCCGCCCGCGATATGCTCAATAACCGGATTGGCAAACGGACGGACATCGAAGAGCTGACCAGCACACCGATTGTGGGTGAAATTGCCTATGCCAAGCACAAATACCCGCTGGTAGTAACCTCCAGCAGCCGGTCAATAGTCGCTGAACAGGTACGCGCCCTTCGGACGAACCTGCAATTCCTGCGGTCGAACAACGAAAGCCTTGCGATCCTGTTTACCTCCAGCATCAGTGGGGAAGGGAAATCGTTCATTTCGCTGAACCTGGGAGCCAGCCTGGCGCTGATCGATCGCCCGACGGTTATTCTGGAGATGGACTTGCGCCGTCCGAAACTGCATTCCATGCTGAACATGCCAAACACCGCCGGGCTCAGCAACTTTCTGGTGGGACAGGTGACGCTGGATGAGATTCTGCAACCCGTTCCGGGCCTGGACAATTACTACATCCTGACCAGCGGCCCCATTCCGCCAAACCCGGCCGAATTGCTGGTGAGCGACAAAGTGGATGAGCTGTTCCAGCAATTACGCGAGCGCTTCCAGTACATTATTGTCGATTCGCCCCCGATCGGCCTGGTCACCGATGCCCAGATTCTGGCCGACAAAACCGATGCCACCATGTATGTGGTTCGCCATGACGTAACGCCGAAACAGCACCTGAAAATGGTGGATGTCATGTACAAGGAGCAACGTTTCCGGAAACTGAGCCTGATCCTGAATTCGATCAACGAAGGAGGAGGCTACGGTTACGGCTACGGTTACGGCTACGGCTACGGCTATGGCTACGGCTCGGGCGGCTACTATGAGCAGGATTCCGACAAGAAAAAACCATTCCTGAAACGTTTGCTGCCTGGCAGTTAAGGCAGATTCCGCTGCGATTACCCACAGATTTATTGGATTTTACTAACCGGGGCAGGGTTTAAAGTCCCGGTTAGCAAGGCCCATGCCTACCTGTATTTACTCAACTGGAAACGTTATGATTAACTTACTACAACCGGACTCTTCCTATTACGTTGTCGATGAGACAACCGGAAGTAAACCCCAATCGGTAACAAAGCGGGCCTTTGACATCACCGTATCCCTTCTGGTTGCCTTGTTGATTCTTTCCTGGTTTATTCCATTGATCGGGTTATTGATCCGACTCGAATCCAGGGGGCCTGTCTTGTTTGTTCAGTTGCGTTCGGGCCGAAACGGTCGCCCTTTTCCGTGTCTGAAATTCCGGACGATGAAATACCAGAAAAATGCATCCTTCAAACAGGCAACGCATAATGACGTCCGTGTGACCCGTCTCGGCAAAATTTTGCGAAAAACGAATCTGGATGAAATGCCCCAATTTCTGAATGTTTTAGTTGGCCATATGAGTGTCGTTGGTCCCCGGCCACACGCTCTCCAGCATGATGCCCAGTTCTTTCACCTGATTCAGGACTTTCCAAAACGATACGCCACGAAGCCCGGAATAACAGGCCTGGCACAGGCCCGCGGTTTACGGGGAGAAACAGGCCTGCAGGAGATGACTCACCGCGTAAAACTGGATTTATGGTACATCCGGAACCAGTCCTTTTTACTCGACATAAAAATTTTTTACTGGACAATTGAAAAAATGATAAAAGGGGATAAGAAGGCGTATTAAGCTGATCATGTACAGTAGAATCTGCAACGAATTAGAAGCTTATGACTTGTAGTATCATCATACGCGCCTTTAACGAAGAAGCCCACATCGGGAAGTTGCTGAACGGAATCCGTCACCAGGAAACCGGTGCAAATCTGGAAGTAATTCTGGTCGATTCGGGCTCGAAAGACAGTACGGTCCGGATTGCCGAAAGTTACGGGGCCAAAATCGTCCGGATTCGGCCCGAGGAATTCTCGTTCGGCCGGGCGCTCAATATTGGCTGTCAACAGGCTACGGGCGATATTCTGTTATTTGCCAGCGCCCACGTGTATCCGGTGTACACCAACTGGATTGACCAGATGTTAAAACCGTTCGATGACCCGAAGGTTGCCCTTTCGTACGGACGGCAGATTGGGAATCAGGCCAGCAAATACTCTGAGCAGCAGCTTTTTGCCAAGTGGTTCCCGGCGGTTTCCAATTACAATCAACAGATTCCCTTTTGCAACAATGCCAATACCGCCATCCGCCGTTCGCTTTGGGAGGAACTGCCTTACGACGAAACCTTGACGGGGTTGGAGGACCTGCACTGGGCCAGCCAGATTCTGCACCGGGGCTACAAGATTGCCTACGACGCCGATGCCATCATCGTGCATGTTCACGAAGAAACACCCCGCAAGATTTTTAACCGGTATTACCGGGAAGCGATTGCCTTTAAACGCATCAAGCCGATGGCCCGTTTTGGCTTCTGGGACTTTGCGTACCTGGCGGTTTCGAACCTGATCAGCGACTACGCGGCCGCGCTTCAGGAGCGGGTTTTCTGGCAACACATCGCCGAGATCCCGGTTTTCCGCATCCTCCAATTTTGGGGAACGTATCAGGGGTACCGTTTTGTCGGAACCCTCGACCGAACATTGCGCGAGCGGTTTTATTATCCGAATGAAGTGTTCCGGCGCGAAAAGCCCGAACCGTCTGAACAGGTCGCGATGAAACAAATTGCGTATGAATAGTCCGGAAGGCGTCCCCTGCCGGGCTGTATTGACTAAACTTAACGTTACTTATATGAGCTATTCTGTTGCTGCCATCGTACCCATGCGCCATTCCAGTGAGCGCGTACCCGGAAAAAATTACCGTGACTTTGCCGGTAAACCCCTGTTTCACCGCATTATCGACACCTTGCTGGAATGCCCGTCGATTACGCAGGTCGTTATCGACACCGATAGCCCAACGATCATTGAACAGACACAGGAATACTTTCCAACCGTCACGGTCCTGGAACGGCCTGCGCATCTGCGCGACGGCGCTATTCCGATGAACAACGTATTGCTGAACACCTGCGACCAGATTCCGGCCGATTTTTACCTGCAAACCCACAGCACCAACCCGCTGTTGTCAGCCGAAACCGTTGAAAAAGGCATTCAGCAGTTTCTGAAAAATTACCCGATTTACGATACGCTATTTGGCGTCACCCGCCTTCAGGTCCGGCTGTGGGACCAACTGGCCCGCGCCGTCAACCATAATCCGGCCATTTTGCTCCGGACGCAGGATCTGCCGCCCATTTACATGGAAAACTCCTGCATGTACCTGTTTAAAAAAGAAACGCTGATCCAGAAACATAACCGCATCGGTGACCGCCCCTTCATGTACGAAATTCCGGACATCGAAGCCCAGGACATCGACGTCGAACTGAATTTTAAAGTAGCTGAATTTCTGTTTACCGAACTCTATCCTGAACTCGCCCTATGAAAGTCCTGATTACCTGCCCGCCCATGCTGGGTCAACTGGCTGAATTTCTGCCCATTTTCGAAGAAGCCGGTATTGAAGTGGTGGCTCCGAAAGTTGTCCAGATTCTCTCCGAAGAAGAATTGCTCGAACTCGTTCCGACCGTCGACGGCTGGATCATCGGCGACGACCAGGCCACCGAACGCATCTTTCGCGCCGGAAAAGCCGGAAAGCTGAAAGCCGCTGTCAAATGGGGCATTGGCGTCGATAACGTCGACTTCAAAGCTTGCAAGGAATTAGGCATTCCCATTACCAACACCCCGATGATGTTTGGAGCCGAGGTAGCGACCATCGCTGTGTCGTACGTGCTGGGGCTGGCGCGCCAAACGTACTATATCGACCGGGAAGTACGGGCGGGCAACTGGGTAAAACCGGCTGGTATGTCGCTGGCGGGCCACACCGTCGCGCTGGTCGGTTTCGGCGACATTGGTAAAGCCACCGCCCGGTTTTTGAAAGCCTTCGACATGCACATTAACGTATACGATCCGTTTGCCAAAAAAACAGAAGAAGACGAAGCCGCCTACCGGTTTTTGACCTTCCCGGAAGAACTGGAAACGGCTGACTTCGTAGTCACGACCTGTGCCCTGACGCCCGCGACCAAGCACCTGATCAACGCCGAAACGATTCAACGCATGAAAGACGGCGTCCGGATTGTAAACGTTTCACGCGGACCGATCATCGATGAAGCAGCTTTAATTGAAGGACTTAAAAGCGGCAAAGTGCATTCGGCGGGCCTGGATGTGTTCGAAACCGAACCCCTCCCGATGGATTCGGACCTGCGCAAGTTTGACCGCTGCATTTTCGGAACGCACAACGGTTCCAACACGATTCAGGGCGTTCGGCGCGCCAGCCATCAGGCCATCAAGTCGATGTTTGAGTATCTGGAAGTAGGTGTAACGGCTTAACGCAATGAAAAAAGCACTCATCACCGGCGTATTAGGCGGCATTGGCAGCGCGCTGGCGCAAGCCTTCCGCGAAGCCGGGTATTACGTATACGGTTTGGACGTTCAGCACTCGGACAACCACCAGGCCGACCGGCTGATTCAGTTTGACCTGCATCAGTTTAGCACGAACGAAGAGTACCGGAACGAGTGGAAGCACACCTTCAACGTCCTGATTCCGGAGTTGCACGTGTTGATCAACAATGCCGCCGTGCAGATGCTAGGCAGCCTGGACGACCTAAAGCTGAGCGACTGGAACCACACAATGGCTGTCAATCTGACCGGACCTCTGCTGCTGAGCCAGCACTTTCTGGAACCATTGGAAGACGTCAACGGCTGCATTGTCAACATCGGCAGCATTCACCAGCAACTGACCAAACGCCGGTTTATCAGCTACGCGACCTCGAAAAGCGCCCTGATCGGCCTGACCAAGGCGTTGGCCGTCGATCTGGAAGGACGGGTTCGGGTGAATGCCATCAGCCCGGCGGCCATCGAAACCGACATGCTGTTGGCCGGTTTCAATGGTAACCCAAGCGCCCTGGACGAACTCCGCAAGATTCACCCGGTTCAGCGCATTGGTTATCCGAAAGATGTAGCCAAGCTGGCCCTTTTCCTGGCGTCGGAAGGCTCCGGTTTTATCCACGGCGCGAACCTCTCGCTCGATGGCGGGATTAGTTCGGTATTGAAAGATTTGTAGAGGAACTACCTGGCGGAAGAAAAGAATATGCAGATGACAACCACCCAATACCGCTTCGCGCTTACCTCATTATGCGGGGTAATCGCCTTGTGTGGCTACGCCCAGGAGCCGGTACGGTATCCCGTTATTCTTTCTTCCCGCCAATTTCATCCTTCTTCCTCACAGGATACCCTCAGCACAATCCGGATGATAGAACTTTACCATCCGGATCGAATCGACTGGATGTATTGCACGGATGCCAAACAGCTTGCTCAGTTACAAGCCCGAAAAGTCCCTTATAGCCTGGCCATCAATCCACAGGTACCGGATTCAGCGGGCTATACAGTCCACGGGCGGGTGGAAGACCTGAATGGCCGGAAACTGGCCGCGCCCTGGATGCGAAACTGGAAACTCAAAAATCCGTATTGGGGTTGCGTTAATTCGCCGGAATTTCAAAAGTTGTTCCTGGATCAGTCTCGCAAGCTGATTGATCTGGAAGCCTACGGGCTGTTTGTGGATGATGCCCGGTTCAATGATCAGGCGACGGAATGGGGCGGATGTTTCTGCGACCATTGTGTAAGCGGTTTTACAACCTACCTGCAGGATAATGGTGCCGACACCCTGTCGTCTACGTTCAATTACCGGGACTATTTACGGAGCGCAGGAATCGATTCACTTCCTGCTAAAAACCGCCAGGTTCCGCTTTGGACACTCTATCGGGCGTTTCAAACTAAGTCGGTCATTCGTTTTTTGACAAGCTGGCGAAAAAGCGTTGAAAACTACGCCCGGCGACCCGTAACGTTTTTAACAAACAATTACGGGGGGCAGTGGACTGGGATCTACCAGATTTTTGACATTGGTGTGGCCGAACTACCCGAAAACCGATTAAACCGGGATTACATCCTGGCCCGCACGTCAGAAGCTGGTCGACTGAACAAGAAACAATACTTTACGCTTTCTTCTGACGACGAAAGCAAGCAGCTAAAGGCGCTTTTTCTAACCTATTCGGCCAACAGTGCCCTCATTATTCCGTGGGATGTGCACGTTCCTGGCAAATCGCAAAAATCCGCAACAAGGTTTTTGGGGAAGAACCAAACGTTTCAACCCGTTTACAAACTGCTTCGGGAAGATGAGAGTAAATTTTCGCAAGCGGTTATCAAAAGTAACCAGACACGCAGAGCGACTCCATTGCAAATCGTTTCAAAATCGAAGGCCGATTCTCTGCACATACAAAGTTACGATTTGGAAAGATACAAGATTATTATGATTGAAGGTAATAATCGTCTAAAGAGTCACATAATCACTATTCAAGCTGGCAAAACCATTAAATTAGAAGATATTAAAATTTTGTTCCCTAATCCAAATATTGTTCAAGTTCGGAAAGAAGAACATAATTATAAAGTAGAGTTCTCTAATGAACTAATCATTTTTAGCTTAAAAAAATGAAAATAAAGGATACTTTTATATTCTTAACCAACAAAATATGGAATTCACCTACGGCCACAACGTGGATGAGTTTCCTAACAAAATCATTCAGCGTTACTATCATCATGCCGCTGGTATTAAATAGATTAAAAATTGGGGATATAAATTTATGGTATTTATTTACAAGCGTTATAAGTCTACAAGTATTATTAGACGCAGGGTTTGGATCAGCTTTTGTTAGAGTAATTGCGTATGGCACCGTTGGAATGAGAGATTTTTCTACATTAAAAGGGTCTATATCAGAAAAAAACACAGGAATATTTGACGAAACATTTATTAAAACAACCTATGACTTAATGACAAAAGTATACAAAAAATTATTATGGATTAGTTTTTTTACTCTTGCCATATTTGGCTCATGGATCTTTTTAAAGCCTATTGAAAATTCTACAGACCCATTTTATGGATGGATAACTTGGATCTTTTTTACAATTACTTTCCCTATTATACTACAAGGAAATATATATATTAATTTATTACAAGGAACTCACAATGTCCCGCTTGTACGTAGATGGGATACTTTATTTAATTTGCTTAATTCATTATTCTGCATAGCCTTACTTCTACTATTGCCTAATATATATTTACTAATTATCATAAACCAATGCTGGCTTCTCGCAGCGACAATAAGAAATCGTATTTTAGCACACAAAAGGTATACATTTATAAATATACTCCCTACTGATAACTTATTAGAAAATGAAATACAAAAAAATGTTACTCCCAACGCCCTTAAAAGTGGAATCGGTATATTAATGTCACAAGGTATTATACAAGCGTCAGGTTTTATATATGCGCAATTGTTAACCCCAAATGCTTTAGCATCTTATCTAGTTGGTCTTAATCTAATACAAGCTATTAGAAATTTTTCTCAAGCCCCATTTTACAGCCGTTTACCAGAGTTATCTTCTTATTCTGGCAAAGGAGACATGTTAAAGTTAAGAACTACTGCCCAAAAGAACATGTTCAGAGTGTACCTAATCTTTAGTATTGGCTTTTTAGGAGTTTCTTTCTTGCATGAACCACTTTTTAAATTAATAGGCTCTAACGCCCAATTCCCTGACTCATTATTATGGAACTTGCTAGGCTTTGCTTATATAGTTGATAGATATGGTGCCATGCATTTACAGTTGTATAGCACAAGTAATCATATAATTTGGCATAAGCTAAATGGAATAACTGGCATATTGATGATTACTTTATCACTTTTCTTATACCAATATATGAATGTATATGCACTACCTTTAGGAATGCTAATTTCATATATACTTTGCTATTCGTGGTACGCTCCTTATAAGTCGTACCAGTTTATAAACGTTAGTTTCTGGAATTTTGAGCGAACAACTTTTATTCCATTTATCGTTTTGTTTATTATCATTTCCTTCTTTAACTTAATTTGATATGGCTATCTTCTTATACACAATAGGCTATTTTATTCTATTACTTTATCTGCCCAAAATTGCTGATAACACATTAGTAAAGGCTTTACCGCTAATCTTTTTTTCTTTATTTTATCTCTACATAACGATCATTAAAAAAAGGTCACCTTTTTTACCAATTAAGAAAAACTATTTACATATATATATCGCAGCATTTTTACTTATTGTTGGTTTATTTAGGACTAATAAGCCCGATGTGGATCTAATAGGTTCTATAGTAAAAGTTCTACTATTCTCGTCTTTCTTACTTTGCACAATAAAGTTTGCGGAGTGGTATTCGGTAAGAATTCAAAAAAAATTTTCTAATCTTTTTTTCATAGTCAATATTGTCCCATATGCCTTATACTGTATAATGAATATTGTTTTCTGGTTCTTAGGAGTAACAGTAGGGCAATTTGAAGAAACCAATATAGGACAAGCGTTAATTATTTCAAAAATTGGAATCAATATTGATAGGGTAAGGTTTCCTTTAGCAACTGGATTTAATAGCTTCGCTACTTTGTTAGGTGGATTACTTACAATTTCTTTAACCTCCATAAGATTTATTCCGAAGTATAAACTCATTTCGATATCTTCGTCAATAATCTTCTTTGTGATGCTTTTGTTAATTGATTCAAGAGCAGCTATAATATACCCGATAATTATATTTATATTAACAAATATAATTTACAAGAAAAACAACATTAAACTTATTCGATTTTCTCCTTTGATACAAATAGGAGGCCCTATTTTATTTATGTTATTTTTTCAATTTGCATCACAAATAGCTTTATTCGATTCAATTTCTAGATCTTCAGAGGAAGTGCAAACAGGAAACTCGCGATCGCTAATCTGGGCGATTTCTATTTCCAAATTTCAAGATTTTAATATATATAGTTTACTAGGACATGGCGAATATGGACATTACGCGTCTGGTGCATCCATAGCTTGGGGATCCTTTTTTGGTCGCTTTGAGAACAGCGATTTAATGCACCCTCATAATACTATACTAATGATTTTATTTGACTATGGTCTATTAGGAATAATAATATATTTATACTTGCTTAATTGTAGCATAAAAATGATAATAAAATCTTGGAAGTACGATAAAAAATTTAACATATTAATAATTAGTTATTTGTTATACTTTCTTATAATAGGTATTACAGAATCCTTCTTTGGATTTTATTACCTAAACACTTATTATCTCTTTTTCTCAGTTTTAATAATCCAAGCAGTAGCTTACCCTTATCTTAGCTCCGAAAAAAATAAGGTAAGAGTAGCACCGCATCTTTACACTCTTTCAACTTTAGAGACATGAGAATTAAACTAAACGAAATCACTCCTACTCGCGTTGTACAGGCAATTGAGCGCAGAATAAAAAACATTCCGCATTCCAATGAATGGCTTTACTCCCAAATTGGAAAAAATAATCAGCAACTACTACGACAATATCACAACAAACACAAAGGAAAGCGCTGCTTTATTATTGCCAATGGCCCGAGCCTGGCAACCATGGATCTGTCGCCTTTGAAAAACGAAATCACGTTTGGCATGAATCGGTTATACCTGATTTTTGACAAAATCGGGTTTGTTCCCACTTATTATAGCGTGATCAATGAACTTGTCATCCAGCAATTCGCCAAAGACCTGGAAGCCCTGCCAACGACACTCTTTTTGAACTGGACCGAGCGGGGGCTGTTTGCCAACAACTCCTCCTCCGTTAATTACCTGCGTAATTATTACGACCTGGAAGATAAGTTTTCCCGCGATATTACCCAGGGCATTTATTCGGGCGGGACGGTTACGTATGCCACGCTCCAGGTGGCCTATTACATGGGTTTTTCGGAAGTTTATATCATTGGCATGGACCATAACTTTGCTGATAAAGGCCGACCCAATGCCACGGAGGTCCGTAAAGACGCCGAAGATAAAAACCATTTTCACCCTGACTATTTCCCCAAAGGCATGAAATGGCAGTTACCGGATTTGTATCGGTCGGAACTGGCCTATGCTCAGGCTCGTCAGAGTTTCGAGAAGGAAGGTCGTAAAGTCATTGATGCTACGGTGAATGGGAAATGTACCATATTTGAAAAAGGTTCTTTCACTGATTTGTTCCGCTAACCTGGAATTTGCTTTAAACGAAGAAAGCGTGCCGATGCCGGCACGCTTTCTTCGTTTAAAGCAAGTCGTGTTTGAATTTATCTTTTATTCCACGTTTTTCGCAAGCTTATCCACCCGCCAACGGAATTGGTATATAAACGTCCCTGATCCAGGGCTATCGCGGTCTGTAGCTCGCTTCCCCCCAGCCAGGTCAACGGCCAGGTCAGCCAAACGCTACCCGAAAACTGCCTAACCGTCTGTCCGAACGGGCTTCTGAAAATTCCGTAATTGCGGCTCAGCGAGAGCTTCGATTGAATCTGAACCCCCGATGAGAAAACACCGGCCAGTCCCAGATGTAAAAGTTGCACCCGATTATTGACGATGGCTAAAGTGTGTGTTCCGGGGCGGTTTTGCCAATCGGTTTTTACATCCTGCCTCCGGCTTATAAACGGAGTTCCCAGAATCTGGTTTTGGTACGTCCACCCATTGAGGTATTGAAAGTTATTGAAGTAATCGTCAATCCCTTCATACAACCGGCTACCGATGTCCAGCGTACTGCCGCTTTGGCTCATCGTTGTCAAGTATTCAAACAAAACCTGATTGAGTTGAAAAAAAGGGGATGACTCAGTGGCTCGGCGTTTTAACTTTAGCCCGTATAATCCATCTGGCAAGTTCACCAGCGCAACTCCGGATTTATCCTCGAAAGGATGCTGGTAATAGGCTAAAGCATCCCAGTGAGAAAACGCGATTTCCGCTCCCATGTCGATTGAGCCAACATGATTGCCAAACTGATTGACGAGATCATGATTGGAAATGTTATCGGTACTGGCCGGTTGCTTCGCTACGATGATGTGGAGATAGTCGTTGAATGATGACGGGAGCCTGCCACTGGTGGAATGTCCCGTTCCCAGATAAGCGGACTCCCCCCCCCACTGAACATTGTGCAAAATACCCCCGTAGAACTTTATTTTCCAGTGTGGTTTTCCAATCCGTCCATAAACCCCTTTCTGATGCAAATACGAGTTTCGGATTGAATCGGTATTGGCAAACCAGCCGTGCGCAAAGAAGGCATTGATAGCGATTAAGTCCCGGGTAAAATGCAGGGGGACGAAACCCCGGGTTCCAATCTGAATTTTAGGGATCGGAATGGCATTGCCCGACCAGGCATACGAACCCGACGACAAGGTCGTATCCACCAACCCCAACACTTCTTTACGACGGCCGACGACCAGTTCAACCGAGCGATACCCGATGTTGGCGTATGCTTCCGGCAGAAGCAGTTGGTTACGCGGTCCGGCATTGGCAACCACCTCTGCCCGATAGCCCAAAAACCAACCCCGTCCGCTTGTATCCCGACGGAACAAAGCCGATGTCCCCAGTTTGATTGTGCCCGCCGGAGCCACCAAAGGAACCGTACCAAACTGGTTGGCCCGCAGCCAAAAGGGCGTACGACGAGCCGATGACGCCATAGCTCCCACTTCAGCGGAATACTGGATGGAGGAAGAGCCCGATTGTTGGGCGTACGAGCCAAAACTGACTAGTAAAAGAAAAAAAAGGCCAACTAGCGAGGTTCGCATCATGAGGGGAATCGGTTTAAATGATGCTTGCGGTTACGCCATGCTTGTCGTATGAGTCAACTTCATCATCGCTATTTTTGCCTGTTCTACAACCCAGGCAACTTGCTCATGAATTGCCATAAAAGAGGTGTCGAGCAGTTGTGCATCGTCTGCCCGTCTCAGCGGACTTTCCGTTCGGGTGGTGTCGTTATGATCCCGCTTTTTTATATTTTCAACGATTTCCGACAGTTCGACACACTCACCTTTTTCCCGTAATTCCAGTTGACGGCGTTGGGCACGGATCAAGGGATCGGCACTCATAAAAATCTTAAGTTCGGCTTTCGGAAAGACGTGCGTTCCAATATCCCGGCCATCCATCACAACCCCCCGCTTGTGACCCATCAACTGCTGTTGGGCCACCATCGCTCGACGGACTTCCGGAATGGCACTGACTTCGCTAACCGAATTCGCTACGTATTGCGTTCTGATTTCCCTTTCCACATTCAATCCGTTCAAATACGTTTCATTGCATCTCGATATAGGATTGAAGTTAAATTCGATGCGAATGGCATGTAGGGCATTTTGCATTGCGGCCGTGTCGTTTAACTCAATTCGATTCTGCAAAAGATAAAGGGTAACAGCACGATACATGGCACCGGTATCGATATACGAATAGTTTAGTGCTGCGGCAACCTGCCGGGCCGTTGTGCTTTTGCCACAACTGGAATACCCATCAATTGCGATAATAATTCGATTGAAAGGGTAAGTCTTATCTACTACCATCGTATTGAATAATTAGGATGTAAAAAGGCGTAAGGATCGGTTTGTACACAAAACCGATCCTTTGCAAGGCTAATTACCTTTGACTAATTGCTTCACCAAATACCAGGTATACAGGCTATTGGTAACGGCGTAGCGCTTAAACAACCGCCGGGGCTCCTGCATGAGCCTGAACAGCCATTCCAGCCCGGCCCGCTGCATCCAGACGGGCGAACGTTTGATATCACCGGCCAGAATTGGCAGCGCTCCGCCAATACCCAGCAGAATAGACGGGATTCGATCCTTCATTCGGGCCATCCACAATTCCTGCTTGGGACATCCCAGGGAAACAAACACCAGGCCTGCGCCCGACTGTTTAATCTGCTCAATCACCTGCTCATCTTCTTGCGGTGTCAGCGGCCGAAAAGGCGGTGAAAGCGTACCGGCAATGGTCAATGCCGGGTATTTTTCCCGGCAGACCTCGACGGACCGTTGAAGAACTTCGGGAGTAGAGCCGAAAAAAAACACCGGGATATTGTTGGCACTTGCTTTTTCGAGCAGATCAGGCAGCATATCCAAACCAGCCGCCCGATCTTGCTTAATGCCATACAGCCATTGCATGCCCCAAAGCAAGGGGACACCGTCGGGTAAAACCAAATCCGCATTATTGACAGCCGCAGCGATAGCCGCATTGAACTTGGATTCGATAATCATGTGGACATTGGCGAAGCACACGGTTCCGGTTTGCCGTGTTTTGGCCGCATCAATGATTTGATCCTGAAAATAGCGGTAACTGCCTAATGACAGGTTAAGACTAATAACCTTTGCTTTGCCATTCTCGTTGAGTGACATCAGTACTAAAAGTTTCGTAACGTTGAGTTGAAATCAGCTACTGAAAGCATCCGTTCCAGCCTCCCGAGAGGCTGGAACGCGGTTTATTCGAAATAATTCAAGACCAGGTGGCCCTCTTCAGCCAGCAATTGGTCGCGCCGGAACAAATCAATGTCGGCCTGCATCATGTCTTTTACCAACCCGGCCAGATCATACTTGGGCTTCCAGTTCAATTTCGTCATCGCCTTCGTCGGATCGCCCAGGAGTAAATCCACCTCGGTTGGCCGGAAATACCGCTCATCGATGCTCAATACTTCCTGACCGATGGCAACTGGAAAATCCGGATTGGAGGCACTCACGACGTAGGCCTTCTCGTTGACCCCCTCGCCCCGGAACTCCAGTTCGACCCCGATTTCAGCAAACGCCATTTTTACAAAATCCCGGATCGTCGTCGTTACCCCAGTTGCAATCACGAAGTCTTCCGGTTTTTCCTGTTGCAGAATCAGCCACATGGCCTCCACATAATCTTTGGCATGACCCCAGTCGCGCAGCGAGTCGATGTTGCCCAGGAACACTTTGTCCTGTAGGCCCAGACCAATCCGCGCTACCGCCCGGGTGATTTTGCGCGTCACAAACGTCTCTCCCCGCAAGGGTGATTCGTGGTTGAACAAGATGCCGTTGCAGGCATACATGTTGTAGGCTTCCCGGTAGTTGACCGTAATCCAGTAACCGTACAACTTAGCCACCGCATACGGTGAGCGGGGATAGAACGGCGTGGTTTCGGACTGGGCGTGACCCTGCACCCCACCGTACAGTTCGGAGGTCGAGGCCTGATAAATTCGGGTTTTTTCGGTCAGACCCAGCAGCCGGACCGCTTCCAGGATACGAAGTGTCCCGATGCCGTCGACCTGGGCGGTATACTCAGGCTCATCGAAACTGACGCGCACGTGCGACATCGCGCCGAGGTTATAAATTTCATCGGGCTGCACTTCCTGAATGATGCGGATGATGTTGGTCGAGTCGGAGAGGTCGCCGAAATGGAGCTTAAACCGCACATCTTTTTCGTGCGGATCTTCGTATAAATTATCAATTCGTTGCGTATTGAATAATGAACTCCGGCGTTTAATGCCGTGTACTTCATACCCTTTTCCTAATAATAGTTCAGCCAAATAAGCTCCGTCCTGGCCGGTGATACCTGTAATAAGTGCTTTTTTCATACGTTGATTAACTGTAGTTTGATTTTTAAAGGAGACTAAACATAAGCTTCCTGATTGCGCAGGAAATCCTGATAGGTTGCGGCAATTCCCTCGGTCAACTCAATGCGGTGCTGCCAGCCGAGTTGGTGTAGTCGCGAGACATCCATTAGCTTCCGGGGTGTTCCATCCGGTTTGTCGGTGTTCCAGCGCAGTTCGCCTTCGTAGCCCACGGTTTCTTTGACCAGTTCGGCCAACGCCCGAATGGTCACGTCTTCGCCGGTTCCGATGTTGACAAATGCTTCGTCATTGTAGGTTTCCATCAGGAAAACGCAGGCGTCGGCCAGGTCATCGGCATGGAGGAATTCCCGGCGCGGTGAACCGGTTCCCCACACTTCCACGAAAGGCTGATTCTCAATTTTGGCCTCATGAAATTTGCGGATCAGCGCGGGCAAAACGTGGGAGCCCTGCAGGTCGTAATTATCGTTGGGGCCATAGAGATTGGTCGGCATGGCCGAGATGAAATTGCAGCCATACTGACTCCGATACGCTTCGCAAAGTTTGATTCCAGCAATCTTGGCAATGGCGTACGGTTCATTCGTTGGCTCTAGATAACCGCTCAGCAGATACTCCTCTTTCAGGGGTTGCGGAGCCAGTTTGGGGTAAATGCAGGAGGAGCCCAGAAACAACAATTTGTCAACCTGGTGGCGGTAAGCGCTGTGAATAATATTGGCTTCAATCAGCAGGTTATCGTAGAGGAAATCCGCCCGGTAGATGTTATTGGCCCAGATACCGCCCACTTTGGCGGCTGCCAGAAAAACATAATCCGGTTTTTCCTCCGCGAAGAAGTCGGCCACGGCTGCCTGGTTGCGGAGGTCCAGTTCCGAAGAGGTCCGGGTTATAACGTTATGATAGCCTTTGTTATGTAAACACCGGGTGATGGCCGAACCCACCATTCCCCGGTGTCCGGCAACATATATTCTAGAGTTTTTATGCATACGAATATGGACTAGTTATACTCTTTTATTTTATGGGTTTTATACTGCCGATAAACTACTTAGATGCAGTTTTTTAATACGTCAGATACGATAAAAGACAAGCTTATTTACAAAATGAGTAGTACTAAATAGTACTCTTTCCAGCGTAGCAGTTGATGACCTTCACACGTTCATTATAAAGACAGAAAACCAAATGAGTACGGCTTTTTAGCGCGGGGCCGAAGGCTGTCGAAGTAGCTTTTAAGAGCTTCATTCAAAGGATGAAACTCAGCTAAATGACGGAATTGCTCAACTTTTTTATGTTCCTCACCAACTGCAAGTAACTCTATCACATCATCCGTGAGTAAATGGGGATATTTTTCAAAAAAAGCCCCTGCCGTTAAGGCAATCCAATCTACATACCGTCGGGTATCCGGATGCGATTTAAATTCTTTACCGGATTCGAATCGTTCGGCATATGACATGAAACATGCAGCAATATCTTCGCGCCAAAGACTGATCATTTCGTTGAGTAAGGAATATGGATTTATCTCAGTAAGTAAGCAACTCGCTTTATCTTGGCACTAATTGTTCCCTGCCGCACCAGCGGAGCAAACCGCTTGCTTATAACGGCGTAGTCGTTGTGCCGGGGCATTGGTTAACGTCAGGAATAGAACCTACCTCAGCGACTTCAAGACCAGCAGGCTGGTCGTGGAGCGTGGGTGCCCTTCGGCGGTGTTACGGTTAAACAAGACCCTGAACCGGGTTCGTGCATCGAGATGATGCCGTTGGTGAGTTTCTGAACCTTGCCTTCATCGACATCCACGCAGGTCAACTGATTAGCGGTTTCGGCAAAGCATGTTCCGGTCATCAGACCGGCATAACCGGTCCCTACGATTGAAGTTTTCATAACGTTGAGTAAAAAATATTAGCAACTACTTGTGACTATGCTCGCTAAGAAATTAGTACGTATAGCTGGCGTTATTCAGAAAGTCAAGAGCCGGGACGATCTAAAAAATCACTATTTAATTTTAAAAAGCAGACAGAGAGGTAAAAGCTCTTTATGAAGATTATAGGTTAAACCTATAAAAATTGAACGAGATTAACTATACATTCTTCTATGATTTTTGTCGTAGACGGTAAAAAATCTTAAAAAAAGCCAATAAATCATTTTTTACAGAATACTCTTGGACTAAACAGGAAATAAACTGTGCAAAGTTTTTTTCTCATTTAACAGACACAAGATAGAGTCTAAAAAAACAAAAACTATGCCGCTATGGTACCAAAAGTAAAAAAATGGTGACATCCTGAACAACTACCCGGATAGAGTCAATTAATCAAATGAATAATCCTATGTGAGCAGTTTTTCGTTCAAAAAGGAGTGCGATTCCAGCCAATTCATTTCTTTGGCATGAAGCAGTTGGGTGAGTTTTTCGGCGTCCCGGACCCGGTGCAGGTCAGAGCCCAGGAAGTCGACCAACGAGTCATCGAGCAATTGTTTGGCCTGTTGCTGCACCCGGCCCCCGTACTGCCCCAGGAGTGAAAGCAGATTCAGTTGCAACAAACAACCCTGCTCTTTGAGCTTCCGGATACGCTCGGGCTGGTCTTTGAAGTACGAGTACCGTTCGGGGTGCGCCAGGATGGGTACGTACCCTTTTGTACGAAGTTGAAAAATAATATCGTCCAGGTTCAGGGGGGCATTTGCGAACGACAACTCGACCAGCACATACTTCTGACCAAATGTCAGCAGGTCATCCGCCTGCAGCAGGGTCATAAAATGGTCGTCGATCAGGTATTCGGCAGCCGCTTCGACCTGAATCGTCAGTTCCGTCTCGGCCATGGCCCGACGGAGTTCAAGGAGCCCCTGGCGGATGGTATCGCTGCTGTTAGGGTAATAATCCCGCAAAACATGCGGAGTCGTGATTACTTTCCGGTATCCCAATGCTTCAAAGGCTTGAAGACACGTTAGGGCCGTTTCAAGATCAGGAACACCATCATCGATTCCCGGGATCAGGTGCGAATGAAGATCAACGGCCAGGAATCCGAAATCGGTAAAAGCAGGTCGTTCCGGCCGGCGTTTAAAAAACGAGAACATAGGTAAGTGACAGTGGCGTCGCGCGTCTGACGTCTTCAGCCCTCCGCTGACAGATCAGAACGTCGGCTGGTGTACGAAAGACTGATAACTTTTTCTTTTCCAACCAGTTCTTCCAGCTCCTGACGGAGCAAATCATTGGTCTGCTGTAACAAAGCTACACGTTCGTTCAACTGAAACAAAAGAAACTCCATATTTCGCATCCGGTCGTCGAGGGTCAGAGCCGCCAGCGGGGTCTGGGGCAGCGTCCGAAACATGAGCCCTTCTCCGCGCAGCAGCCAGTCGGCATTCAGATTCGGATGCGTAAGCAGAATTTTCTCCAGCGTCTCGTAGCGGGGCTTTAGGCGTCCGTGTATGATATGGTATATTTTTTCACCCCGTTTCTCGCCCAACTGCCGGGCGAACTCCAGAACGCTGATTCCCAACACATCGATCAGTTGCTGCAAACGGGCTCCAATGGACATAGCAAAACGGAGGATTACACAAAACCATGTAATTTCTGCCCTTCAATTCATCCCCGGGCACCGAGGGACAGACTGGTTACTAGGAATAATTTTTTGAAGGCCTGACAAAAGAATAACAAAAAAACGAATTTTTCACACTTATAGGGCACGACACTAATTTTTGCCAAATCTTTTTATCCGTCATTTTGTATTATACATAATAGTGTGTATATTTAAACTAAAATATAAACCCCTATAAAAAGGCAAAAGGGATCGCATAGCGGTCCCCCTGTCCGAACAGTAAACAACAAATACTAATGAACACACAAAAAAACAACACAGGCGCAACAAATCAAAATGGTTTGGAACTGAAAGTTTATCAGAAGGTTAACGAGACGACAGGCGAGATCGTTAATGCTCCGGCCAGCAGTCCGTTCAAATACCTGGAGGGGCACCCCCGTCAATATCGTTTTGACGCCAAGGAAGGCATTTTTAACATCAACGGCACCGAAAAACTGGGTGGTCCCGCCAACGGTCGCAGCCTGACCTTCCAGCCCATCGCCTGGCGCATTTTTACCGATAATATTTTAAACATGGGTACCAAAAACTGGGCCGAAATCTTTTTTATCGATGAAAAAAATTGTGTTTCGGCGGTTTTGTTCCACGGGTATTCGGTCGACAACATCTTCCGGCTGATCGAACCGCTTTTCTACGACGACCTGACGCTGGCCGATGTCGTTATTACCGCCACCGCCGAGAAGAAAGAAAATACTAAAATCCAGCCGAAAGGCGTCTATTACATCGCCACCTTCAGCTACCAACTGGCCGATCCGGAACAGACAAAAATCCTGAAAACCTTCGGGCAGGAAAACCGTATATTCCGCCAGGAGACGCTGACCGACATCGCCAACATCAAAACGGCCTACAACTATTACAACCCGTTCAACAGCCCCAGCGAGGAGTTGCTGACGGACAATGGCCTTCATCTGCTGAACTAATCATGATTACTGAACTCATCGATTACCGGTCGATTCCCCGGGTCTCGAACTCCGATCTGACCCGGTTGAAAGAAGAATGCCTGGGGTACACGCCGAGCCGGTTTGTGCCCCAGCGGGCCATGCAGTTCGGGCGGGCGTTTCATTCGCACCTGCTCGAACCCGAGAGTGTCGGCGGGATTATCGACCAACTACTCCCGGATATGAAACCGGTGGAATCGGGACGACTGGAGCAACTGACTGAGCAGGTCCGGCGCGATTCGTTTTGCCGTCGGTATCTGCGGCAGTCGGACCGGGAGCGGATCATTCTGTTTACCGATCCCGAAACCGAATTGGCCTGCAAGGCCCGCATGGACATGGTCTATACGAGTCCAAAAAAACGGAACGCGCTGATTCTGGATTTTAAAACGACCTCGGCCCGCACCCAAAGCCAGTTTCTACAAAGCTGCTACGATTACGACTACGACCGGCAGGTGGCTTTTTACGTCGATGGGCTGCGCCATGCCGATAGCCGGGAGTGGGCGCAAACCCGCCAGTTTCGGTTTATTCTGATCGGCGTACAAAAACAGAAGCCCAACCGACTGTTTGCGGTCGATGCCACGTCCATTCCGAATTTTGTGGAATACGGCCGGAAAAAATACCGCTTCTGGCTCCGCAAATGGAAAGAACAACAAGTAGAAACCGTCAATCCGTGGTTGCGTCAGGCATCGTAAGGATGTCCCGGTAAGTTGTTTTTCGTTCGATATTCATATTCACGCTTCATTCGTATGACGACCCAAACGCCCGTTATCCATCTTCCTGCGGAGCCATCGGCACCTCCCCTCTTCGACTGGGGCACCGACGGCCTGGTGATCTGGCTGGAAGAACTGGACGGTTTTGGTAGCCTGATGGCGTACATCGACCAGGCGCTGGCTCAGATTGCCTTTGCCATCGAACTCCAGACTGGCTGGGATCACCGGACGGACAGCCATACGTTCCACCCGCTGTACGGCTACCGACTGCTGCTCCGCGATGCGACCGGTTTGTGGTACGCGATCCGGATGGACGAAGCCGGAAAATTCAGCGACTTTGTTCCACTGGAAGAATTCGATTACGAAACCGCCTACCAAAAAGCCCTCTGGGTTCCCTAACGTACCCACGGGCCGTACCCACGGACTTTAGTCCGTGTTTTAGGAGCTAGTTACTCGAATAGCCAGGTAAAACACGGACTAAAGTCCGTGGGTACGGTACGGGTGCAACCTTTTGCGTCCGGTTTTCATCTTTGAGAAAAATAACGCATCTCCTGTATGAAAACCGCCCTCTTTGCTCTCTTCTTTGCCGTGATTTCCCTTCCGGCAGCCCTGGCCCAGCGCACGATCAGCGCCAAAGACATTTTGGCAAAACTGAACCGCCATGAGTCCATTACATACGACAACTACACCATCACCGGCGATCTGGACCTGACCGAACTGGCCAATAAAAAGCGGGTTTCCGATAAAAGCTGGGCCGACAGCGAAGTCTACGAAAGCTTTGTGGAAACGCCGGTTACGTTCCGGAACTGCACGTTCAAGGGTGACTTTGTAGCGTATAAACACCTCGAAAAAGAATGGTACAAAGGCAATGGTGTGACTTATAACGCGCATTTCAACGAAGCGGTCACGTTTGAAAACTGTACGTTCGAGCAGAAAGCCGAATTTAAATACTCGGACTTCAAACAACGAGCCTTGTTTACCGGGAGCGGTTTTCGGAAAGAAGCCAATTTCAAGTACGCTAAATTCCGCGCTTCGGCCGACTTTAGTGATGTCCGGTTTAGCGCATTGGCTAACTTTAAGTACACCGGTTTTAAAGAGTCGATCGCCTTTCGGAATGCCCGGTTTGGGGAATATGCCGACTTCAAATACACTAAGTTCGACGAAGGGGTTCTTTTTCAGCAGTCACGATTCGACGGCATGGCCGATTTCAAATACACGCACCTGCCGCGCAACTCCCGCTTTGACGACGCCGTCTTCGATGGCCCCGCCGACTTCAAATACGCAACCCTCGACGGCCGGAAATTCTCCCCGACCCGCCGGTAATTTCGTACCCACGGACTTTAGTCCGTGTAAGCCAGCCTAATCGTTGAGTTGGTATTAACTCTTGGACTAAAGTGGCTCACACGGACTAAAGTCCGTGGGTACGGGGACGAACCCTTTGGCTGATTTTCAGTTTACTAGGCAACATCAATTTTTGTTGCCTTGAAACGATCCACAAAAATCATTCTGGCGTTTGTCGTTCTTTTAATCGTCGCCAGATTACTGCTGCCTTATTTTGTCCTGCGCTACGTCAATAAACTCATGGCCGATATGGGTTCGTACACCGGCCATGTCGAGGACGTCGATATTGCGCTCATCCGGGGTTCCTACCAGATTAAAGACCTTGAAATCCGAAAAATCAACGGCAAAATCAAAGAACCGTTTCTTTCTGTCCCCAAAATAGACCTGTCCGTGCAGTGGAAATCGCTTTTCAAGGGGGCTTTGGTGGGTGAAGTCGAATGTTACCAGCCCGAATTGAATTTTGCATTCAGTAACAACGAAGCGGCCAGCCAAACCGGGAAAGAACTCGACTGGACCGAGCTGGTCAAAGATCTGTTGCCGATCCAGATCAACCGGTTTGCGGCTTACAATGGCAAAATAGACCTCGTCAATGTTTTCGAAGCCACCAATACGGATTTCTCGCTGGAAAAATTCAATGTCGACATCCGCAACATCCGCAATGTGGAAGACACACCGGGTCGGCTCCCCTCGCCCGTGACGGCTTCCGGCAACGTGCCCGGTTGGGGCGGAACGATGACGTTCAATGCCGGGATGTATCTGCTGAAACAACTGCCGGACTTCAACTACAACCTCAGCTTCAACGATCTCCAATTGGTTAAACTCAACGATCTGGCCCGTAAATATGGCAATGTGGACTTCGAACGCGGCACGGTAAGCGTCGTGAGCGAGATGGCTATGTACGACGGTCGGCTGGTGGGGTATTTCAAACCACTGACCAAGGACATGAAGATTTTCAAACTGAAAGAACCGGGTGAAAAACGAACGGTGGGCCGTTTTTTTACGGAACTGCTGGCCGAAGGCGGCAGTGAACTGCTGGAAAATCAGAAACGCGATCAGGTCGCCACCCGCATTCCGCTGCGGGGAACCGTTGAGGACACCAAGACCGAGATTTGGCCCATCATCATCGGCGTGCTGCGAAATGCCTACGTCGAAGCCTTTACGAAGGAGTTTGACAATACCGTTACCTTCAAGGACGCCGTCGAGAACCTGAAGGAAGATTACCAGGAAAAACGCGCCGAGAAGAAAGCCGAACGCCAGGAGCGCCGGGAAGAGCGGAAGCAGGAGCGGCAGCAAAAACGCGAGGAACGGAAAGAGGCTCGGAAAAAAGAATGAAGAGGACGCCGACAAAATCAGTAGTTTAGCAGCTTTTCCTGTACACTTCACCATGCTTCAACCGAAATACGCCCGCGAGTCGCTGACGACCATGACCGAGATGGTCCTGCCCAACGATACCAACACCCTGAACAACCTCATGGGGGGCCGACTCCTGCACTGGATGGACATTTGTGCGGCCATTGCTGCCCAGAAGCACTCCAACCGCATTGTTGTCACGGCGTCGGTCGATAATGTTTCGTTTTCCGAACCGATCAAGCTGGGCAACATCGTTACGATGCAGGCCAAAGTGACGCGCGGTTTTAATTCATCAATGGAAGTCAACATTGAAGTCTGGGCCGAAGACATTCCGGCCGGTACGCGCGTCAGCACCAACCGGGCGTTCTATACCTTCGTGGCTGTCGATCAGAACGGGCGGCCCATCGAAGTCCCGCCGGTTATTCCCGAAACCGAGCAGGAACAGCAGTTGTTTGAAAGCGCCCTCCGTCGCCGACAACTTCGGCTGGTCCTGGCCGGGCGCATGAAACCGCAGGAAGCCAAGGAGTTGCGGGCCTTGTTCGGCGTGGTGGATGGGGAGTAGCCTCACTTCGGCATTCGGTGTTCGTTATTCAATATTCGCTATTTAAGCTTTTCAATAGCAAATATTGAATAACGAACACCGAATATCGAACACCGAATAACGAACCGCTTACTGCACCCTGATCCGGCTAACGCCCACCACCGGCCGACCATCGGTGGTGATGCCCTGCACCACCACCCGCAACGTCCGGACAACGTCGGAAAGTGGAAAGGCCAGATTAGAGAGTCCTTTCGCATCGGTTTGCATGAGCGGTTTCCAGTACAGCACATCGCGCCGATCAACCGGAGCATTCAGGTCAGGCGGTGTGGTTCCGGCGGTCTCGTCATAACGCGGGACATAAAACTCGCGTTGAGGGGCAAAACCGATAAACGGCACCTGATTCAGGCCCGGGCTAGGTTCGGATTTTTTCCGGGAAAAACCGCGCCGGGTATAAAACGCGATGACGCCATTGCCCCCGCGGGCGCCGTAGATCGCGGCTGTGCTGGCGTTTTTCAGCAACTCGATGCGCTCAATGTCGTTCGGGCTGATGCTCAGGAGGATGTTGCCTTCGGGCGTTTCGGTCAGGTAGGAGCCGTCGAGCAAGTACAAGGGTGTCTGGCCTTCGATGGCGTTGCCCTGCCCGAACGCAAACGACCCCCGGATGTTGACGCTATAGCCATTCTCGGTTTGGGTGACCTGCACACCCGGCACGCGTCCGCGAATCATCTCGTACACATTGGCGTAAGGTTGTGATCTTTCGTCGAACAGCAAAACCGCATCCGGTGCCCCGTGAATGCTCATCCGCTCAATGTCTTCCGGCCGATCACGCTGCCGTTGCCCCCGAACGGTCACTTCTTTCAACTGCCGCACCTGCCGGTCGCGATAGAACGTGGGGTCAGCCTCCTGCCGCATCCGGGCTACTTCCAATTGCTGCTGAAACCGACGCCAGTCCGGCGACGGCTCAACCAGCCAGCGACTTGATGCCCAGACGGTTCCGGCCGTATCAACCTCCACCCGCCCCTTGATGGCTTTGAACTGGGTATTCATCACCTGCACCAGCAGTTGCAGCGTATCGGTCAGGCTCAAACCCGCCATCCGAAACCGCCCATACCGGTCGGTCCCGATCGAACCGGGAATCGACTGTTTCGAACCGGGAGACGCCACCAGCAATTCGGCAAACGGAATGGGGTTGCGTTTTTCATCCACCACCCGGCCACTGAACACAATGCCGCCCAGGGTATCGCCCGGCGATTCCGGTTTTCGCAACCCGATCCGACGCCAGCCCTGCGTCAGCAACAGATCGTCCAGCGCCTGGCGGGTGGCCCGGCTGGTATCGCTGAAATAAAAACCGGGTTGCTCAACGCGACCCCGCAAATCACCGGTCAGCAATAGATGCGTCCGGATGTCGGCGGCCATCGAGTCGTCCGGCACCTGATCGGCATCCGTTACGGATGCCGACAAGGTAGCCACCATCGGAGCGCCCGGCTGATCGGTCAGCTTTAGCTCCAAAACCGCTCGTTCGCGGGGGGTGTAGCGGTTTTTATCCATCGTCATATCCACCCGAACCGAAGCTAGTTGCTCCCGGACATACACCAGCCGCTCGGCCCGGGGCTTGCCGTACGCATCGTAAAGCGTAATCTGGCAAAGGCCGGGCGGCAACACAGCCATCGGCAGGTTCAGCCGCGCTTTCCCATCCAGTAGCTTCATTTTGGTCCGCTGCACCAGTTGCCCGGAACTCTGGAACGTCAGGTAGATCACCGGATCAGGCTGCGGCCCGATGGTCAGAATCTGCACACTAAGTTCCGTCGTGTCGTTCACGGCATCGGCTGTGAACGCAAAGCCTTCCGGTTCGACCATCGGGAGCGTCACCCGCTGGGTCTGTCCGTCGCGCTGGATTTCGGCCTGATACGTTTGCCCGGTTTTGGGTGTCAACACCACACTGCCCATCCCCAGCCGATTGCCGAAAAACCGGGTCACCTCCTGCCCCTGCCCGTCCAGAATCCGGCCCGACACAGGTTGCCCGCGTCCATCCGGCCCAACAGCTTTGAAGCCCAGCCGATTCGGAAGACCGGCCACCCAACGCCCGCCTTCCGGTAAAAACTGCACATCAAGCTCCGCCGAAGCCAGCACGGGCCGGTCGGCCGTTCCGCGCAGCAGATTATACACGGCCACCGTACGTTCAAAAGCCGGGCGGGTTGAGGCATAATCTTCATCGGTATATGCCCGCAGCCGGTACATGCCGGTCGATAAGGTATCGGAAAGCCGAAAATCACCCGCGGCCCGGCCGTCGTTGATGCGCAGCCACTGGTGTTGTACGAGTTTTCCGGCGGGTGTCAACAGATCGACATGCAGTGCCCCCTCGCCGAACAACACCTGCGAGGTTGTCGGTTCCAGCACGAAGGCACTCAGCCAAAGTCGGTCGCCGGTCAGGTAAAAAGATTTATCGATCTGCACAAAAACCGTCGGAGCCTGGTAGGGATGTGCCAGTTTCCAGTGCCGTACGAGCGAATCGAGCCGATAATCCGACGCCAGGATCTGGCCTTCGATGGGCGCAGTCTGTACCGAATCCGGTTTTTCGTCCAAAACCGCATTCGGCTGCCAGTCAGCGGGCAGTAGCAGCGAAAACCGGTCGTTGCCCAGATGCCCCATAGCCACCATCCCGAGCGGCAATGTCACCCGCCCATCGACCGTCACCTCACTCATACCCTGCGGAAATCGGAATTCCGTAAAGGCATACGGCGCGTCGCGATAGGGTGAGTAGGGCGAAATGGTCCGGTTGTAAAAAACTTTCAAGGGAGTCGGGCTAACGAGTTTGCGCTCAAACGGCAAGCGGCCGGGCCGGATCAGCGAATCAAGTTGAATCGGCAGCAGATGGCGGTTTAGATCCCAAAACAGGCTCGTATTGTTCGTGTGGGCGGGAAACTCAGGGTTGATGCGATAAACCATGAAACCCTCTTTCTCGTACGTTCCGGCCACCAGGCTGGCAATCAGATGGCGCGTCGAACCCCGATAAGCCCGTTGCCGGTTGGTGCGCCAGCGTTCGGCCTGCCGACTGTCCGTCGGTTTCAGTTCTTCGAAGCGGGTGGCCCCGGCAAAATACATCGCCCCTTTTTCCGTGACTTCGAAGTGCTGCATGTCATACTGAATGCGGTAGCCCAAGGCCCGGTTTTCGATGATCACCGGCTCGGTCGCCGTTGCCAGCAACCGGCGGTTTTCTTCCGTAAACCGGAGTGTGTTCGGATTTTTGATTTCACACTGGTTTCGGAAAGGCGTATTGCCCAGCAGTTCGCGTTCGAATGTCCGGAAATGGCGCTCCCAGGTTTTATCCCGCTTCGCCTTGACGGTTACATCCGACAGCGTTACGCCCGTGCTTTTGAGTTCGAAGTTGATCACCCGCGCCTGGCTGTTGTTGAGCCGCAGCGATTGCCGACCAGGTTGGTAGCCCAGAAACGAAGTAACCAGTTCGACGGTGCCGAGCGGCACATTCGTGAGTCGGTAACGGCCTTTTTCGTCGGTCGTCGTGCCGCGCGTTGAATTATTCAGGTAGACATTCGCAAACGGCAGCGGTTGCCCCGAATGCCACTCGGTCACCCGGCCGGTAATCGTCACCGTCGGTTCCTGCGCCCAACCCTTTAGAAATGCAAGGCAAAGCAGCAGCCAGAGGACAAGCCGTTTGCCAAAACCGTCGGGATAAAAAGGCTTCATGAGGCTTCAGGAAAGAATACCTAAAAATAGCTCTTTCTTAGCAGAATACCACAAAAACCTGAAAACCGTCAAGGCTGGTTTTGAGGTCAATTCATAACCGTTTCCAGGCTTTCCAGCGAAAATGCAGCGGGCCGTTCGGCAAATAACACTTTGGTGTCCGCCCAGGTCGTTCGGAAAAGCTCCGACTGGCGATACTGTTCCAACGCTTCCGGCGATTCCCAGTGGCTGTAGGTAACGAAAACCGCCGGTTGATCCCGATCCCGGAGCAATTCGAGATGGCAGCAACCCGGAAACGCCCGAATCTGCCGCTTCGACCGCTCGAAAATGGCCAGAAAATCACCGGTTTTCCCTTCCTGAAACGTCATTCGTACCACCCGGATCAACATTTTTAATTAAGAGTTAAAAATTAAAAGTTAAAAGTAGCAGCGAATAACAGTACTTTTAACTTTTAATTTTTAACTCTTAACTGATTATGCAATACCGCACTTTTGGCCGGACGGGCTGGCAGGTGAGTGAAATAGGCTACGGCATGTGGGGGCTGGCGGGCTGGACCGGCTCCGAACGCGAGGAAGTCGACCAGGCGCTGGACCGCTCCGTTGAACTCGGCTGTAATTTTTTTGATACCGCCTGGGGTTACGGCGAAGGGCTGAGCGAGCGAATCCTGGGCGATTTGCTGAAGCGCTACAACGACAAACGCCTGTATGTCGCCACCAAAATTCCACCCAAAAACCGCATCTGGCCGTCGAAGCCCCACTTTACACTGGACGAGGTGTTTCCGGCCGATTACATTGTGGAGTACACCGAAAAAAGCCTGAAAAATCTGGGTGTCGAAACGATTGATTTGCAGCAGTTTCACGTCTGGGAAGACGGCTGGGCCGAGCGCGATGAGTGGAAGGAAGCCATCACGAAGCTGACCAAAGAAGGGAAAGTACAGGCCTGGGGCGTGTCGGTCAACCGCTGGGAGCCGGACAACTGCCTGAACACGCTGCGCACTGGCCTCATCGACGCCGTGCAGGTGATCTACAACATTTTCGACCAGGCCCCGGAAGACAACCTGTTTCCGCTCTGCCGCGAGCTGAACATTGGCGTCATCGCCCGCGTTCCGTTCGACGAAGGCACGTTGACCGGCACGTTCACGAAAGAAACCACGTTTCCGGCCGACGACTGGCGCTCGACGTATTTTGTCCCGGAAAACCTCAACGCCAGCGTCGACCACGCCGATGCCTTAAAACCGCTCATTCCGGCCGGGATGACAATGCCCGAAATGGCCCTGCGCTTCATCCTGAACAACTCAGACGTTGCCACCACCATCCCCGGCATGCGCAAACTCCGCAACGTGGAAGCCAACATGGCCACCAGCGACGGCAACGGTTTACCCAACGAACTGCTCAATGAACTCAAAGGCCACCGCTGGGACCGCACGCCCACGGAATGGAGCCAGTAGGGAGCTAAGAATTAAGAGTTAGGAATTAAGAGTTGGCTCCGCCGTTTCCTGTAAAGTGGCGGAGCCAACTCTTAACTCTTAATTCCTAACTCTTAATTCTAGTAAGTGAATCGGACGGTTACGCCATAGGTGCGCTGGTCGCCCACGATACCGGCGTATTGACCGGCGCTGCCGGGAGCGGCCAGGAGTTGCTCATAATAGTCTTTGTTCAGGAGGTTTCGACCCCAAAGAAAGAACGTAAGCCCGTTGGAGGCCCGGAAACCGAGTCGACCATTGGTCAGGCCGTAGCCTTCAATATTCAGATACTGCGAAGGTGACGCGCTGGAGGAGAACTCCGACCGGAAGAACTGATCAATACCCAGGAAGTAATTTCCTTTGAGGCCCATGAAGGTGCCGCGAGCAGTGGCTTCACCCCCGACCGAACCCGACCATTTCGAGATACCGGGTAGCCGTCCCCCCGAAATATCTTTGAAAGCCTGCGGGCCACCTACTTCTTCCAGCGGCACCGGCGCGTTGGTAAACCGGACGTATTCGCCGTCGGTGTAGGCTACAGCCGCATTCAGAACCAGATTGGTAAACCGAACATTCCCGTCCAGCTCGAACCCCTGCACCCGTACTTTTTCGGCATTCGCCAGATAGCCCCGGTTTACGCCCGGTTCCGGCGTCTGGACCTGCGTCTGGTAATCCCGGATGTCGGACCGGAAGAAGGTCAGGTTCAGCACCGAATTGCCCGACGGTTTGGTTTTGACGCCAAACTCCTTGTGGTCTACGTATTCGGGTTTCACATTCGCCAGATCAACCAACACTTGCCCGTTGGCCGTTGGCAAACCGCCAACGTTGACGCCAATGGGCTTATAGCCAATGGAATACGTCGCATAGGCATTGAAGTTCGCACTGGCTTTGTATTGAACCGAAAGCTGGCCCGAGAAATTGCCCTCCGCATAATCTGTGTTGAAAGACTGATTGGTGTATACGCCATTCTTCAGCGCAATCAGGGCCGGGTCCGTCGTTTGCAGTCCGCCGTACGTCACCCGGCTGTAGTCTACCACCTTTCTGTCATAGTTATACCGAGCCCCCGGCAGAATATGAATCCGGTCGGTCACGGCCCAGTCGGCCTGAGCAAAAACCGCCAAACTCGTACTCCGGATTTCGTTGGTGGTCCGGATGCCGAAGTTGTCAAACAAACCGGGCGTTCTCCAGAGGGCGCTGGTCGAGCTTTGGGCAAACCGCCACTGGGCCGAACCGGCTTCCTCCGTTTGAACGGGGTCGGATTTCAGGTCTTGCCAAAGGCCAAACAGACCGACGACGCCACTCAATTTCGACGACACTTTTCCGGAATACCGGATTTCCTGCGACCACTGATCGTGTACCGAGTTACCCGCCGAAATCGTAAAAACCGGCAGACCGATATAATCGCGGTCGTTCAGGGGCACCCATTTCCAATACCGCCAAGCCGAGGTAGAAGTCAGGGTTCCGTTCCCGATTTTGATGTCGGCATTGACCGAAACACCGCCCAACTGGTTGTCGGCCTTCGAGGGCGTATCCAGATCCACAATCCGCTCGAACGCACTGGAATACGGGAGTTTGTAATTCAAATCAGCAATAATGGCATCGAACTGGCGGTAAGCAGCCCGCTTTGTCTGAACCACGCCCGCGACGGGCCAGCCGTAGCCAGTCGGTTTTTGGTCCGACACATCGCCGATGACCGTGATGGTCACCTTGTCGCTCGGTGTGTACAGAAACTGCCCCCGGACGCCGATGTTGTTGATGTCGTTGATGGGCAATTGCGTATGCGTGTTGAAAAACAAGCCGTTCCGTTGCGTACCGGTGAAGGAAAGACGCGCGGCCAATTTTTTACCCAACGGCCCCGTCAGCGAGCCTTTCGCCTGAATGAACCCGAAGTTCCCGTAACTCAGTTCGAAGTTGGCGCCGGGCGTGAAGCTGGCTGCCCGCGTCGTAATGTTGAACGCCCCCGCCGTGGTATTCTTCCCGAAAAGCGTTCCCTGAGGGCCGCGCAGGACCTCAACGCGCTCAATGTCAATAAAATCGAGTGCCGTGGCCGCCGGACGCGCATAATACACGCCGTCGACGTAAAAGCCCACGCCCGGGTCAACGCCGTCGTTGGTTAAGCCATAGGTCGATCCGAGTCCGCGAATGTTCAGGGTGGTGTTTCGGGCATTGGACGCATACAACTGCACCGTCGGGACCAGTTCTTTCAGGCGGTTTACGTTGAACGCCCCGGCGTCTTCAGCCCGTTGCCCGCCAACCACCGAAATGGGAATCGGCACTTCCTGAGCGGCTTCCTGACGGCGACGCGACGAAATGATGACATCTTCCAGTTGGGTCGTATTCGCGTCCAGCTTGATTTCAACCTTACTTTCGTTGATCAGCACTTCTTTTTTGAGATAGCCAATGTAGGAAACGACCAGGGTAAAGGGTAAGCGCTGACCGGTAACGAGGTTAAAATCGCCGTTGGCGTCGGTCGCGGCTCCGTTGGTCGTTCCTTTGATCGTAACCGTTGCGCCTATCAGGGGTTCGTTGGTACGCGCGTCAACTACTTTTCCGGTAATGGTCGCATTGATGGTGGGATTCTGAGCGGCTAAAAAGAGAGGTAAAAGTAACGCTCCTATCAAAAAAATGGACTTCAAATATCGTTTCATTGTAGACTCTGTTTGGTAGTAATTTGCTTAAGTCTTCCCGGTGAGTTTTCTATAGTATTCCTACAGAATTTATAGGTAATAAAAAACGAACGCCGTTTTGAGGAAGACTAAAAATTGATAATCAGAAAAGTAAACAGACCGCTACAGCGTCAACAGGAGCGTTGACAGAGAAAAGCAGGTAGTGAATGACGCATTGGTGGTTGATTAAGTAGTGAATAGTACTTACGCAAGTAGATAGACTTTTCGGACTTTTTAGTATTCAAAATCTATTGACTTGGTAGTTTGGTGCGCAAAAAAAGAGTGCCATTTGTCGAATTGCAACAAATGGCACCAAAACTTTTTTCAAAAACCGTATTTTCTTTAAAAAATACTATTGCATCTTCAATCAGACCCAGGATTAGGCGACTTTCTTCACCGGAGTCCGGCGAGTCGCGCGCAGGGCGTCATTCTTAGCACCTTCCAATACGGCGTCGGAAATAATTTCCAGTTGATGCGCCCGTTTCAGCACCGATTCGAACGGCAGGTTAAAGTAATTGGAAACATCCGTCCGGAAGCTATCCGGGAAACGCGACAGCCGCACGCCGAAAAAGCTCCGGATTTCGGTTTCGGGCAGTAAAGCCGCCAGGGCAACGCGCTCGGCTTCGGCCAGCAAGTCGTTGCGGTTGGCATACAGATGATCCAGGCCAATGGCCGCCGTCAGGATATGCAGGTAAAGCTGTTTGTAAGCGCCCGACAGTTCATTGGGCAAAATAACCCAACCCTGCTCCCGAAATTTGGCGGCAAAACCGGTCAGGCTCGGCACTCCGCGCAGGTCGCCCGCGACGATTTCCTCGGGAAACTGCAACCGCTCGTCGGTTTTCGATAAGCGGTAGACGACCGCTTCGACCGGGCTTTTCTGGAACAGCAGGTCGGCCGGGAGCTGGCGGTTGTTTTCCCATTGGTCGCTCAGCTTGACAAAGAGGGTTTCGTTGACGAGCGAATTCTGAGAATCCCCCAAACTGACGAGCATACGCCGAAACGCAGCCAGAAAGTCGATCTGAAATTGATTCGGATTAAATTTTGTGCGTCTCATACGTGATGTTCCTCTGGCGTCTGTCCGCCGGGGTTCGTGAATGTCAAGGGGTTAAACGCCCGAAAAGGGCTATAAAGATACGAAATACCGGAAAGTTTGCAAACCATTGTAGCCAGCACAAAGAAGCTATTTACTCGCAACCTGCCCCGATTGCCAGCGCAGGGTCTTGAGCAGATGCACCACATCTTTCCGAACGTAATCGATCACCGGAGCCAGCGAATCGTTTTGCGTAGCGGTGTTGAAATAGAGCGCCCCGCGCAGGAAATGGGCAGTGGTGTCGGTCGTGAAAAACTGCAACTGGCTCGGCACCTCGCCCGTAATCGACAGCACGTCGGCTTTTAGTCCCGACGGCAGTTGGATCACTTCTTCCTTAAACCCGTAGGCTTTTTCGTTGTGCATGGCCGCCAGTTTGTACGAATCGGCAATCATCCCAGCCAGCCGCTTTTCGCTGCCCTGGACGGGGTGATAGGTCAACTGCACACTGGCTTTGAAGGCGGGATAATGGATAAAAATCCAGTGTGGCTGCGCGCCCCGGAACGTATCGGGCAGGATGCGGGCCTGTTTGGAGTACTCGAAGGTGTACGGATGCACTTCCGTGAGTGGCTGGTAGCCGTGCGGAGGCAGGTCGATGCGGTTGTACCCTTTGGGTTTGGGCACGTATGAATCCGACGTACGGCTGCTGCAAGCCGCCAGCCAAACCGCTACAAGAACAAACAGAAATCGGGTCACAGACGATAAACGGTTATACAGGAATAAACGAAAAAGCCCGGCGGTTTCGTGCCGGGCGCTTTCCAAACCGAATCGGTTTTCGAAAACCGATTCGGTCGTTTAGCCTTACGAATTGATCATTTCCAATTCTTCCTGCCGGACGGGCTGGCCCAGCAGTGTCCGGAACCGGTTGATATTAAAGGTCGGTTCAAACCAGACTTCGCCCAACACCGGATGCCGCACCGGCACGTCAGGGTTCTGGATTTCGCCCAGCAGCACGCCTGTTTCGCCGTTGGTATGGCGTTTCACCATCCGGATCGTGTACATCTGATCCGCTTTGGGCGTTTTGACGCCGAATTCCGCATAAAACGCCAAAACCGGCGCCGGAAAGTTGTCGTTTACGCAAATGACTTCCATTTCTACTGATCAACTATTTTCTTTTGTCTATTAGGCTGCCCGCTCCTGCACAACGGATTTAATCCCGACGGACGAAGAAGGAAGCACATGCATACCCAAAAAATCCTGAATATGATACACTTCGTCGTCCCCGTCGAATAGCAGCATCACGCCATCGGCAATATGATACTTCCGGCGTTGGGTAGTTGTTAACCGTTCAATGCCCGGAAAACGGCTCAGGGGTACCGACAGAATCCGGCCATCTTTCAGAAGTAAGGACAAATAGCCTTCTTTCCGAAACGAAATCCGATCCAATACCGGCTGTTCCTTGGTAAATCCGTCCGTTTTCATCCCAGTTGCAAAACGTTTACTTTCTCTCCGGTTGCAAATGCCGTAATGTTGGCGGCAATTTCCGGACCGTGCTGTTTTAACAAATTTAAGGCCGTATTAATTTCCTTCGGCGTCAGACTTCCGGTTTCGAACACCTCCAGCGTATCTAGCCAGATTTTGGCCGATTTACCCTTGCGACTTTTCGTATTGGAAATGTGAACGTGCATCCGTTCCGACAAATCATAGGCATACAGAAAGAATACCAAGGCTTTGTAAACGGCCAATTTCGGCATCAGTCCTCAAACAAATTCCCCAAACCACCCAGGACCGAGCCGCCTTCCTTGCGGGATTGCGCCCCGCCAACAGCCAGCCGGTCGACCAGTTTGGAGATCGGCATCGACTGAATCCAGACTTTGCCCGTTCCGCGTAAGGTTGCCAGGAAAATACCTTCTCCGCCAAAAATCATGGATTTCAACCCACCCGAACGCTGAATGTCGAAGCTGATCGACGGCTCAAAGCCAACGACACAGCCCGTGTCGACCCGCAGCGTTTCGTTGTTCAGTTGCCGCTCCATCACCACGCCCCCGGCGTGGATGAACGCCATCCCGTCGCCCTGAATTTTCTGGAGAATAAAGCCCTCCCCGCCGAACAAGCCGCTGCCGATCCGCTGGTTGAAGTGGATAGACATTTGGGTACCCAAAGCCGCACACAGAAAGGCGTCTTTCTGCACAATCAGTTGATTGCCATAAATTTTCGCCAGGTCGATGGGCATCACCGTGCCCGGATACGGAGCCGCAAAGGCCACTTTGCGTTTGCCGTAGCCCCGGTTCGTAAAGTGCGTCATAAACAGCGACTCGCCCGTGAGCAAGCGCGAACCAGCTTGAAACAGCTTGCCCATGATGCTTTGGGTCGCCTGCGAGCCGTCGCCCATTTTGGTTTCAAACTGAATGCCGTCTTCCATGTATAACATAGCGCCTGCTTCGGCGATGACGGTTTCGTTCGGGTCTAGTTCCACCTCGACGACCTGGATATCTTCGCCGATGATGCGATAATCAATTTCGTGAGAACGCATGAATAGTGTCTGATTTACAACTTATTGCTAGCCTTTAAGCCCCGTTGGGTCCGGATCCTCATCCTCCTCGTCGAGGAACTCGTCGTCGTCATCCGTCTCACCCTCGCCCTCTTTCAGGTCCTTGCGGTTGCGCAGTTTCTTGTCGTCGACGGTTTTGTTCAGAAACGCGTTGATTTTATCAATATCGTAGCTGGTCGTAATCTCGCCAAACGTATTGATTTTGATGTCGAACCCCTCGAGTTCCTTATGAACCCGCGGCTTATCGCTCGACTGATCTTCCGGTTTTGCTCCTTTCTTCGCCATTCCCTTTTTTAGTTAAAAGTTAAAAATTAAAAGTTAAAAATAGGTGGTCAATCAGGTCGACAAACTGTAAGCAGAATACTTTTAATTTTTAACTTTTAATTTTTAATTCAGTTCATGAAGGGCTTTTTGCAGCCGGTCGATGGTGGCGGTTTTACCAATGATTTCGAGCGTCATCATCAGGTCCGGTCCGGCTCCGACGCCGGTGATCGCCAGCCGGAGCGCCTGCATAATTTTTCCCTGTTTGATTCCGATGGCGGTCATCGTTTCGGCCAGCGTCGTTTTCGCCAATTCAGCCGTCAGCGGTTCTGGTATCGAAGATAACGCATCTTTGAATGCGGTCAAAGCACGAACCGCTTCGTCGTTCCATTTGGCCGTCACGATGGCCGGATCATAACTTTCGGGAGCCCGGAAAAAGATACCCGACTCGGCGTAAATCTCGTCCGCAAAGTTGACGCGCTCTTTCAGCAAACCGGCAATTTTGGCGGCTTTTTCGAGCGAACAATCCAGTCCGTCGGCCGTGGCCTTGGCGGCAATCGTTTCGGCCAGTTGCTCGTTGGGCTGCTGCCGCAGGTATTCATGGTTGAACCACTTCGCTTTCTGAATATCGAATCGCGCGCCCGCCTTGTGGATTTGCTCCAGACTGAACGCCTGAATTAGTTCGTCCATCGTGAACAGTTCCTGCTCGGTGCCCGGATTCCAGCCCAGAAAGGCCAGGAAGTTGACGAGCGCTTCGGGCAGATAACCGTCTTCGCGGAAGCCCCGCGCCACCGCGCCCGTGAACGGATCAGTCCACTGGAGCGGAAAAACCGGAAAACCGCCCAGGTCGGCATCACGCTTGCTGAGCTTGCCGTTGCCATCGGGTTTCAGCAGCAGCGGCAGGTGCGCAAACTGCGGCATAGTGCTTTCCCAACCCAAAAACCGGTACAGCAAGACATGCAACGGAGCCGACGGCAACCACTCTTCGCCCCGGATGACGTGCGTAATGCCCATCAAATGGTCGTCGACGATGTTGGCCAGGTGATACGTCGGCATTCCGTCCGATTTCAGCAGCACCTTATCATCGATCTGCGACGAATGCACGACCACCCAGCCCCGGATCAGGTCGTTTAGCCGGATGTCCTCTTTGTTGGGCACCTTCAGCCGAATGACGTACGGCGCGCCCGAATCGATCAGCGCCTGCACTTCCTCCGGCTTGAGTGTCAGCGAGTTCTTCATCTGACGGCGCGTAATGGCGTTGTACTGCGCCGACGGTGCCTTGGCTTCCTCCATCCGTTTCCGCATGGCATCGAGTTCGTCGGACGTATCGAAGGCGTAGTAGGCTTTGCCTTCGGCCACCAGCCGTTCGGCGTGTTCGCGGTAGATTTCCTTGCGCTCCGACTGCCGGTAGGGTGCGTGCGGGCCGCCCTCGCTGATGCCTTCGTCAATCTCGATGCCGACCCATTTCAGGGCGTCGATGATGTAGTCTTCCGCGCCGGGCACAAAGCGGTTTTGGTCGGTATCCTCGATCCGGAGCAACATTTTTCCGCCGTGCTTGCGGGCAAACAGGTAGTTGTACAAAGCCGTCCGCACCCCGCCGATGTGCAACGGCCCGGTGGGGCTGGGGGCAAAACGAACGCGTATGGTTGTTGATTGAGACATTATGGAAGGACCATTTCGCCCGGTTGCGTCGTCAAAAGTCAGCAGCGGCTCTCCGCTCACCTCCTCTTCACTCCGCTTACCTCCGCGAAACAACTTTTATATAATCACTTATTGAACAGCAATAACCGAAATTTCCACATTAACATCTTTCGGCAGACGCGCCACCTCCACGGTTTCGCGGGCGGGCGGTTCAGCGGTAAAAAAAGTACCGTACACCTCGTTGATGGCCCCGAAATTGTTGAGGTCTTTGACAAAAATGGTGGCTTTCACCACGTTTTCAAACGACAGCTCGGCGGCTTTCAGAATCGCGCCGATGTTTTCCATCACTTTGCGCGTTTCGGCCTGAATATCACCGGCCTGGGCTACGTCGAGGGCAATCTGGCCGGAGACATACAGCGTTCCATTGACCAAAACCGCCTGGCTATAGGGCCCGATGGGTGCCGGAGCGTCGGGCGAGAATATGATTTTTTTCGTTGACATACGAGAACTTGTTGCAAATCGACCCGCAAGTTAACAAATGAAGTTAAGAGTTATGAATTAAGAGTTATGAGTTGGCTCCGCCGTTGCCTGTAAAGTGGCAGCGCCAACCGCCGGGCGGCCCCGTCTTAATTCATCACTCTTAACTCATAACTCCTTCGGTGGTAGGCGCCGAAGCAGCCCAGGCCGCCCCGGATGTTGGACGGGATCGTGACGGGTTCGGCAAATGGGTTGCCGTCGGCTTGCTGCTGGCGTTGCAGGGCTTCGTGATAGCGGTAGTAGTCGGCGTTCAGGTGCAACAGGCTGGCCGTCAACACCAGCGGTTTTTGAAAGACCGTGGAAAACAAGAAGTCGCTGGCGGGAATGGATGCGCCGAGGTAGCCGTTGCCCGATGTAAGCGGTTTTCCGTTGCGGTCCTGATCGGTGTAAAACGCCCGTTCGCCGGAGCCGCTCAGAAACTGCACCGGTTCTCGGACGGTTTTGGCGGGATTGCAGTTAGGGCACGGGTAGGAAAAAACGCCTTCTGTTTCGTAGTAATTCGGTACGCCGGGCGGATCGGTCCAGAAATACCGGGCAAAAAGCCGCTTCCGAAGTACGTCATTTTCCAGCACAACCTCCGAATCGAGCCGCACCCGGTGCAGGTCGACCGGTGCCGGAACCGTCGTCTCGGCGTCGACCCGCTGGCCGTCGGGCATTTGCACCGTCAGTTGGTACGTCTCACCCGGTATTATCGGAAATTCATCCGGCGAAACCCGGTAATACCGAAGCCGGGCGTCATACCGCAACACCACCGACTGCGTTCGGCTTTGCAGGGTCACGGTGGCATTTGTGATGTCCAGATTCGTGACGGTTTCATCATCCAGCAGCGGCCGCGACCGGGCTACTTTGGCGGCAATCACCGTGTCCTCCGGGGCAATAAAACAGGCCACCACCAGCTTCACCGGCTCGCTCGTCAACTGCTGCGGAACGACTTCCTGCTGCAATGGCTGGCAAGCCGCCAGGGCCAACAGGATCAGCAACCAACCCGGTTTTTTCATAATCAATCAAAATTGAAGCGTGTAACTGACCGACGGCACTACCGGAAACAGCGAGAACTTGTACAACACGGTTTTCGAGTGTCGGCCCGGCCCCTGGTCTTTGCCTTCCAGCGAATAATAGAATGGATTCCGGCGGTTGTACAGGTTGTACACCCCAATCTCCCAGGTTCGGGTGACGGTTTTTCGTTTTTTCCGAAATTGACAGCCTAGGTCGAGCCGGTGGTAGGCTTCGGCCCGAAAACCGTTTCGCTCGCCGTATTCTCTCACATTAGGCGCGGGGCCGAACAGTTGCTGCTGCGGACTGCCCGAACCAACGGCCGAAGCGGGCCGGTTTTCGTAACCCGAAAACCGGGAAACCGGCAGCGTCAGCGCCTGGCCGGTGCCGTACACCCAGGTTCCCGAAACGGTCAGGCCCGGTTTTAGTTCGTAAATACCCACCACCGACGCATCGTGCCGCCGGTCGTAACGCGGGAAAAACCGACGCCCGCCGTTCAGGGCCGGAAACTGCCACCAGGTCCAGGCCAGCGTGTAGCCCACCCAGCCCGTCAGTTTGCCGGTTTTTTTCTGCACAAAAAGTTCACTGCCGTACGACCAGCCCCGGCCCGTGGTGATGTTTTTCTCCCATTGCTGCGCGTCGGTGGCCGGTTCGGCGGTCAGAAAATTCGTGCCTTCGGCGTAGCTGATGAGGTTTTGCAGCTTTTTGTGATAGCCTTCCAGCGTCACCGACCAAGAGCGCGTAAAATCCCAGGCGAGCCCAACGGCCACCTGCCGGGCCTGCTGCGGCCGAATTCGGCCCGTGGTCGGAATCCAGAGGTCGGCGGGTAAGCCCAGGCCGTTGTTCGACAGCAGATGCGCGTACTGGTTCATCTGTGCGTACGACAGTTTCAGCGAAAAATCCGGAGCCAATTGATATGCCACCGACAGCCGGGGTTCGGGCCGCAGGTACTGAACCGGCCCTCCGCTCCGCTGCGCGGGGTATTCGACCTGACTGGCCGGATTTCCGTCGGCCGACAGCATTCCGGACTGAAGCAGCAGAAAATGACTGAGCCGAAAACCGCCGTTGATCCGCCAGCGGCCGGTGGGTTGCCAGGTGTCTTCGGCGTACAGACCGGTTTCCAGCGCGTCGATAAAAAACCGGGTGTTCGGGCCGGGCGCGGTGTTTCCCGCCGTTACGGCCGCGCCGGGCGTAAACCGGTGGTGCGTCGTCTGGATGCCAAAGCGTAGTTGGTGCCGATTCTGTTCCAATTCAAACGCGTATTTCAGTCCCGCATCCCGGATGCCGGACCGATACCGGAGCCGGTAGCGCAAACTGGCGGTATCGCGCCGACCGACACCTTCGTTCTCCACGTTCAGTTTGTAATCTGTAAACAGCAACGACAGCGTAAACGAAGCCTGGTCGGAATACCGGTGCTGCCAGCGCAGCGTGCCGAGGTTGTTTTGCCAGTTGAGCTGCCCCTGCAACGGGTTGTTGTCGGTTCCCGGCCGGTTCACGAACGCATCCCCGCTCCGAAAACCGCTCAGCGACACCTGGTCATCGGGGCCGAGCGGGGCGCTCAATCGGGCATTCAGATCGTAAAAGTAGGTGTTGGTTTGAAGCGCATCCGGTCGATTCGGCGCGGTAAACGGGCGGGTCAGCAGGTCGATGTACGTCCGGCGACCCGCCAGTAAAAACGAAGCGGGTTGTCGGCCCGGGCGGTTCCGGCCAAGCGGTCCTTCCAGCACCAGCCGCGACGCCACCAGCCCGACGCTGGCTTCGCCCCGGAGTTTCTCCCGGTTGCCGTCCTTCAGGTTCAGTTCGATCACCGACGAAAGCCGACCGCCAAACCGGGCCGGGAAACCGCCTTTGGTCAGTTCGACATTCCGGATAACGCTGCCATTAAAGGCCGAGAAAAAGCCCAGCAGGTGCCCGGCGTTGTAGACGAGCGCATCGTCGAGCAGAATCAGGTTTTGGTCGGGGCCGCCCCCGCGCACGTAAATGCCCGTATTGCCTTCGGAGCCTTTCTGCACGCCCGGCAGCAGTTGCAGCGTCCGCAACACGTCTTTTTCGCCCAGCAGAGCCGGAATTTTGTTGAGTTGGCTGGCCGAAAGCTGGATCTGACTCATCTGCACCCGGCGACTGATTGCTTCCGGGCCCACCGCCCGCACGGTCACTTCGTTCAGGAGTTGCCCGCCCGACAGCTCAATCCGCACCAATTGATCGCTTTGGAAAGGAACGGTCATTTGTACGGTGGCATAGCCCACGGCCGAGAAAACGAGCGTCAGGCTGTCCTGCGCGGGCAGTGTGAGGGCGAAAAAACCGCTCGAATCGGTCGTCGTACCGGCGGTTTTGTCCGAAACGTATACGTTGACCCCCACTAACGGCCGGACACTTCCGGCTTCAAAAACCGAGCCGCTGACGGTATGCCGATCCTGCCCCGGACTGTTGAAGCCGGACAGCAGAAGACACAGCACCACGAGCAACCGTTTCATCCGAACCGTTTGTTGATACATAAAATAGTACTCAAGATACGGTTTATCAGACGAAAAAGATTGACGGGTAAGTGCTTACGTCCGTGGAACGACTGTTTTTTTAGGCAATAGCCTTTGCTTTGGCACCCTGGCAAGATTCCGTTGAAGTCAACCGGGAAAGGACACCAAACCGGTCACCTTACTTCAGATCAACCGATAACTGAGTCCGGTTGTAGGCCCCGAAACAGCCCAACCCGCCCTGAATATTGCCGGGCACCAAAACCGGTTCGGCGAAAGGGTTGCCGCTGGCCTGGCTCTGCTGCTGTACAGCCTGATGATACTGGAAATAATTCGCATCCACATGAAGCAGATCAACGGTGATCGTTGCTTTGTCGAGGTATTGAAATGCTCCCTGCGGATTGCCTCCGTACAGACTCACAAATCCCCGCGAGGAGCCCAGGACTTCGCCATCCCGTTGCCGATCGTCCACCAGATCGCGGGTGTCCTCGTTCCGCCGGAAATCAAGCAGATTTTGCGCCCAACTGGGTTCAGGTGCGTTCGGATAGTCGGGTCGTTTACTCAAATAGCTGAACGTGCCCGCAACCCGGTAAAAATTTGGCTGGCCTGCCGGGTCCTGCCAGTACAGGCGCACAAAATAATCTGTTCCCGAAAAACCGTTTTTAAACGTCGGGATCGAGTCAAAAACGATTCGATCAGCGACAACCGGCGCCGGAACCGTGCAATGCGCTTCGACTTTCCGGCCGTCGGGAATCTGCACCGTCAGGGTATACCGCCGACCGGCAACGATCGGGAAGTTTTTCGGATCGATGGCATAGTAGTATTGCCCCTGGTACTGGCCGGATCGGCGTTCAAACACCGCCGAGCGGTTTTCGTCGGAAAGCGTAAGGGTGGCATTATCAACCCGATCATTGTAGCCGATGTTCTCGCCCAATACGGGCCTTGATAGCCTTACGTCGGCTGTCAGGAGCGTATCCTGGGGCGAAATAAAACAGGCCACGACCAGCTTTTGTACTTCCTCATTCAGCTTGCCGGGGTCGACTTCCTGCTTCAGACTTTCACAACCCATCAGGAGCCAAAAACTGCCCAGAATTAGCAGATACTTTTTCATGTGCTGTCAGAATTTGAACATGTAACTGATGGACGGAACGATAGGAAACACCGAATAGCGGTACAGCACGGTTTTGGTCGGTTGGCCTTCTCCCTGGCTCTTGGTGCCCAGGTCATAAAAGAATGGATTCCGTCGATTGTACAGATTATATACGCTGAACTCCCAGGTGCGCTCATGGTGCTTTTTCTTCTTGTGAACCTGCACACTCAGGTCCATCCGGTGGTAGGCTTCGGCCCGAAAGCTGTTCTTTTGCGTTCCGTAATCGTTGATCTGGTGACCAAAATCCTGGTTGGGTGTGCCAAAACCGTAGTACGGGTTATAAATCGGAACATGGCGCGGAGCCTGGTATTCGCTGGTAGGCACGGTCAGGGCCTGGCCGGTGCCGTAGACCCACGTACCCGAAACCGTAATGCGGGGACTGAGTTCGTAAATCCCGACAATCGACGCATCGTGCCGTCTGTCGTAACGCGGGAAGAACTTCCGGCCGAAATTCAGCTCCGGAAACTGCCACTGCGTCCAGGAAAGGGTATAGCCGATCCAGCCCGAAAACCGCCCGACTTTCTTTTGCAGCAATACCTCCGCGCCGTACGACCAGCCCCGGCCGCTGGTTACGTTATCTTCCCAGCGCACGGTTTCGGCCGAAGTCGGGTCGTTTAACAACAAAAAACTGGCTCCTTCGCGGTAATTGATGATGTTGTTCATCGTTTTGTAATACCCCTCGACCGTCAGGGCCAGGCCTTTCTTCTCGAAGTCTTTGGCTATCCCAATTGCGACCTGCTCCGACTGCTGTGGTTTGATGCGGTCGGTAGTCGGCACCCACAAATCCGTCGGCAAGCCAATTCCGGTATTCGACAGCAAATGCACGTACTGGTTCATCAATGCGTAGGAGCCCTTCAGCGACAGCGACGGTTTTAGCACAAAAGCCGCCGACAGCCGGGGTTCGGGCCGGATGTAATTGACGGCTTTGTGCTGAAAATGACTGAGCCGAAACCCGCCATTGATCCGCCAGCGGTCGGTCGGTTTCCAGGTATCTTCGGCGTACAGACCAGATTCCACCACGTCGATGGCATCAATTTCCTGCTTGAACTGGTTGATATCGGTGTTTTTCAACACGACGGCGCTGGGCGTAAAGCGGTGCATCGTCGCCTGAATGCCAAGGCGTAGGGAATGCTGCGGAGACGGATAGAGATCGACATCGTGCTTCAGCGAAAAATCCCGGATGCCCGATGTATAGCGCAAAGAGAATGCGTCTTCGTTCTGAAAATTCAACTCATCCGACGAAATCTGAAACTTGTAATTGCTGAAAATCAGCGAGGTATTCGAAAAAGCTTTTTCCGAGATCAGGTGATTCCAACGGAGCGTCGCCGTAGCATTCCCCCAATTCAGCCCAATTTTTATTCCCTCCTCTTTTTCATCCGCGTAGAACCGGTCCTGCCCAAAATAACCGCTCAGGTAAAGCTTATTTTTGGGACCAAAGTCGTAATTGGCCTTGGCGTTCAGGTCGTAGAAATAATATCCCGCCACCGTCTGCCCGTCGGTTTGCTGTTTGATGATCGGCCGGGCCACAAAATCCAGGTACGTCCGGCGTGCCGATACCAGAAACGACGAGGAGCCCGCGCCCGATTTCTTTTTGGTCAGCGGCCCTTCCAGCGTCAGCCGGGAGGCAATCAGACCGATGCCGCCTTCGCCGTGCAGCTTCTCCTTGTTGCCCTCCTTCATGTTCATCTCGATCACCGACGAGAGCCGCCCGCCGTAGCGCGCCGGGAAACCGCCTTTGATCAGCTCCACACTCTTGAGTGCATCGCCGTTGAAAACCGAGAAAAAACCAAACAAATGGTTGGCGTTGTAAACCTCTGCATCGTCCAGGATCACGAGGTTCTGGTCGGGGCCGCCCCCGCGTACGTAGATGCCGGTGTTGCCTTCGGAGCCTTTCTGCACACCCGGCATGAGTTGCAGCACCTTCAGTACGTCTTTTTCGCCCAGAAAAGCCGGAATCTTCTTGATCTGGTTGATGGGAATGTCGATGGTACTCATCCGGGCACTCTCACTCACTTTCTCCTCGCCCGGGCGAGGGGCCGTCACGGTTACTTCCGACAGCAGCCGACCGGGCGTGAGTTGGATGTTCAGCTCGGCATTGCGCCGGAACGACACGGTTTGCTGGACAGATTCGTAGCCGACGAACGAGAACGCCAGCGTCAGGCTGTCCCGGGCCGGCAGTGTCAGCGAGTAAAAACCGTAGGTGTTGGTGGTCGTACCGGTGGAGGTGCCGGGCAGGTAAACGTTGACGCCGATGAGGGCTTCCTGACTGCCTTTTTCGCGCACGTAGCCACTGACCGTGAAACGGTTGGCCGGAGTTTGCGCCAGGACTGAAGCAACCGTGCAGAGAAAAAAGAGGTGAATGCAGAGTAGCAAGTGCTTCATATGTCGGTATACAGATAAAAGGCTTCAACCCGTATACGACGAAAGAGCGGAAAAAGTGTGGAATGGTTGGAATTTAACAGATTTTAAGGAAGCCCGGGAATAAAGTCAACGAGTTGTCGGAATGCAAGTCAGTTTTGCTATTTTCGCCGGTATCGATTCTTCTCCCGAAAAACTAGCCCTATGCATTCCTTTTCCCTGCTCATCAGCCTGCTCCTGCTCACCGGTTTGTATCCGGGTCCGCCGAAGCCCAAACCGGACGGCTGGATTCAGCTTTTCAACGGCAAAGACCTGAAAGACTGGTCGGTGAAGATAACGGGGCATCCGCTCAACGATAACTACGGCAACACCTTCCGGGTGGAAGACGGGAAGATGGTGGTGCGCTACGATCAGTACAAAAACTTCGACGAGCAATTCGGCCACATTTTTTACAAAAAACCGTTTTCGGCTTACCTGCTGCTGGTCGAATACCGGTTTGTGGGTGAGCAGGTCGCCGGTGGACCGGGCTGGGCCGTGCGCAACAGCGGGGCCATGCTCCACGGCCAGGACCCCAAAACGATGGGGCTGAAACAGGACTTTCCGATTTCGCTGGAAATGCAACTGCTCGGCGGTGACGGCCAACACGAACGGCACACGGCCAACCTCTGCACGCCCGGCACCAACGTGGTCATGAACGGCAAGCTGTTTACGCCCCACTGCATCGATTCAAACTCCAAAACCTACCACGACGACCGTTGGGTCCGGGCCGAAGCCCTCGTGCTGGGCGACTCGCTGGTGAAACACATCGTGGAAGGCGATACGGTGCTGACGTACACTAAACCGCAAATCGGGGGCGGTAATGTCATTCATTTCAACTCCGATCAGAAAAAAGACGGTCAATTGCTGCGGCAGGGCTACATCTCGTTGCAGAGCGAAAGCCACCCGATCGAATTCCGGAAAGTTTCGCTGTTCGACCTGTCGCCGTATCTACGCAAACCGAAAGAATTACAAGCGGTTTTGCGGCAGTTGCAGACTCGGAAGTTATGATTTGGGGATACAAACACGGCCGGGTCGGCCGTGTTTGTATCGGTTTTATTGTTCATATACAATAACCCGATTTAACAGTTTGGCCGGTGTCGGGTTATCCTATCGAACGACCTGATTAACACGCTACGGCCATGCTGAATTTCGATCAACTTTCGCTCAATATTCCCGACACTACCAAGCCCCGGGTGGTCGTCATCGGGGGCGGTTTTGGGGGCATTAATCTGGTGAAGAACCTGAGCGGCAAAGATTTCCAGATTGTGATGTTCGATAAACAGAACTACCACGGTTTCTGGCCGTTGCTGTATCAGGTCGCCACCGCCGGGCTCGAACCCGACGCCATTGCCGAACCGCTCCGCAAGCTCTTCGACGAAGATTACGAAGATTTTCACTTCCGGCTGGTCCGCATCACGGGCGTCGATCCGGTGACGAAAACCGTCAAGACGCTGATCGGCGACCTGCCTTACGATTATCTGGTGATTGCCACCGGCACGAAAGCTAACTTTTTCGGCAACGAGCAGGTGCAGAAATATTCATTTTCGCTCAAAACCATTCCGGAAGCGCTAAACCTCCGCAGCCAGTTTCTGCAATCGTTCGAGCAGGCCAGCATCACGAAAAATCCGGCGGATCGGGAAAGTCTGCTGAACTTCGTCATCGTCGGGGCCGGGCCGACGGGCGTCGAAATGGCCGGGTCGCTAGCCGAGATGCGCAAACACGTCCTGCCGGGCGACTATCCGGGCCTGGATTTCAGCAAGATGAATATTTATTTGGTCGAGGGTCTGGACCGGGTTTTGCCGCCGATGTCGCCCGAAGCCAGCGCCAAAACGCAGCGGTATCTGGAGGAATTGGGCGTGAATGTCAAGCTGAAAACGCTGGTCGAATCGTACGACGGCGAAACCGTGACCTTTAAAGGCGGGGAGCAAATCCGGTCGAAAACCGTCGTCTGGGCAGCTGGCGTCACGGGTGCGCTCATCGACGGTTTTCCGAAAGAAATCATCGGGCGCGGAGGACGGCTGATGGTCAACGCCTTCAACCAGGTGCAGGGCTTCACCGACATTTTTGCCATTGGCGACATTGCCCTGATGCAAACCGAAAAATGGCCGAATGGGCACCCCGGCGTGGCACAACCGGCCATTCAGCAGGGTAAACATTTGGCCAGAAACCTGCGTCGGCTGCTCAAAAACGAAGCTTTGACGCCCTTCGATTATTTCGACAAAGGTTCACTCGCCATCATTGGCCGCAGCCGCGCCGTGGCCGATTTGCCCGGCAACGTTCACCTCGGCGGTTTTGTGGCCTGGGTCGCCTGGCTGTTTGTCCATATTTACTACCTGATCGGTTTTCGGAGCAAGCTGGTCGTCCTGAGCAACTGGATTTACCGCCTGTTCACCTACGAACGCGGCACCCGGCTCATTATCCGGCCCTTCGTCCGGAAAGACGACAAGGAAGCACAGGAGTTTGTATTGAAAAATGAATTGTGACGCCGGATTATTCTTGAACTGGGATTACACGGATTTGAGGATTAACTGGGATATTTTTATACCTTGTTCGTTATCATACCCAATCCAGAAAAAGAATTACAATAGACGATTAGAGAAGAGGAAAGAAGTGAGATTAACATTCTCTTTTTCAGTCGATTACTCGCTTGTCTATTCTCTTTCTTTTTTTGTCTGAGTAGAAATCATACTTAATCCCTGAATCTGTGTAATCCAGGTTCAGAATGTTGCGATGAGATATTTGTTAGCCGCCCTGCTGCTGTTCGAGACGGTTTTTGTTTCGGCCCAATCCACGTTGAATCCCGACACCGTCAAAGCCGGGCAATTCGACATGGGCAAGATGTGGACGTTCGATACGCCCCCGATGGCGTATTTCCAGAAAACATACGGATTTACGCCCGATCAGAAGTGGTTCGATGAAGTGCGGCTGGCGTCGCTGCGGTTTGCCGATTACTGCTCGGCTTCGTTCGTGTCGGCCAACGGCCTGGTGATGACCAACCACCACTGCGCCCGCGAATCCGGGACGAGCGTGCAGCGCAAGGGCGAAAACCTGAACGAAACCGGTTTTATCGCTAAAACGCTGGCCGAAGAGCGGAAAGTGCCGAATTTGTTTGTCGATCAGTTGCTGAAGATTGAAGACATTACGACGCGGGTGCAGTCGGCCATGAGCAACGGCAAATCCGAAACCGAACAACTGCAACTGCGCGAACGCGAATTTGCGGCAATCAAGCAGGAATTCGGCAATCAGCCGGAATGGAAAGGACTGGAACTGCAAACGATCACGTTTTACAACGGCGGGCGGTATGCACTCTACGGCTTCAAGCGGTACAACGACGTGCGGCTGGTGCTGATGCCCGAACTCCAACTCGGTTTTTTCGGCGGTGATCCCGACAACTTTACGTACCCGCGCTACGCCCTGGATTTCTCGTTTTTTCGGGTCTACGACAACGGTAAACCGCTCAAAACCGCCCATTTCTTCAAATTCAACCCGAACGGGATCAAGGAAAACGAGCCGGTTTTTGTGACGGGCAATCCCGGCAGCACCGAGCGCCTGAAAACCGTGGCCGAACTCGAATACGACCGCGATCTGCGCATCCCGTACATCCTGCAACTGCTCCGCAACCGGGCCGATGCGCTCCAGGCCTACAACGCGAAGGCGAAAAGCGACAGCATTCAGAACGAGATCTTTAGCTTTGAAAACAGCCTGAAAGCCTACGGCGGCCAGTTGGAAGGCTTGCGCGACCCGTATCTGCTGGCCCGGAAAGCGGCTTTCGAGCGCCAGTTCAAAATCGATGCCCGGCAGGTGGAAAGTGGGCAGGCGAAGTTGAGTACCGGTTCTGGCCGCAGCAACGACGCAGGTAACGGCACGGCTTCGGCTACGCCCGGATCGAAGGTCGACATCAACCTGAAACTCTGGGATAACCTCGCCGACAACGTAACGGAACTCCGGAAGCATTTCAAAGACAACACGTATTTGTCACCGAACGAACTGGCGCGGGGTGATCTGCTGGTGTTTGCCCACCTGCTGACGATGTATGCCGAGGCCGCCCGCCAGAACCCCGCCCGGGCCGAGCAAATGAAGGAACTGCTGCAAACCCCGAAGCTGACCGACCGGGCGCTGGAAGAAGCCTACCTGGCGGCTCACCTGAGCGAAGCCCAGGCGGCTCTGGGCAACGACGACCCGTACATCAAAGCCGCTCTGAACGGCAAATCGCCCAAGGAAGCAGCCGCTTACCTGCTCAACAACACCAAACTCAGCGACCAGGGATACATCAACGACCTGATTACGAAAGGTCCGGCGGCCATCAGTGGCGACAACGACCCGTTGCTGGCCCTCGCCCGGATTTCGGTGCCGCGTTACCAGCAGGCATCGGCCGCCGTGAAAGCCATCAGCGGACGACAAACCGTATTGCGGAGTAACCTGGGCCGGTTGTTGTACGAAGTCTACGGCACCGCCATCCCGCCCGATGCCACGTTCTCGCTGCGAATCAACGACGGCGTCGTGAAAGGCTACCCGTACAACGGCACCGTCGCGCCCTACCAGACGACGTTTGCCGGTTTGTATGACCGGTATTACTCCTTCAACGGCAAATTCCCGTGGTCGCTGCCCCAACGCTGGCTGAACCCGCCCGCCCAGTTGCTGCGCCAACCGATGTGTTTTGTGTCGACGAACGACATCATCGGCGGCAATTCAGGCAGTCCGCTGATTAACAAAAACCGGGAAGCCGTGGGACTGGCTTTCGACGGTAACATGGAAAGTCTGCCCGGCAGCTTCATTTTTGTTCCCGACAAAAACCGCACGGTTTCCGTCAACACCGGTGCGATTGTGGCTGCGATGCGCTATATTTATAAGGCAGAGCGCATCGTAACGGAACTCGTCGGGAAATGAAACGCATCATCCACAAGCATCCGCTGGCCATCCGGTGGTTTCACTGGATCAACTTTCCGATCCTGTTTGTCATGATCTGGAGCGGCCTGTTGATTTATTGGGCCTACCATCCGTACAAAATCCAGGTGGGCGACACGGTTTTGTTCGAATTTTTCCCCAATTCCTTTTTCCTGGCGCTGAAACTGCGTCGTCGGCTGGCGGAGGGCATGGCGTGGCACTTTGTGTTCATGTGGATTTTTACGATCAACGGCCTGCTGTACGTGCTGTACACGTTTTTTTCGGGCGAATGGCGGCTGTTGCTGCCCAATCGGCATTCGTTTCGGGAAGCCTGGCAGGTGTTGCTGCACGATTTGTACATTCGGAAAACCGCCCCTCCGCAACTCAAGTACAACGGCGCGCAACGGATTGCTTACACGGCCATCCTGCTGATGGGATTCGGGTCGTTGTTGACCGGGCTGGCGATCTACAAACCGACGCAGTTTTCGTGGGTGACGTGGCTGACCGGCGGTTACCAAACCGCCCGCGTCTGGCATTTTGCGCTCACCATCGGCTATGTGCTGTTTTTCGTGATTCACATTTTGCAGGTAATCCGCGCGGGCTGGAACAACTTCCAGGCGATGGTGACCGGTTTCGAAGTCGAAAAAGAGCCTGCCGAAAAAGCCCCGACCGAACCCACCGTTTCGGCTTAGTTCCTTTCTCTGAACGACCCGCTATGGCAACCGTAAACGATCTTGACGAAAAATTGCCCAAAAAAAAACCGGAACGGGAAGAGCTGACCACCGAGCAGCATATCCGTCGGCGGACCCTGAAAGCGTTTCTGGGCTTCGGGCTGGCGAGTCTGGTGCCCTACGGCGTCTGGAAGTGGATCACAAAACAACCCCGCGCAGGTGGTTTGCCAAAAGCATTCCGCAGCGTTTTGAATGCAAATGAACAGGTAGCCAACAGCTATTTCAGTCACGCCAACCTGGCGCCGACCTTTCCGAAGGAGCGGGCGGCCAAAAACGTCCGCATCAACGGCCGCGACGGGTTACGAAGCGCGCTCGACAAGGAAGCCTGGCGGCTGACCGTTCAGCAACCCGGCCAAAAACCGCTGGCGCTGACGCTGGAAGACCTGAAAACCCTGCCGAAACAGGAGCTTATTTTCGAATTCAAGTGTATCGAAGGCTGGAGCCAGATTCAGCACTGGGGCGGGGTTCGGTTTGCCGATTTTGTCGAAAAATACCAGTTGGGGCAAAAAACCGGGTCTGGCGACTGGTACCAGCACGTGGGCATGAAAACGCCCGATGGCGGCTACTACGTCGGCATCGACACCCCCAGCGCCCTGCACCCGCAAACCCTGCTGGCCTACGAGATGAACGGCGAACCGCTGCCGGATTTGCACGGCGCTCCGCTTCGGCTGATCATTCCCGTCAAATACGGCGTCAAGAACCTCAAACGGATCGGCAGCATCTGGTTCAGCGACGAGCGCCCCCGCGATTTCTGGGCCGAGCGCGGGTATGATTACCACGTTGGGTTGTAGTTGCTCTCCAGACTGGCATCTCACCAGAGTAGCATCCCGCCCCGAACTGACGTCCTGCGCCGGACCGGACTACTCTCTCCGGGCTGGCATCCAGCCCCGGATTGCATCCGGGGTTATCCAGAGGGAAGCCCTGCGGGCTTGATGGATGGGATGAGCGGCATTGGGCGGTTTTTGTTATCTTCGGAGCTTATTCAGAAACAAACTGCTTCATGAAGAAACTGCTACTCCTGGCAACGGCGCTCGGGCTGCTGCCGCTGTTCGCCCGTGCCCAAACCGCTTCCCAAAAGATTGTCGCTACGGACCTGACCCGCATCAAACAGGTCGGCACGGTCAAAACTGCCCCCGACGGAAGCCGGGCCGTGTATACCCTGACGACGATTGAGCCTGATCCGGAGAAAAAAGAGGAATACGAGTACAAGACCCATCTTTATTTATCAGGACTGAAAACCGGCGATTTAAAAGCCCTGACCCACGGCAGCGAGAGCGCCAGCCAGCCGGATTGGTCGCCGGATGGCAAGTCGATTGCGTTTGTTCGAAGTGTGAAGGGTAAACCGCAGATTTTCGTGATGCCGCTCGATGGCGGGGAAGCCTGGCAGTTGACCAAACTGCCGTACGGCGCGTCGGGGCCGCAATGGTCGCCGGATGGGCAGCGGATTCTCTTTACCGCTTCGGCCTCGCTGTCCGACATCCTGACCGACTCGCTCCTGAATCCGGGCAAAATGGTTCCGGCCTGGTCGCTGGAAAAACCGGGTTTTGCAACCAACCAGTTTATCAAACCCGACAAAACCGTCAAGCCCAATCCCGACGGTTCGCTGGCCGAAATCCGGGCGTATCTCAACAAGGATGTCGAGGACAAAAAAGCCAAAGTCATCAACCGGCTCAACTTCCAGGGCGAATCGACCACCGAACCCGAACTGCGGTTTACGCACCTCTACAGCATCGACGTAAAACCGGACGCCCGGCCCAAACCGCTGACGCGCGGCTTTTACTCCTTCCAGGCCCCAGTCTGGCTTCCGAACGGGCAGGGCATTCTGGCCGTCACCGACCGCGACACGCTCCGGCACCCCGACCGGGAGCAGGACGCGGCTTTGATCTGGCTGGCCGCCGATGGCTCCGGAAAACGCGTCAACCTGCTGGCCGAATCGGGCAAAACCTATTTTTCACCGGCCATCTCGCCCGACGGTCGGCAACTGGCGTTCCTGACCAGCTCGGCACAGGGCGTCAACGTAGGCCAACTTACGGTGGCGACCCTGAACGGCACGGCGGTTTCGGACCTCCAGCCAATCGCGTTCGACCGGGCCGCCGGAAACCTGAAGTGGAAAACCGTAGCGGCTGCAGCTTCCGGCAAGAAAAAACCGGCTCCGGCCTATGCGGTCTTTTTCACGGCTCCCTCGAACGGCGGTTTTCCGCTTTACCGGCTCGACCCGGCCACGAAGCAGGTCACGCAGTTGTCGGATTTTAACAGCGGCATCAATTCGTTCGACCTGGCTGGCAATCAGGTGGTGTTTGCCAAAACCGAGGTCGCCAATCCGTCGGAACTGTACATCGCGGCCCTCACGGGCGCAACGGTCCAACAACCGTTTACCGAAAAAGCAACGAAACTCAGCAGTCACAACGACTGGGTGGCGGGTAAAACGCTGAGTTTTCCCGAAAAACGGACCTACAAAAACTCCAAAGGCCAGATCGTCGAGTACTGGATCATGAAACCGACCGCGCTGGCAACGGGCAAAAAATACCCGCTGCTGCTGAACATGCACGGCGGTCCCACGGCCATGTGGGGCCCCGGCGAACCGTCGATGTGGCACGAATTTCAGTATTTCTGCTCGCAGGGCTACGGCATCGTCTACGCCAACCCGCGCGGATCGGGCGGCTATGGCATTGATTTCCAGCGCGCCAATGTAAAAGACTGGGGCACCGGCCCGACCGAGGACGTGCTGGCAGCCGCGACGGATGCTGCCCGCGAAGCCTGGGTCGATACGAGTCGGCAGGTGATTACAGGCGGTTCGTACGCGGGGTATTTGACGGCCTGGATTGTGGCCCACGACAACCGGTTCAAGGCGGCTTTCTCGCAGCGGGGCGTCTACGACCTGACGACGTTCATGGGCGAGGGCAACGCCTGGCGGCTGGTGCCGAACTACTTCGGCGGTTATCCGTGGCAAAAACCGGCGCAGGAGGTGCTGGACGCTAACTCGCCCTACACGTTCGTGGAAAACATCCGGACCCCTTTGCTGATCAAACACGGCGAGAACGATTTACGGACGGGCGTAATTCAGAGCGAAATGCTCTACAAAAGCCTGAAGATATTGGGTCGCCCGGTCGAGTACGTCCGGATGCCGGGCGCGACGCACGAACTGAGCCGCACGGGCAACGTCCGGCAGCGTATCGACCGCATCCTGCGGATTTACGAGTTCTTCGAGCGGTACGTTGGGGAAAAAACCAACCGGCAGTAGACTGGAACACGGCCGGGTCGCCGTCGCGATTTAACGGATAAAACGGATTAGAACTGATCTTTTATCCGTTAAATCCGTGTTCCTATCCCAAAATGACACAAATGCCGTAGAAATGTCGGGATAAAACCGGCAGACTCCGGCGGCAGTAGCCCTACCTTTGACCAAAAACAACGACGATGAGCAAGGGATTATTAGCCGAAAAAATCGGGTCGCTGAGACGCAGCAAAGGACTCTCTCAGGAAGCACTCGCTGAATACGCATCCATTAACCTGCGGACCTTACAGCGCATTGAAGCGGGCGACACCGAACCGCGCGGACAGACGCTCCGCCTGATTGCCAAGGCGCTGGACACACCGGTGGAAGAGTTTCTGGATTTCACCAAGGAGGAAGATACCGGTTTTCTGCAACTGATGAACCTGTCGGCCCTTTCCTTTCTGGTCATTCCGGTCGGGAACATCTTTATTCCGCTGGCGCTTTGGGTTCTCAAACGGGATAAGGTAAAAGGGGTTCATGCGCTCGGCCGCCGGATGATCAATTTCCAGATCACCTGGACGTTTGTCACCTACGGGTTGTTACTCGGCTGGATAGCCGCCCTGTTCATGCAGCTTCCGGTTATCCTTCCGCCGATGCTGGTTTTCTCCATTGTGTTTGGACTCTGTATCCTGAATGCCATTATTATCCTGGTAGCTACTTTTCAGATTAACCGGGGCGGTGAGAAGGTTTATTCTATCGGTTTTCCACTCCTGCGGTAAAATCTGTGCGCATCCACCGCGCCCGGGCCTGCCTGGAGTTGTCAACGTCCTGCCGATTGCTAAACCTTTTGCGCACCTGTTATAAAAACTTCTGATCTTGCGGTCAGCAAGCGACTTCACTTACCAGGTTTGGCGATGATAACCAAGGTTTTGCGGTTTTGGCTATTGCTTTATGGGATCGTTCATACAGGAGGCATTTCGTTGCGGGCCCAGCCAGCCGCCGTACAGGACAGCATCAATCGTTACCTCAGCCGGGCCGAACAACTCACGTCTTCCCAGCCTGAACAAGCTTTGGTGGCCGCGCAAACCGCCCTGGCGCTGGCGCAGAAAAACCGCCAGCCGTTATCCGAAGCCAAAGCCTATCAACGGCTGGCCCGCATCCACGCCGAACGCGACGATTATGTCCGCGCGCTCGACGCGGCCAAAACCGGGCTTTCCATTTTTCATCAACTCGGCGAACAGCGGGACGTTTGCCGGATGTACATCGCCATCGGCATCATCAATCGGTACCTGAAACTTTACAACGCGAGTATTGAAGCCAACTTGCAGGCGCAAAAAATCGCGGAGGCCCGCCAGGACACGGCCCTGCTCGGGGCTATCTACGGCAACCTGGGGAACGTGTATTTCGACAAAAAAGACTACGAACAGTCGTTGCAATCGGGTCTGAAAGCCCTGAACATCCAGGTGGCCCAGCGGGATACGCAGGCGATGGGCAACACGTTTCATAACCTGGCCAGAATTTACCGCATTCGCCGGGAGTTCGGCAAAGCGCGGGAATTTTACCACAAATCGCTGGCCATCGACCTAAAAAAAGGCAATCAGCTAAACATCGGCGGCTCGTACATGGATTTGGCGTTGCTATACCGGGACATGGGCGATTTTCAACAAGCCTTGCTGTATTCGCAGCGGACGCTGGTGATCGCCAACCAAATTAACTCCAAAAGTCTGCAACAGCAAGCCTTGGCCAATTTGCCCCTGATTTACGGCGTATTGGGCAAACCCAGGGAAGCCCTGGCCGCCCAACGGCAGTACCACGACCTAACCGACAGTTTACGCTCCGTGGAATTGTCCCGGCAAATCGCTGAGGTGCAGGCCCGCTACCAGGCCGAACAGAAAGACCGCGAACTGAGTTTGCAAAAATTACGACTGGAAACTCAGCAGGCGTCATTAAGCCAGCAACGGATGCTAATTCTAACCCTGATCGCCTTCGTGCTGCTGAGCGGACTGATTGGCTACCTGGTTTTCAACCGGTACAAACTTCGGCAACGCAACCTGAAGCTTTCGCTGGAGAATGAACAATACCGCCTTTCCCGGAACCTGCAACTGCGGCAGCAGATTGACGAAACGATCAACTACTTCGCCACCTCGCTTTACGGCAAGAATACGGTGGATGAAATTTTGTGGGATGTGGCCAAAAACTGCATTGCCCGGCTGGGGTTTGTCGATTGCGTGATTTACCTGCTCAACGAAGAAGACACGGCCCTGGTGCAGAAAGCCGCCTATGGCAACAAAAATCCGGAAGACTATGCGATCCTGAACCCGCTGATGATTCCGCTCGGCGAGGGCATTGTCGGAAGCGTGGCCCAAACGGGCCGACCGGAAATTATCGCAGATACCACTCAGGACACGCGCTACATCCTGGACGACGAAATGCGCCACGCAGAGTTGGCCGTCCCGCTGCTGTTCCAGAACAAGGTGATCGGCGTCATCGACTCCGAACATCCCGAAAAAGGCTTTTTCAAACCGTACCACCTGGATGCCCTGCAAATGATTGCGGCCATCTGTAGCAGTAAAATTGCCCAGGCGCTGGCGGATGAAGAGTCTAAAAAAGCCCGCATGTTGCAATTGGAAGCTGACCACATCCGGCAGTTGGACCGGGTCAAGTCGCAGTTTTTTGCCAACATCTCCCACGAGTTCCGTACCCCGCTTCAGCTCATTCTGGCTCCGCTTCAGAAACGGGGGTCCCTCAGCCCGGAAGAAACCCACATGATGGAGCGGAACGCCAACCGGCTGCTCCGGCTCGTGAACCAACTGCTCGACCTGGCGAAAGCCGAAATGGGGATGCTGACGCTGCACGGCCAGCGGGGCAACCTGATCGGGTTTCTGCGGCAAACCGCCCACTCCTTCCAGCCGATGGCCGACGCCCGAAAGCTCCGGTATCGGATCGACCTGCCGACGTCCGACTGGGTGGCCATGTTCGACCGCGACAAACTGGAAAAGATTATCTACAACCTCTTGTCCAATGCGGTCAAGTTTACCCCGCCGGGCGGTCAGGTGCGGTTTTGGGCGGGGGTGGAGCCCCAAACCGGCCTTCGGCTGGTGGTCAGCGACACGGGTATCGGCATTCCCGAATCGCTGCAAAACCGCATCTTCGACCGGTTTTACCAAATCGATCCTTCCCAAACGCGGGCCTTCGAGGGGAGTGGCCTGGGGTTGGCCCTGACCAAAGAACTGGTCGAACTCCATAAAGGCTCCATTCAGGTGGCGAGCCAATCCGAATCGGGGAGCACGTTTGAAGTCTGGCTTCCGATGCCGGTCGAGCCGATGCCCGAAACGGACGGTATGGGTGAACCGACTACGCTTTCCGCTCCCGATTTACCCCTGACAACGCCCGGGCCCTCCGCCGAAGAGCCGCCGACCGAAGCCGACGACAAACCCACGCTGCTGCTGGTAGAAGACCATACCGAATTAAACGATTACCTCCGTCAGCAACTCGCCGACCGCTTCCGGGTGGTGCAGGCCAGACAGGGCGACGAAGGGTTGCAGGTGGCCCGCCGGGTAGTTCCGGACCTGATCATTTCCGATGTGATGATGCCGGTGATGGACGGTTTTTCGATGACCCGACACTTGAAAGAAGATGACCTGACCAGCCACATTCCGGTTATCCTGCTCACGGCTAAAGATGACGTCGACTCCCGCAAAGAGGGGTTTGAGGGCGGGGCCGAGCAGTACCTGGCAAAGCCCTTTGCCCTGGACGAACTGGTCGCCCGCATCAACAGCATGCTTACGCAGCGCGATCTGTTGCGCAAAAAGTACAGCCGGGAAGTGATGCTGCAACCGACCGGGACACCCATCCGCGACCGGGAGGCCGAGTTTTTGGAGAAAATCATGCAAATCATCAACGAACACATGGCCGACGACGCTTTCAGCGTGGAAGGCCTTCAGCGGGAAATGGGCATGAGCCGGATGCAACTACACCGGAAACTGAAAGCGCTTACCGATCAGTCGGCTTCCGATTTTATCCGATCCATTCGACTGCAACGGGCCGCCGACCTCCTGCAACAACCCGGCATCCCGATCGCCGAGGCTGCCTACCTGTCGGGTTTCCAGCACCTTTCCTATTTCTCCAAATGTTTTAAAGAACAGTTTGGAATGCTCCCCTCCGAATTTGCGAAACAAAAAGACATGAACACGCCCAAAAACTCTGCATAACTTTCTGATTATCAAAAAGTAAATCTTGCCAATAATTCTTTGTTACATCTGTGCTATTTTCTGGGAATTCTGTGCTAACCGCCTGCTGAGAGCCTGGGCTACCTTTGTTGCCGTAAGGTAATCGCCGACTCACCTGCAAGCAGTTTGGCCGTCTAATGATTTTTTTTCCACACCAATTCCCATGCAAAAAGTACACGTAGTAACCGTCTTCGCCTTGTGCCTGACGATCCTTTGCGGCTGCGAAGAAAGCGCTATTGAGCGCCAGAGTCTGACGGCACGAGCCGGTGGCGTCGTCGGCAATACCCTTCCAGAAGGCAATCCCTCTCCAGGAGGCAATCCCCTTCCAGAAGGTACCAGTTCGGGTGGGCAATCGTTGCCGTACCCAACTATTACCAGGAGAACGTTTATTCCAGACTATGATCTGTGGGCTCACACCAAGTGCCACACCTGGCGGATTGAGTGGCCGGAATACCCGGCCGGTACTGATCCGAACAAGATTCCAACGGTCTTTACACTATCCAACGGCGCACTCAACAGTTTCGATTACCTGAACGCCCAATCGGCCTCCAACACGTACAAGACCCATTTCAACCTGTACCACAACGCCCAGCTGGAAATGTCCAGTACGCTGTGGGACGAACTGATCTATTCGTTCAACGCTGGCGATCAAATGGAAATCACCTGGTTCAACAAGACGAATATTTCGGTAAAGAGTCTGGAACACTGGGTAAAAGAGCGGCCAGCCCTTTTCGAAAACAACTGGGTGGATAATAATCAGGAGCCTCCGGTCTATCAGCAGGGCGATATATTCCTCTTTAAGGTAATGAATTTGGATCCAACGATCCTGAACCGCTACGGCGGTATTCGCATCGTCTCCATGTCGCCCCGGATTATTGAAGTCTACCTGGCCGTTCCGAACAACTAACTAGTTCCGCTTTCCCATGCCGTAAAGACAACTTGGTGCAGACAACTGCACCGGGTTAGGAGAGCTATATCTTCTATTCATCTTAACCAATTAATTTCTCAAACTCATGCGTCCGTTTTTTTCACACCTCTTTCTAAAAGTCTGCCTTGTCGGCTTTCTGTTCACCCCTAAACAATTGCTGGCCCAGCAATGGTCGGCGTCGGGCGGCAACCTCTACGTGTTGCCCGGTGTACGAGTGGGTATCGGAACGATTGCTCCTTCCCGCAGCCTGCACGTGACGGGCGAAGCGGATCAGTACATCCGCCTTTCATCTTACGGTGGCACCTCACTATCTAACCACGCGGCTGGCCTCGAATTGCAACGGATCATTCCGAGCGGTGGCCCGACCAGTAGCTGGTCCATTGTCAACGAAGACCACCTCCGCTTCCGGCACAACGGCAACCTGATGTTTGCCATGACTCCCAGTATGGCCCGGTTGGGCATCAATGTTGATAACCCGGTTGAGTTCACTATCTACGGGAAAAATGTCACCAAGTCGGGTAATTCGGTGGTCGACGGTGCCCTGCGCCTGCACTCAAAGGTCGGAACCAATATTCACATGCTGGCCCTCGACGGCAACCAGATTGAAAGCAGTGATCCGCTGTACATCAACAACGATTCGGAACAGAACGTCCACCTCGCCAACGGCGGAGGCAAGGTGAAAGTGGGAACGACCGACAACGAAGCCCGGTTTAGCGTAGCGTCGGAAAGTGACATGCAACTCAAATTGATCAATCCGGGCAACGGCGGAGCAGCCTGGCGCATTGGCGTCGCCAACGGGAGTTGGGCTGCGGGCGACGGAAAACTGGTCTTTTCGAAAACCGCCAGTTCGTCGGATGCTACGATGGTCATTACGCCCGCCGGAAAAGTGGGCATCGGCCTGACAAACCCCTCCAAAACGTTACAAGTCAACGGCACCACCTCGACTAAAGTCCTCGAAATCACGGGCGGGGCCGACCTGGCCGAACACTTCGACATCGAAGCAAGCGAAACGCCGTTGCCCGGCTCGGTGGTGAGCATCGATCCGGAAAAACCGGGTCAACTGCGCGTGTCCCACCAAGCCTACGACAAAACCGTAGCCGGGATTGTGAGCGGAGCGGGCGACGTACAGCCGGGCATGCTAATGGGACAGGTCGGCACGCTCGCCAGCGGCCAACATCCGGTGGCCCTGACGGGGCGGGTGTATTGCCGGGTCGATGCCGGTTTCGGGGTCATCCGGCCGGGCGATCTGCTCACCACTTCGCCCACGAGCGGCCACGCCATGAAAGCGACTGACCCAACCAAAGCGCAGGGAGCGATTATTGGTAAAGCCATGACCTCGCTCGAAACGGGTAAGGGACTGGTGCTGGTGCTGGTTAGTCTTCAATGAGGTACGACAATTTGTAACCAACATGAAAGCCATTCCTTTTTTATTCATCTGTTTGATCGGCCTGTTCGGCGGGTTGGCGGTGGCCCAGAAAAAAGTGCCGTATTCGTTCCGGTATCAGGACGGGCCACATCAGGCCGATACGTCGGGCCAGGGTCAACTCCGGTTTTTGACGCAGGTGACGCAACCCACTACAACGCTTCTGCGGTTGTATTTCGCCGGAACGCAATTGGGCGACAATAGCTACCTGGTGCTGGAAGGCACCGACGGTGCCCGGCAGGAACTCCGGAAGCCGGACCTCGAAAACTGGCACTATAGTTCGGCCTACTTCAACGGCCAATCGGTGAAGGTGTCGCTCTTCGCGGCTGCCGGTGAGCGTAACTCGGTACAAATTTCGGAACTAAAGGTCACCGACCCGCAGGCCGTTCCAAACCGGAACGGCCGACCGGCGACCGGCGATCTGGGTGCTTCGGCCCGAACAGCGGCTTCGACCACCACCACAAACGTCACCGAAACACACCCCCACGCGAAGGCCGTGGGGCGATTCACCAACGGCGTTGAGTCGTGGGGTACAGGCTGGATTGCGCCCAACGGGGCCATTGTGACGTCATCCATTACCTCCAATAAGGTCAAAAACGAGTCCTATGACGTCATTGAGTTCAATGTGCCGTCTTCCATTGGGTTCACCGTGCAGCACCCTTCTCCACAGGATCAGTATCCAGTCTCAACTGCATCCAACGATGTGGTTGAAAGCAACAGAGTGGTTCTCTTTAATGTTTGGGTTGACGGCAGTCATAGCAGTGTTGGACAAGCTGCCAGTTACGCCATTCTCACACCGCTGCCCAACAGCACGGGTCTGCGGCCCGGCGAACGGCAGGGGGAGTATTTTCGCATCTCAACAAACCCCAGAAGTTCGGATATTCATGATGCAGGCAACGTTCCGGCAGACGTATTGCATTACGGGGCCTCTCCTGGTGATAATTACAATGGGCAATACCGAACGCTGCATGTGTACCCGACGTCGCTGATGGAACAGAATGAGTACCTGTCGACTAACCTTGAACTCGGCGGAGATCGCGACTTTTTTGTTCTTTACGGCGGGGCGGGCTTGGTAAACATGGTTGGAGCGGGACCGGCCGGAAGCGACCGGGGTGCTCCGGTCACCTATGGCGGAACAAACATAGCCATGGGCGTACACGAGTATGGTAATACTGACTTGCCTTCGGTGGGCGTCGGGTTTCGGGACGATGAATTTCGCAACGATCTGGCCCGGTTCTTCACCGAAAAATCGGCCTACCTTGACTGGAATGGAGTAAGCAACCAACCCAACGGCCAGATTCACAAGCCTTATCTTACCGTGCAACAGGCGGCTCAACATGCGCCCAACGAGTACACGGTTTATGTCGCCGGAGGAACGTACCCGGGGGCCGTTACATTTAATCGGCCTTTGACGCTGCGGGCACCCGTCGGCACCGTCAGGATCGGAGCCAGCCCGGTGGGCGCACGGAAAGCGGCCGGACCGACCATTCCCCCACACTGGCTGGAAGAAGGGCCGTCGTTCGATCGGGAATCGGCGGAAAACCGCCGGGTACGGGTTTGGCCCAATCCCTTCAAGGAGCAGACCGAAATCAATTACCCGTTCGCGGAAGGAGGTCCGGTATCAGTACGCATCCTCAGCACAGCGGGCGTCCCCATCGCTACCCTAGCCGCATCGGGTCAAACCGGAGTGTCCTGGAACGGCACCGACCAAAGCGGAACCCCGGTTCCGGCCGGGCTCTACCTCGTGCAGGTCAACGACGGCAAACAGATCATAACGACCAGAGTATTGAAGAAGTAAACGTTCCTCTCAGTATCTACAAAAAACTAAAAATTATGAAAAATTTAATTGCAACAGTCATTTTGAGTGTCGTGCTGGCAGGTGCCGCATTCGCTCAGGCACCGTCGAAAACAGTGGTGGGAAACAACGACAGGACGCGGGTCGCCGTGGTCGAATTCACACCCGGCCCAAAGGCGTCGGGCATGTCGCACGAAGCCAAACGGCAACTTCAGGCCAGCATTGCGTTCCGGCTGATGAAAACCAACCAGTTTGATATTTACGATGTCCGGCACACAAGGGAAGCGTCGCAAGCCGACCTGGCGGCTGTCAACGGCGCTTCGACGACCGCTGCGGTGCGGGTCGGCAAGCAACTCAAGGTCAAATATGTGCTGACGGGGACCGTCGATGAATACAACACGGAAGGCTCGGCTACGCTCAAAACCCGGCTTGTAGAGGTGGCCACCGGCAAAGTCAGACACTCCGACGAATTCTCGCACCAGAGCACGAAAGAGATGCGTACGGGCGGTGATGTCGAAATGAAGACGAACGTGCTGCTGCCGATCACCCTGAAGCTGGCGGCCACGCTCGCGGCAGCAGCGCTTTGATCGTTCGCAGGTAGTGAGGGTTTCAAGGGGTTGCTTACGTTGACCCGCAAGGCTGAAATTTACCCAGACACCCTCTGATGAACACAAGCGATTTAAAAACGCCTGCTAAAACAGGCGTTTTTTTTGAACTTTATCCAGAATTAATTTTACCTATTTAATAGGTACATTTGGTAAATGTCATTTTTCTAAAAATTTTGTACGTATATATCTAAAAAAATAGCTATTAAATTTGGCAGATATATTGTTTTGCTTAATTTTGGTTTATCAACAAACCACAGTGACTTCTTCTTTCCTCCGGATCTTTCCGCTGGCCGCACTACCGGACTGATCCAACCCGAATCGACAGGACTTGCAGGGAGCAAGACCGATTCGGCTGATCTGCCTGAATAAACCAGTGCAGGTTTTTGTTTCGTTTCGCCTTAACTGAGAACACATTACCGACTGTCTGGCCGGTTGGGTTGCGTATTGCCTTTTGCAACACCGACAGATCGTTCGGAGACAATACTGAACCGCCGGACTAAACCGGTGATCAGTCATTGCCATGCGCCCGGTTGCGGAGGGCGGTTCGGCGAAGCGGCCAGTGTCCGGCCGTCCGACGCACCGGGTTTGCATGACAATGATTCCCGACTATCCATCTTTTACACGTTATTTAACCTAATCTAATTGTATGAGGAGAACGCTACTTTTACTAGTAGGGGTGCTCTGGCTATCGATGGCTGTGGCCACAGCACAGACACGGACACTCACGGGTATCATTACGGCCGCCGAAGAAGGGCCGCTCCCCGGAGCCAATATTGTCATCAAAGGCAGCACCGTCGGAACTACGACCGACAACCAGGGCAAATTCAGCCTGAAAATTCCCACGGAAGACGTAACGCTGATCATCAGTTCGATCGGTTTTCTGACCGAAGAAATTCCGGTCGGCAACCGATCAACGCTCGAACTGAGCCTGAAATCCGACGTAAAATCCCTGGCCGAAGTCGTCGTAACGGCGTTTGGGGTCGAAAAAGATGTGAAATCACTGGGCTACGGCGTTCAGGAAATCAAAGGCCAGCAACTGACCGAAGCCCGGGCCACCAACGTCGTCAATGCCCTTTCCGGGAAAGTGGCCGGCTTGCGGGTTAGCTCAAACGGTGGACCGGGCAGCGGTTCGACCATCCAGATCCGGGGCGCTTCCTCGGTTTCGGGCAACAACCAGCCGCTGATCGTCATCGACGGGGTGCCGATTCAGCAGTCGTTCGACAAAACACGCGGATCGGGCATTTCGGAAGTCAACCCCGATAACATCAAGGAAATGAGCGTTTTGAAAGGCCCCAACGCGGCCGCGCTCTACGGTTCGCGGGCTGCCAACGGGGTTATTTTGATTACGACCAAAAACGGCGCCGGCACCAAAGGCATCGGCGTTGAAATCAACTCCAACGTGACCTTCGAACGGCCGTGGATCAAACCGAAGTTCCAGAACATTTACGGCGGGGGCAACGGCTACCGAACCTGGTACAACGACGGCTGGTCGGGCGCCATCACGGACCCGCTGGAAATTCAGCAATACCGGGCTGCGTACCCGAACGGCCCGCTGAGCGGCACGGAAGGCACCGATGAAAGTTGGGGCGCGCCGATGGACGGTCGGCTGGTCCGGCACTGGTGGTCGGGCAAGGAAGTGGCTCCGCTGACGCCCAACCCGAACAACTGGGAGGATTTCTGGCAAACCGGCCAGACAATTACCAACAACGTTGCACTTTCTGGCGGAAACGAAAAAGGCAGCTTCCGGTTGTCGGTTGGTCGGCTCGACCAAAAAGGAATTGTGTATTACAACGATTACTACCGGAACAACTTCAAGTTCAACTCGGCGTACAATTTTACCGATAAGTTCAGCGCCACCATCTCGGCGGAATACCTCAAGTCGGGCGGTAACCGCAGCTACAGCAGCGGACAGGAATTTATTTGGTCGCACCGGCAAACCGACTGGACCAAACTGCGCAACTGGCGCGATTACACGGACGTACACATTCAGCGCGCGCTGCCCGGAAAACCGGCCGATACCGATCCGCCGAACTGGCAGCATACGTATTTCACCAACCCGTATTATTCGTCGGAATTATTGCCGGATAACAACGAGAAAGACCGGCTGGTGGGCAACATCGCGCTCAACTACAAAATTCTGCCGTCGCTGAGTTTGATGGTCCGGAGCGGAACCGACGTCTGGACCGACACCCGGATTGCCGTCACGAACTTCGAGCGGGTCCGGAACGGAAACCGTACGCCCGGCGCTTTTCTGGAAGAAGTGCTGCGTCGGCAGGAAACCAACCACGATGCTATTCTGACGTTTAACAAAACGCTTACGCCGGACTTCACGACCAACATCCAGGTGGGCGGGATTTCGCGGACGAACTACTACAAACGGAATTACCTGAGCGTGGGCGAACTGGTCGTCGACGGGCTTTACAATGCCTCCAATGCCAACCCGAGCCGGAATACCGCCCAGAGCGCCATTGAAAAATCGCAGGTGAACAGTGTATTCGGATCGTTTGAGCTAGGTTACAAAAATGCGCTATTCCTGAACGCAACCGCCCGTAACGACTGGTCGAGCACGCTGCCCTCGGACAACCGCTCGTACTTTTATCCGTCGGTTTCGGCTAGTGCCGTTGTCACCGATCTGCTGAATTTGCAAAGCAATATTCTGTCGTTCGGGAAAATCCGGGCCAGTTGGGCGCAGGTTGGGAACGATGCGCAACCCTACCAGTTGCTGCAAACCTTCCGGGCCGGAACGTCGTGGGCCGGTTCGACACCGGAGTTCTACGAAAACACCCAGATTGCCAACTCTACCCTGCGGCCCGAAATCACGACCGGAACCGAGCTAGGATTGGACCTTCGCTTCCTGAAAGGGTTGATCGGCCTGGACGTGACGTATTACGATCAGGTCTCTCGCGACCAGATTCTGGCCGTTGAAATCTCGAAAGCCAGCGGGTACAACTCCCGCGTCCTGAACGCCGGGAAGATTTCCAACAAAGGGCTGGAAGTGGTGCTGACCGGTACGCCCATCAAAACCGCTACCGGATTCAACTGGGAAACGACCCTGAATTTCTCGCGCAATCGCAACAAGGTGCTTGAACTGGCCGAAGGCCTGACCACCTACACCCTGGCTACGCGGCAGGGCCTGATCACCGAAGCGCGCGTCGGACAACCCTACGGGAGCTTCTTCGGAACCGGTTTTGACCGCGCACCCGATGGCCAGATTATTTACGGCGCCAACGGTTTGCCGGTTGTTTCGACAACGCCCCGCACGCTGGGCAATATCCAGCCCAAATGGACCGGCGGCTGGTTAAACAGCTTCACCTTCCGGGGCATCACGGTTTCGGCGCTTATCGACGTGAAATGGGGCGGTGACTTCTTTGACGAAGGTACCGGAACGGCCCGCTGGACCGGCCAGTACGAAGAAACCGCCGTTGGCCGCGAAGAAGGCGTGATTGGCAAAGGCGTCTACAACGCCGGGACCGCCGAAAACCCGAACTATGTACCCAACACCGTGATTGTACCGGCCCGGACGTTCTACGCCTACAACAACCCGCGCAGCTACCACGAAGCCTCGATCTACGACGGTAGTTATGTCAAACTCCGTGAAGCCACGATTGGCTATCAGTTTCCGACGACCTTCCTGAACCGGATCAAAATCCGGTCGGCCAAAATCTCGCTGGTGGGCCGGAATCTGGCGATGCTGTTCAAGAACACCACCCACGTCGATCCCGAGGTGGATCGTTTCGGGGGCAACCAGCAGGGTTTTGCCTACGGCGAATTGCCCAGTTCCCGCAGCATCGGGGCCAACCTGAGTCTGTCATTCTAATTCCGGAAAACGATTTTATCTATGAAGATCATAAAAGCACTTTTTCTTAGCCTGGGTCTGATCACGCTGGCGGGTGCCTGCACGTCGGAGTTCGACGAAATGAACGTCAGCCCGAACGATCCGACTTCCATTAGCCCCCAGTATTTGCTCCCGTATGCTCTCGAAGCCTCCATCGACCGCTACTGGGGCGTCCGGACCCGGTTTGAGCGGCTGAACCTCGACGGAGCCATGTGCTGGATGCAGTACCTGACGCGCAACATCTACGCAAACGAAGGCGACAACTACGAGGTATCGGTCGGTTTTTACACCAACAACTGGAAGGGTTTCTTCAACGATGCGCAGGTCAATTATCAGCGGATCATTACGCTGGCGGGCCCGGGTGGTCAGTTCGAAAACCCCAACTACGAAGGCGTGGCGCTGGTGATGCGCTCGTGGGTGTTTTCGCTACTCACGGATGTGTACGGCCCGATTCCGTATACCGAAGCGCTGAAAGGAACGGCGGAAACCCCGAACTATACCCCGGCTTACGATCCGGTCGAGGTGGTTTATGCTGGTTTACTCAACGACCTGAAAACCGCCAATGAAAAACTGAGCGTAACCGGTCCGGGGATTTCGGGGGATATCCTCTACAACGGAGATATTCTGAAATGGAAAAAATTTGCCAACTCGCTGCGGCTGCGCCTGGCGAACCGCCAGGCGGTTAAAAAACCGGCCGAATCGAAAGCCATCATGGCCGAAATTCTGGGCGATGCGACGAAGTTCCCGGTTTTCACGAGCAACGCCGACAACGCCCGGCTGGTCAACTCGGCGGTATTGCCCAGCAACAACGAATGGCACCAGGTCATGATTCAGGACGGCCGAACCGATTGGAACATCAGCAAGACGCTGGCCGACCGGCTTAACGAACTCGGCGACAGCCGCATCACGGTGTATGCCCAGCCGAACAAAGCCGGGAAATACGAAGGCCACGCCAACGGCCTGCCCGATGCCGTCGCTACTACCTACCTCGGCACCAGCTCGGTGCTGGGTACCTACTTCACGGCCGCTACGGCACCCGCTGTGCTGATGACCTACGCCGAACTCAACCTGATTCTGGCCGAAGCCGCTGCCGATGGCGATATCACGGGCAGTGCGCAGTCGTATCTGGAAAAAGGTGTCACGGCATCGTTCGAGCAATACGGTCTGACGGTTCCGGCCGGTTATCTGACGAAGATTGGGACGGCGACAAAAGCAACCATCCTGGAGCAGAAATGGATTGCCCTCTTCGGGCAGGCCATCGAAGCCTGGACCGAATACCGCCGGACAGGCCTGCCGGTTTTGCCCGCCAAAGACACCCGGGCGGTTTTCTCAAACGACGGCGTGTTGCCAACCCGCCTGAAATACCCCACCTCGGAATATTCGCTCAACAAAACGAGCCTCGACAAAGGCATCGCGACGCTGGGCGGTTCCGACGATATGAAAACCAAACTGTGGTGGGCCGAGAAGTGAGGGGACGGGGCCGCCCATGCGGTGAAGAATTAAGAGTTAAAAATTAAGAATTAATCTGGAGGATGCTATTTATGAAGAACTATAAATGCCTTATCTTGAGTACGTTACTGGCAGCAGGTAGCTTACTGGCCGGATGTGAGAAAAAAGAAGATCCGTTTGTGGATCGGGTGGTGGCCCCGGTGCTGGTGGTGGTCGAAGGCGCTTCCGACGGGGGCGGTCTGACGGCCGAACCGGTGGTTACGCAGAAGATCTCTGCGCCAGTTACGATGTCGGTGAAAATTTTTGAACTCGACAAAAGCGGTATTCTAGACTACACCGTCGGCATCGACTCGATTCCGGTTACTTCGCTGGCGATCAAGCTGACCAAACGCGACGGCACCGCCATTGCCGATCTGACCACCGACAATACCGGGAAGGCATCGCTGACGAAGACCTGGGCCGAACTGGGCATTACGGCCCCGGCTGTGGGCAGCAGCGTTTCGCTCACGTGGCGGGGCGAATACAAAGGCCAGGCCTTTTCCCGGCTGTCGCGGGTGCAGGGTGTGAATTAAGAACTACCATCGGTCAGTCGTTCGTGTTTTTCGGTTACTCAGTTCGCTGACCAAACCGGGAAAGACGGACGGCTGACTCCGTACTTATAAACGAATAAATAAACATCTAACCAATTTCGAATTATGTCTCTTAATCGTCGTGAATGGCTCCGGTCCGGATTGTTGGCCGGTGTAGGTTTAGCGGCTGCTCCTGCGGCTTATTGTGAACCCTGGCTCGACAAGCCGGAGTGGACCACCGCCCTGCCCCCGACCGCTCCGAAAGGCGCGCTGAAGGCCCGTCTGTCGGCCAACGAAAACCCGTACGGCCCGTCACCCAAAGCGATCAAAGCAATCAACGAAGCGGCTTCGGAAGGCTTTCTGTATCCGTTCCAGTACGGGATGCAATTGCAGAAGATGATTGCGGAAGAGGAAGGTGTTTCGCCCGAACAAATCCTGCTGTCAGCCGGTTCGGGGGCGCTGCTGCATGCGACGGCGCTGGAGTTTGCCCACAAAAATCCGGGCGGTAGCGTGCTGTCGGCCGATCCGACCTACGAGCAACTCGTTCGGGCGGCTGTCATGCACGGCATGGCCTGGGACAAAGTACCCCTGACCTCGGGTACCTACGACCATAACCTGGAAGAAATGGAGAAGCGGGTTAACGACAAAACCAGCCTGGTGTACCTCTGCAACCCCAACAACCCGACGGGCGTGACGATCAACCCCGAAAGCCTGCGGGCCTTCGTGGACCGCGTGTCGGCCAAAAAACCGGTTTTTGTCGACGAAGCCTACATTCACTACACGGGTGACCCGAAAAAATATACGGTGATTGAAAACATCAAGAAGGGTCAGAACGTGATGGTGGCCAAGACGTTCTCGAAAATCTACGGCATGGCCGGTTTACGGATGGGCTACATGGTCGGCCAGCCGGAAACACTGAAAGCCATCTCGAAATGGGGCGGTGGGGCCGGAAACCTCAGTATGACGACCCTGCGGGCGGCTCTGGCCTGTTACAAAGACGAAGAATTCATCAAGTATTCGTTGGGCAAAGGACTCGAAGCCCGCGAATTCCTGTATGCCACGCTGAAGCAGAACGGTTACACCTACCTGCCGTCGGGCACCAACTTCGTGCTGTTTCCGATCCGGATGAAGGGTGACGATTTCACGAAGAAAATGATGGACAACGGCGTGAGCGTCCGGCAGTGGAAGTTCGACGGCCAGTTCTGGTGCCGCGTGAGCCTGGGCACGATGGAGCAGATGAAATACTTCGCCGATGCGCTGAAAGTGATTTCGTAACGTACCCCGTACCCACGGACTTTAGTCCGTGTGAACCAGTATGCCGTTAAGTTGAACCAACTACTGGATCACAGAAGCTCTCACGGACTAAAGTCCGTGGGTACGGGGTGTTGAAATCGCTCCCGAAGGTGTACCTTTGGGAGCGATTTCTGTAAAACCTCTATGTCAGTTCTGATTTCTCCCCTCGCCGAAAGCCTGCCGTCGTTTCTAAAGCAGCGCAATTATTCGGCCATTGCGGTTTTAGCCGATACCAATACCAAGCGTTTCTGTTATCCGCAGGTAAAAAATTTTTTACCGAAACATAAAATTATTACGATTCCGGCGGGCGAGGAACACAAAAATTTAACGACTTGTGAGACCGTCTGGCAGGCATTAACCGACGCCCAATTCGACCGGCACGCGCTGCTTATCGACCTCGGAGGGGGCGTAATCGGCGATTTAGGCGGTTTTTGCGCGGCAACGTACAAACGCGGCATTGATTTTATCCAGATTCCGACCACTTTATTGTCGCAGGTCGATGCCAGTGTGGGCGGAAAGCTAGGTATTGACTTTCACGGATTTAAAAACCATATTGGGGTCTTTAAATTACCGGAAGCCGTCCTGATCGATACGGTTTTCTTTCAAACATTACCCGAGTTGGAGCTGCGGTCGGGATTTGCCGAAATCGTCAAACACTGTTTGATTGCTGATGCCTCCAAATGGAATGAAATCCGTCGCCGGGATCTGCACCAGCAGGACTGGAATGATCTGGTGACACATTCCGTTGAAATTAAAAAAAATATCGTCGAACAAGATCCAAATGAGCGCGGAATCCGTAAGATATTGAACTACGGTCACACGCTGGGTCATGCGCTGGAAACGCATTTTTTGGCGGACCCGAAACGCCGGTTGCTGCACGGAGAAGCGATAGCCGCCGGGATGATTGCCGAAGCCTTTATCGCGGAGCGAAAAGGGTTGATTCAACTCCGGCTCCTGGAGCAAATTGAAGAGTACCTTTTTTCAGTATACGGCCGGGTCAGCCTCACGGATGCCGACCTGGAGCCGGTTCTGACGTTGACATTGCAGGACAAGAAAAACCGGAACGGACAGGTGCGCATGGCGCTGCTCGACGGCCCCGGCAGTTGTACGTACGATGTGGTTGTTACAAAGTCCGAAATGCGCCGGGCTTTGGCCTATTACCGAACCTAAACTGTAAGCGGACCGTTAACGCGGATTTCTGAACTTTACAGACAGAAAATCAATTAAATAGTGTGATTTCCTAACCAGTTTTGTCTATAAGATTCACTTTTACCACTTTGTTAAACAGTCCGTTTATGAAACATTTTTTTGGCGTTCTTGTGTTGCTGGCCGTCGTTTCGCTGGCAGGCTGCATGCCCGGTAAGTTATTTGTCGAACACGACTACAGTTACGAAGGGCATTTTAAAAATTACGAGTCTTTTAATTTTCTGGAATGTGAATACATCGACTCTACGCTACTTTGTTCCGATATTCAGGAAGCGATTCGGCACCAGATGGAAGCCCGGGGTTATAAAGTCGCCAACCGATCGCCGAACCTGCTGATCTCCTACAACATTTTCCGCAACGACCTGCGTTTCCGGGGCTACCAGCAACCGGTTATCAAGGACTGGGTGGTCAGTGAAGACGGTGACGCAACCTATAAGCGCATCGATTACAACCTGGATGAAGGTACCCTGATGATCTCTTTGATCGATGCAGAAACCTATCAGGTCATCTGGAAGGGCTACGCGTCGCGGGTCACCCGAAATCCGAACTTTAAAAACAACTACTTCAAGGGCATCGTCCGATCCATCTTCGACCAGTATCCGCTGCTGGCAACGGCGAGGAAATAAGAACTCTGTTGAATAGCGAATAATGAATATCAAATAACGAATATCGAAATTGGTTCTGCCAGCACAGCCTTCGTTATTCGCTATTCGATGTTCATTATTCGTTATTCATTGTTAACTGCTTAAAGATTCCTTCCAGATTGTTTTCCTGCTGTTTCAGCCCAACGAGTGTCAGCTTTTTATCGGCAGCCAAGCGGAAAACCGCAGCGCGCAGATCGCTGTTTTTATCGGCTGTCAGCCGGTAGCGCCCCTCCCCCAGTGCCTCAACTTCCTGTATACCAGGCAGTTCATTCAAAACAGTCTCGTCAATCAGATCCTGCTCAAATTCGGCAATGACGGCTAGCGAATCGCCGGAGATTGCCTGCAAGTCACTCAGCAAACCATCGGCTACGATGCGCCCCCGGTTGATGATGATCACGCGGTTGCAGAGCGCTTCGACTTCCTGCATGATGTGCGTCGAAAACAACACGGTTTTTTCGCGCCCAATGGTTCGGATGACCTGCCGGATTTCAGTCAATTGGTTCGGGTCCAGGCCGGTCGTCGGTTCGTCCAGAATCAACACCGGTGGATTATGAATCAGCGCCTGGGCCAGCCCAACGCGTTGCCGGTAGCCTTTCGACAACTGTCCGATCTTCTTGCGCTGCTCCAGCCCCAGCCCGACCAGTTCGATCATTTCACTGACGCGCTGGCGCAAAACCGCCCCCCGCAGTCCGTGCAGTGCTCCGGCAAATTGCAGGAATTCCTTTACGTACATGTCCAGATAGAGCGGGTTGTGCTCCGGCAGGTAGCCCAAACTGCGCCGAACGTCCAGGGAATGCGTTCGGACGTCAAAACCGTTTACTTCCACGGTGCCGTCGGTCGGAGGCAGATAGCCCGTCGCGATTTTCATCGTCGTCGATTTACCGGCCCCGTTTGGCCCCAGAAAGCCGACAATCTCGCCCGGCTGCACCGTAAACGAAATTCCGTCGACGGCCCGTTGAGCCGTTGTCCCCGGACGGGTATACAGTTTGGTCAGATTTTTTACCGCAATGGACATTCAATAGACATTCATCAACACAAAAGGCACTGTAACAAGGCGCAAGGTACGAAAGCAAGCGGAGAATTATACGAACAACGCTGAACACCCGCTGAACCAATCCCCTGGCCTTCTAGTAACGGTGTTTTCGGAAAACCGCTTTTAAAACCAAAAACAATTTTTATTTTTAACCTTCTTTTTAAGCCTGTGAGTTGAAAATGCGACCATGAAAACAACGTTGCTGGGTACGGTGGTGGGTGTCCTGATGGTCGTCGGTGCGTGGGCACAGCAACCAGGCGTGCCGAATCCGGCCCAGCGGTCAACCGATCATCCGCCCGAAGTCGTCACCAACTGCGACAATGCACAAACGCAGACCGAGCTGAATCTGTGCGCCCAGATGCGGTTTCAGAAAGCCGATCAGGAACTGAATGCGGTCTATAAACAACTGCTGAGCCTGTTGCCCAAAGACGATAAAGCGATGGTGGTGGAGGCTCAGCGACAATGGCTGTCGTACCGCGACGCCCACTGCCGGATATATGAGAAAATGTATGCGGGTGGTTCCATGCTGAGTATGGTGCTGGCCAACTGCAAGGAAACCACGACCCAGAGCCGAATTACCGAATTGAAAGAATTAATCGCCGAACGCAAACTAAGACAATAGACGCCAGCCGTATGAGTGACTCAGTATTCCGGAAAAAATCAGTCGTTAAAGCCGTAGCTGACCTGGACCAAAGCGAATCGTCGCACCTGCAAAAAATCCTGGGCGTCCGTGACCTGACCTCGTTTGGCATTGCCGCCATCATCGGCGCCGGAATTTTCAGCACCATCGGGCGCGCCAGCGTCAACGGCGGGCCAGCGGTTTCGCTGCTGTTTGTCTTTACGGCCATTGCGTGCGTCTTTACGGCCCTCAGTTACGCCCAGTTTGCTTCCACGGTGCCGGTCAGCGGCAGCGCCTATACGTACGCCTACGTGTCGTTTGGCGAGTTGTTTGCCTGGATCATCGGCTGGGCGCTGATTCTGGAATACGCCGTTAGCAACATGGTGGTAGCTATTTCATGGTCGGAATATTTCACCTCGATGCTCGAAGGCTTTGGCATCCAGTTTCCGGCCTATTGGGGTACTGACTACGGATCGGCGGCCCGGGCCTACGCCGAGGTGCAGGCCAGCGCGTCGCCCGCCAGCCTGTCGGCCAATACCCGCGAACTGGCCCAGGCATTTCAGGATGCGCCCATGCTTGGCGGTTTGCGGCTCATTGCGGATTTGCCCGCCGGGGTGATCACGGTTTTGATTACGGCCCTGGTGTACGTCGGGATCAAGGAATCGCGGACGGCCAGCAATATTCTGGTCGTGCTGAAACTGGCCGTCATCGGACTGGTCATTGCGGCCGGAGCTTTTTACGTCAAACCCGAAAACTGGTCACCGTTTGCTCCCAACGGCGTCAGTGGTGTTTTGAGCGGAGTGGCTTCGGTCTTTTTCGCCTTCATCGGTTTTGATTCCATTTCGACGACGGCCGAAGAATGCCGGAACCCGCAGCGGGATTTGCCCCGGGCCATGATTTACTGCTTGATCATCTGTACGGTTTTGTACGTCCTGATCACGCTGGTGCTGACCGGGATGGTCAATTACAAAGAATTGGGCGTCGATGATCCGCTGGCGTATGTGTTCCAGAAAGTGAATCTGAATTTTGTCGCCGGGGTAATTTCGGTCAGTGCGGTTATCGCCATCACGAGTGCTCTGCTGGTCTATCAGTTAGGCCAACCCCGCATCTGGATGACCATGAGCCGCGATGGCTTGCTGTGGCCCCGTTTTTCCCAAATCCATCCGCGCTACCGGACTCCCTCCTTTGCCACGATCATTACCGGTGTGCTGGTGGCCGTGCCGTCGTTGTTGCTGGATATGCAGTTTTTCATCGACCTGACCAGCGTCGGAACATTCTTTGCCTTCATCCTGGTTTGCGGAGGCATTCTGTACCTCGACGCCAAAGACCTTTCCCGCCACTCGAAATTTAAAGTGCCCTATGTAAACGGGAAGTACCTGATCGGGCTGGCACTCATCGTCACGCTTGTTCTGGTCTTCCGGTCAGGCGGTTTTATCAGCAGTATCGAAGAAAAACCGTTGCTGGCCTTTTTCTGGCTGACCTGGACAGTATTATCGGTGCTGTCTTTTCGGTACAACTTCTCGCTCCTGCCGGTGTTGGGCATTCTGACCAATCTGTACTTGATGACCGAACTTGGTGTGAGCAACTGGGCGATTTTCGTCGTCTGGCTCGTAATCGGTCTGCTGATTTACTTCTCGTACGGCTACCGGAAAAGCAAACTGGCTCCGGGCAACTCCTGACGTTCTCAGGCGGGTTCAACATGAATTAACACATCGTAAATAGCTGGTTTTTGATCCATAATGGCCCGCTTGACAGCGTGAGCAATGTCGTGACCCTGGCGAACGGTCAAATCGCCCGGCACTTCGACGTGCAGATCGACAAAATACTCGAAACCAGCTTTCCGAATAACAAACTTCTCGACCCGTTTTACCTGCGGAACGGTTAGGGCAATGGCTTCAATTTCGGACCTCCAGTCCCCCGACGGCGACTCATCCATGATTTCCCCGAACGAAGGCCGGAAAATGTGGTAGGCATTGTAAACGATCACGCCCGACGCCAGCAGAGCCGCCCAGTCGTCGGCGCTTTCGTAACCCGGTCCACCAACCAGCGCGATGCTGATGCCCACAAAAGCCGTCAGCGACGTAATGGCATCGCTGCGGTGGTGCCAGGCATCGGCCTGAACCGCCCGGCTATCAGTTTCCTCCCCTACCCGGGCAATCCGCCGAAACAGCACCTCCTTGACAATGACCACGCCTGCCAGTACGATCAGGGTGAACGGGGCCGGAACCTCGTGGGGAACCAGAATATTCTGAATACTTTGAATGGCGATCAATATGGCGGCTCCGACCAGCGCCATCGACACCACAATGGCGGCCAGGGGCTCGGCTTTTCCGTGGCCGTACGGATGGTTCTGGTCGGGTTTCCGGGCTGCGACTCGCAGTCCTAACCAGACAAACACGGAGGTAACAATATCCGTCCCCGACTCCATGGCATCGGCAATCAAGGCGTAGGAGTTGCCTAGCCAGCCCGCAATGCCTTTGATTAACACTAAGGCAATGTTGACTACAATTCCGAGCAACGTAGTTTTCTGTCCTCGTTCAGCCTGATGCGGTTTTGGAGGTGCTTCCATTCGTTTATAAGTCCTTTGGAGAGCCACTCATATAGCCTGGCTCTCCCGTGGCTGTTTTTGCCTTTACAAGCCTACAGTTAACTTGTTGTAGAAAACCCTACTTTCGAAAGCATTCCTGAAGGCGGTTTTGCGCTCGAAGTAACAACGGTTTTGACTCTCTATTGTCAAAAATTACAGGGTTATCAAAAAATAATAACTTGTATGTACAAAAGAAGTTTTTTCTTCCTAATATTGTACCACTGGATGTGAATACAATCTGATCAGTATGGCCTGTTGAGTAACTCATTATCTCACAACGAAAATCTTTACATCTCGCAATAATTCAGAAAGCCTACGGGGGCTCCCTGTGGGCTTTTTTGCTACCTGGAAGAAAACAAAAAGGTACCACGACTTACAATCGTGGTACCTCCGATTTCGGCAAGGCTCCGTTAGTCGCTCCTACGGCCCCCCATCAGCAGGCTGGCGTAGTACAGCAGCGTAGCTAGTGAACCCAGTGCGGCTACCACGTACGTCATGGCGGCCCACCATAAGGCGTCTTTCGCATAGCCGTATTCCCGCTGATTAACGATGTTGCGGTTTTGTACCCAGGCCAAAGCCCGGCGGCTGGCATCGAACTCAACCGGCAGTGTAACAAAGCTAAACAGCGTCGTGACGGCGAACAGCGCCACCCCAATGGCCAGCGGAATGATGGTCGTGTTGATCAGCAGAATACCGATCAGAATAATCCATTGCAGGTAGCTTGACGAAATTGTCAGGAACGGCACCATCGCCGACCGGAATTTCAGCGGACCGTACGCCGTCGCGTGTTGCACGGCGTGTCCGCATTCGTGGGCCGCAACGGCAGCCGCAGCCACACTTCGACCGTAATAGACATCGGCGCTGAGGTTGACGGTTTTGTCCTGCGGGTTATAATGGTCCGTCAGCATTCCTTCTACCGACAGGACACGAACGTCATAAATGTTGTTTTCGTGGAGCATCCGCTCGGCAATTTCCTTGCCACTCAGGCCATTGCTCAGCCCGATTTGGGAGTACTCGTTGAATTTACTTCTCAGACGCCAGCTAACGCCAGCACTCAGAAGAGCAAAGAGGATGAAAATAATCCAGATCATTGGCATAATTCAATAAACCGGTTGTACCGGTCCCATTAAGGTTCGAGGTTAAACGGGAGTTTAAATCCCGCTGCTAGATAAACAAATATCGAGAAAAAAACAGTTCATTGTTCATCCCAATCCGCAACCGCTGATCCCGGTTTTAAGCGGTCTGTCACGCGGGGTAAGCCGCCCGGATTTTCTCAATGAGGGCTGTGGTGGAATAACCCGCCACGAGCGGAATGGTTTGAACCCGCCCCCCGTTTTCCAGCACAAAACTGGCCCCGACAATATTTTCCACGGCATAATCGTCACCTTTAACCAGCACATCCGGTTTTACGGCCTGGATCAGTTCGAGGGGCGTCGGCTCATCGAAAAGGGTTACGGCATCGACAAACGCCAGCGACGCCATCAGCCGTGCGCGGGCGTATTCGTTGACCACCGGCCGCAACGGCCCCTTGATGCAACTCACCGAAGCGTCGGTATTCAGGCCCAGGATCAGTTTATCACCGGTCTGCCGGGCTTTCTCGAGGTAATCGACGTGGCCCAGGTGCAGGATGTCGAAACAGCCGTTCGTAAAAACAATACGCTGGCCTTCGGTATGCCACCGCTCTGCCTGTTCGACAGCCTGTTGCCGGGTCAGTATTTTGGATTCAGTCATAAGTGATTCTGGATGCTGGATGGTTTGATGCTGGATGTCAGATACTGGATGGGCTGAATACTGGATAATTTGAATACTAGATATTGAATGCCCTTATTTAAATTACAGATTATCAATAATCTTACTCCCTGCCAATATTGTTCAGTATCCCGTATCCAGACTATCCAGTATCTGACATCCAGCATCCAGACTATCCAGCCTGTGGTTGTGGGCTTCGACCTTTCAGCATCACGATTAGAAAACTCAGCGCCCCCAGCAACACCACGTAAAACCATTGTGAAAAAAGCATCAATGTGGCAAGCGTGGCTCCGTCCTGATTGCTCAGGCCGTACAGCGCCAAAGCCGCCCCCACCAGAATGTTGAAGGCCCCGGCTCCGCCCTGAACGGGTGCGGCCATTCCCAGCGATCCCATGATCAGGATGGTCAGGCCGGCGCGCCAGCCGAGGTCGGCGGTTTGCGGCATGGCGAAGAACAGAACGTACGACATGAAATAATACAATGTCCAGATCAACACTGTATGAAAGATAAAACCGCCCGGATGCTTCAGTTTCCGAATGCTCAACAGGCCCTCGATTAGCCCGGTTACAAATTTCTCGACGCGAAGATAAAACGGTTTCTGACGCAACACTTCTTTGTAGCGGTTGTAGAAAAACCACATCATCACCCCCAAACCGAGCAGACAACCTACTGCCAACACCAGCAACCAGGAATTACTGCCGGTACTGCTTCTGCTAGCCTTCGAAGCAAAGAAATCCGTCAGGAAGGCGCTGAGCCGGTTGAATTCGATTAGAAACGTTGCGCCGGTTAACACCAGCAGCATCAACACATCGAAAATCCGCTCGGCCACCACCGTTCCGAAGCTCACGTTGACCGGGACACCTTCCAGCCGGTTCAGTGTCCCGCAGCGGGTTACTTCGCCCATGCGCGGCACCACCAGGTTGGCAAAATAACCGGTCAGTACGCCCAGCGTCGTGTTAGCGGGCGCAGGTCGGTACCCCAAAACCGGTTCCATCAGCAAGCCCCAGCGGTACGCCCGGCTCCAGTGGGCAACGATCGTCAGCAGGCCCGAAACCACAATCCAGCGGTAATCCGCTTTGCCAAACGCTTCAAACATGGCTACCCGGTCGATGTCCTTGAAAACGTACCAGAGCAGCGCGGCCGCAATGCCGAGCGAAAGGCTGTATTTAAGAATGTTTTTCACGCTTGTGGAAGGATTAGATGTTGGTGGGGTGATGGCGGGATGGTTTGATGCTGGATTGTTTCGATACTAGATACTGGATGCTGGATACTGGATGCTTGAACGACTTGACGAAACCATTTAATCATCCACCATCCAGTATCCAGCATCTAGTATCAGGCATCCAGCCTCACACCAACCGGTTGTTACCGTCGGGGAACACCACCAGCGGTTTGTAAGTTTTGGCTTCCTCGGTGGTCATCATCCCGTACGAAATGATGATGATAATGTCGCCGACCTGCGCGCGCCGGGCCGCGGCTCCATTCAAGCAAATGATGCCCGAACCGCGCTCACCCTTAATGACATACGTAATCAGGCGTTCGCCGTTGTTGTTATTGACAATGTGAACCTGCTCGTTTTCAAGCAATCCGGCCGCGTCCATCAGGTCTTCGTCGATGGTGATGCTGCCGACGTAATTCAGTTCGGCCTGCGTCACCCGGACCCGGTGGATTTTGGATTTCATTACGGTAATAAACATAGCTGTATCGACTACCCGGTTCAAACGGACGGGCAAAAGTAATGAAAAACCGTCCATCCGTCGCAGTCAACGCAAAAACAGGGCCGGAAAAGAGTTAGTTCAGTCAATTGGTTGTCAGACAATCAGGTTATCGATCAGCCGGGTCTGGCCCAAATACGCGGCAATGCACAGCGCCGTCGCCCCCGGTGCCTGAAGCTGTTCGACCGGTTGCAGCGTCTCGGCGTTAGTCACCTCAAAGTACTCCAGCCGAAACGCCGAATAAGCCTGCAAATAGTCGTTTACGGCGATTTTGGCCGCTTCAATCGGGCCCTCCTCCTGCAAAACCGCCCGGGCCTTGTTCAGGGCCTGGTGCAAGGCTGGCGCAACCTGTCGCTCGGCGGGCGACAGATTCCGGTTGCGCGACGACATCGCCAGCCCGTCGGTTTCCCGGACAATCGGCATCCGGACCAGTTCGAGCGGAAAGCCCAGATCCCGGATTAATCGCCGGACAACCGCCACTTGCTGCAGGTCTTTCTGGCCGAAATAGGCCCGGTCGGGCTGCACAATGTTAAATAGTTTCGACACCACAATGCCGACGCCGTTGAAGTGCCCCGGCCGGAAAGCGCCTTCCAGCACAGTTTCCAGTTCGCCGAAATCCAGCCGTAAAACCGGGCTACCGGGGTACATTTCCTCGACGGATGGCGCAAACACCAGATCGCAGCCAACGGCTTCGAGGAGTTGGCAGTCGGCTTCGAGGGTATGCGGGTAACGGGCGAGGTCGTCGGGGTTGTTGAACTGCGTAGGATTGACAAAAATGCTGCAAACCGTCAGGTCGTTCCGGGCTTTGCTGGCCTCGACGAGGGCCAGGTGACCCGCGTGCAGCGCGCCCATCGTTGGTACAAAGCCAATCGACACGCCAGCCTTGCGCTGAGGATCAAGGGCTTGCCGGAGGCCGGTAATCGTTTCGTAAAGTTGCATAGTAAATAGACCCCCAAAGCACTACCGGTCTGACAAACCGGTGGAAAGCAGTTTAGGGCGGTTTTAGCTTCGGAATGACAAAACAGGAGTTTTTCTGCCGGAATTCTATTGAAATACCAAAAAAAATTGTATAATTTTGCAGATTTTTAATTGTGTCCGCTCCGGCGGTGTATTTCACTAAAGCCCCCCAATCGTGTTATGAGCAAACTTCGGATTCTCTACGTTGCCAGTGAAATCAACCCGTTTCTTCAGACCTCAGCAGTAGCCGATTTCGTCCGGAAACTCCCTCAGGCTATGCAGGAACGCGGGATGGAAATTCGCATTCTGGTACCACGTTTCGGGCTGATCAATGAGCGGAAAAACCGGCTCCATGAGGTAGTTCGCCTGTCGGGTATCAATATTACGGTGGGCGACGAAGAGAAGCCGCTGATCATCAAGGTGGCCTCGATTCCCAATGCGAAACTTCAGGTCTATTTTATCGACAATGAAGACTATTTTCAGCGTAAGCACGTTTTTCTGGACAAGGACGACCGGTTTTACGAAGACAATGACGAGCGGACGATTTTCTTCTGCAAAGGCGTTCTGGAAACGGTGAAGAAGCTGGGCTGGTCGCCCGATATCGTGCATTGCAACGACTGGATGACGGCACTGATTCCGCTGTATTTGAAAACGACCTACAAAAACGATCCGATGTTCAAGGATACCAAATCGGTATTCTCGGTCTATAACAGTTCCTTTTCGTACCGCTTCGACGATGGCCTGGTTGAAAAAGCCAAAGCAATGGACGTGGATGACGACATGCTAAAGTACCTGAAATCGGCTGATTTTGACGGTTTTATCCGGATGGGTTGCACCTATGCCGACGTGGTTGTGAAAGCGGATGAGGATTACAGCGAAAGTTTAAATACGATTTTGAATGATTTGTCCGACAAAAAAGTTGAACTCACCGAAGAAGGCCAGGAAGTTGCTGATCGATACTACACGCTTTACACCGAACTGGCTGGCTAGGCGGCCGGTCAATCCGGTTCGGCTCTCGCTGCTGGCGGGCATGGTTTCGCTGGTTGCCGCCCTGGTCGCCTGCGAGGAACCCAAAGACATCGGGCTGCCCCCCAACACGGAAATCGGCGTGTTGTACACGGATACGCTGACCATCCGGACGTCGACCATTCAACTTGATTCGGTCCTGAACGACCGGAATGTGCGGTTGTTGGTCGGTCAGTACAACGACCCGGTTTTTGGCAAGGTATCGGCCAGGGCGTTCGGGCAACTGGCGATCCGCAGCAATACGGGTAGTTTTAAAACCGAGGGCGAAATGGTGTATGATTCGGTAAGAGCCTTGCTACCGTACACCTACATTTACGGCGATACGACCAGCGTACAAACCATTTCGATCCACCAGTTAACAGAAGATCTGGACTCGACCAAACGGTATGTAGCCTCTTCCTCAGCGGCTTACGCAACCCAGCCGCTTGCAACGTTACAATTGACACCGACGGCAGCTAATGATGCCAAATACGTCCGTCTGCCCGACGCTCTGGGCCGGGAATTTCTGAACCGGTCGAAGGGAAGCGGCATTACGCAGGCGGATTTCACGACCTACTTCAAGGGGATCGCCGTAATTCCGGCGGCAACCAACACCACGGTTTTCGGTTTCTCCAATAACATTTATTTCGAGCTGTATTACCACAGTTCGACCGATACGACCAAACGGTATCGGCAGGACTTCTCCACAACGACGGGCCGGGCATCGTTCAGCCAGATTCGGGTAGATCGGTCCGGAACCAAACTGGCCGGGTTGAGTGTCGGCCGCCCGTTGTCGGCTTCGGCAACCGGGGGTGAACTGTTCGTTCAGAGCGCTTCGGGTGTCACCCCCAAGCTGGAATTTCCAACGTTGCTGAACTTGCGGAAAGAAACGGGACGAATTGCCATTAACCGCGCAGAACTGAGTTTTTCCGTCACTGGAAATAGTCCTGGCGGTCCCATTCCGCCCTATATGACGCTGGCTCAGGTGGATGAGAACAACCGGGTTTTGTATACCTCTGAGGGGAGCGCAGGCAACCGCCTGTTCCACATGGTGCAACGGAAAGAAGGTACGTTCCAGACCACCGGTAAATGGTATTATCCGCAGGTGGCAGGCTACAATTCCCGCCTGAAGACGTATACCTTCGATGTTACAACCTACCTTCAGGCGATTCTGGTTGGCTTTACGCCTAACAACGGCCTGGTGCTGTTTCCCCCCTCAACCAGTGAGTTGGTAACCCAATCCACTACCAGCCCGGCGTCTTATGTAGTACAGCCCTACATTTTCAATCAGTTAAACGGTGCAGTGCTGGGCGGAGAAAAACCGGTCAAGCTAGTGGTGTTCTACACCTACACGCCGTAGTATTTTTTGTCTTTACAGGAAGCCGGTTCGAACACGAACCGGCTTTTTTGTTTCTGTACTTTTCAACTAAAAATCGTCTTTTTATGCGGTTTTATTGGTATCTTAACGGGAAAGAACCGGTGTTTTGCCAGTATTTTAAGAATAGTCAGGCACTTTCTTAACTTTTTTAAAAACCGGATTAGCAACACCATTTAAATTTCAAAACTATGTGCGGAATTGTCGCTTATGTAGGCCATCGTGAGGCCACGCCCCTGATTTTAAAAGGACTAAAACGACTTGAGTACCGGGGGTATGATAGCGCCGGGCTGGCTTTGCTCAATGAGGAAGATGCTGAACTGAGAGTCTTCAAGAAAAAAGGGAAAGTGGCCGATCTGGAACACGAACTGGCCGGAAAAAAGGTGGCTGCCACTATCGGCATCGGTCACACCCGCTGGGCTACGCACGGGGCTCCGAACGACGTCAACGCCCACCCGCACTACTCGCACGACCGGAAGCTGGCGATCATTCACAACGGCATTATTGAAAACTACGCTTCGATCAAGCAAAATCTGGTCCGCAAAGGCCACGTTTTTCGCTCCGAGACCGACTCGGAGGTGTTGATTCAATTCATCGAAGACATCCGGAATGAAACCGGATCGTCGCTGGAAGAAGCCGTCCGGCTGGCGTTACAGGAAGTGGTAGGTGCCTACGCCATCGTAATTATTTCCCAGGATGACCCAACGCAACTGATTGCCGCCCGCAAAGGCAGTCCGCTCGTCATTGGGGTCGGCGAAAACGAGTTCTTTTTTGCCTCTGACGCTACGCCCATCATCGAATACACGAAAGATGTGGTGTATCTGAACGACCACGAAATTGCCGTCGTCCGGAGCGGTGAACTTCGGCTGATCACGCTCGACAACACCCAGACTACGCCTTACATCCAGAAAGTAGAATTGGAACTCGAAGCCATCGAAAAAGGCGGTTTTGAGCACTTCATGCTGAAGGAAATCTTTGAACAGCCCCGCTCCATTGCCGACAGCATGCGGGGCCGTGTCCGGGCCGACGAAGGGCATTTGCAACTGGGCGGTTTGCGCGATTACCTCGATCAACTGGCCGCTTCAAAACGAATTGTCATCGTGGGCTGCGGCACATCCTGGCACGCCGGGCTGGTGGCTGAATACATTTTCGAGGAACTCGCCCGAATTCCGGTCGAGGTAGAATACGCGTCGGAATTTCGGTATCGTAACCCGATCATCAAGGAACGCGACGTCGTGATTGCCATTTCGCAGTCCGGTGAAACCGCCGATACGCTGGCGGCCATTGAACTCGCCAAATCAAAAGGAGCTACGATTTTCGGGGTATGTAACGTCGTCGGTTCTTCCATTGCCCGTTCTACCCACGCGGGTGCTTACACCCACGCCGGTCCGGAAATCGGGGTCGCCAGTACCAAAGCCTTTACGGCACAGGTGACGGTGTTGACGCTGATGGCGCTCACGGCGGCACACCGGAAAGGAACAATAGCCGACACGCTTTTCCGTCAACTACTGGCCGAACTGGAGCACATCCCCACACTGGTCGATAAAGTGCTCCAGAACGCCGAAAAAGTGAAAGAAATCGCCTATATCTTCACCTACGCCAAGAACTTCATCTACCTGGGCCGGGGACTAAATTTTCCGGTCGCGCTGGAAGGGGCCCTGAAACTGAAAGAAATCTCGTACATCCACGCCGAAGGCTATCCGGCTGCCGAGATGAAACACGGCCCGATTGCCCTGATCGACGAAGATATGCCGGTGGTGGTGATTGCCACGAAAGACAGTTCGTACGAAAAAGTGGTGTCGAACATTCAGGAAGTGAAAGCCCGCAAAGGCCGGGTGATTGCCGTCGTAACCGAAGGCGATACGCAAATCCGGGAAATGGTCGATTTTGTGATCGAAATCCCGAAAGTCCACGACATGCTGATGCCGCTGATTTCGGTCATCCCGTTGCAACTTCTGTCCTACTACATTGCCGTCATGCGCGGCCGGAACGTCGATCAGCCGCGTAACCTGGCGAAGTCGGTAACCGTCGAGTAAACCAACTACCTTCCTCCCAAAAACGAAGCCCGGCAGGAATCTCCTGCCGGGCTGCTTTGTATTCAAAACGGACGAGTGCTTAGGCGCTCTGCTCGTTGCTGTTCATGACTTCGGTTTGCTTCCGGATCGACTCCATGTGGATGATCTTGAAGATTTCTTCCACCAGTTCCGGATACAGACCCATTTTCTGGCCCTGCTTGGCGCGGGTTTCGTGGACTTCCTTCCAGCGATCCGGCTGGAAAATGGTCACGTTGTTGTCGCGCTTGTATTCGGCCAGTTTTTCGACCAGCGTCATCCGGGCGGCCAGCATTTCCACCAGTTGCCGGTCGACGTTGTCGATTTTGTTCCGGATTTGCTCCAGGGCACTCTGAAATTCGAGGTTCTGCGATTCCACTTTCCGGATGTGCAGGTGCTCCAGCATCTCACCGAAAGCCGCCGGTGTCAACTGCTGAGCCGCGTCACTCCAGGCATTGTCCGGATCGATGTGCGATTCCACAATCAGACCGTCGTAGTTGAGGTCCATCTGCATCTGAGCCAGTTCCTGCAAATACGCCCGCTTCCCGGCCATATGGCTCGGGTCACCGATGATCGGCAGGTTCGGGAACGTCGATTTCAGTTCGATGGCCATTTGCCACAGCGGCACATTCCGGTATTTCGAAGCCTCCCCCGTAGAAAAGCCCCGGTGAATGGCGCCCAGTTTGGTAATTCCGGCTCCGGCAATTCGCTCAAACGCACCGATCCAAAGCGCCAGGTCCGGGTTGACCGGATTTTTGACCAAAACCGGTACATCCACCCCACGTAGGGCATCAGCGATTTCTTGTACATTAAAAGGATTGACTGTTGTCCGGGCTCCGACCCACAACACATCCACACCGTACTTCAACGCCAGTTCGATGTGCTCGGGAGTCGCCACTTCAACGGCAAACGGCAATCCGGTTTCTGCCTTGGCGCGCTGAATCCACGGCAAAGCCGCCTGACCCATGCCTTCAAAGCTTCCGGGACGCGTCCGGGGTTTCCAGACGCCAGCGCGGATGACATGAACTGCCCCCAGTTGCGCCAATTGGCGGGCGGTTTCTACGAGTTGCTCTTCAGTTTCGGCGCTGCACGGGCCCGAAATAATGAGCGGTTTTCCGTTCGTCTCTATCCAGCTATTCAGCGGCAGGACTTCTAAACTTGGCTTCATTCGCGTACTCTATTCGTTTGATTACTCCTATTACTCTACCGGGAACTTTTTATTAAAAATTTTTAGTATATTAGCTGTAGATACACTCATTTTCAACTAAATTTGCGTCCTTTTGCGCTGATAACAAAACCGGTTTACAACAAGTTTACTGGTCAGTGTTAGGAATCCCGAAAACAAGTTTTAACTTTCGGGTCACAAGTTGGTGCATCAGACAGTAATTATGTCAAACCGAGGTCCATCTTCTATGCCAACGATTGTTCAGCGGGCTACCACTACAAAGCCCGTCTCGTTTGAAGACACGTCGATTGCCTTCTCTTCCCAGTCTAATGGGAAACTTCGTAAAACGTACTGGTTATTTGCGTTGATGAACCGGGGTTGGCTGGTAAATTTAGGTACTTTTTTTATCAAACTGGCATTCAAGCTGCAACTTCCTGTAAAAAAACTCATTAAGCGTACTATTTTCGAGCAATTCTGCGGGGGCGAAACCATCCGGGATTGCGAGAAAACCATCCAGAGACTTCAGGCTGGTCGCGTCGGAACAATTTTGGATTATTCCGTTGAGGGGGAAGACAGCGAAGTCTCCTTTGATGAAACGGTTCTCGAAATTCTGCGCACCATCGAACGGGCAAGCGAATCGAACGATATTCCATTCTGCGTATTCAAAATTACCGGAATTGCATCGACGGAATTATTGGAAAAAGCACAGGCCGGCGACACGCTGACCGACGAAGAACAGGCGGCCTATGAACGTGTCCGCCAGCGGGTTGATACGCTCTGTCGGCGAGCCAGTGAACGTAACATCCGGATCTTTATCGATGCCGAAGAAAGCTGGATTCAGGATACGATTGATCAATTGGCTTACGAAATGATGGATCGGTACAATCATCAGCATTGTATCGTCTATAATACCTACCAGTTGTACCGCTCGGATAGCCTGGAAAACCTCAAAAAAAGCGTAGCCTGTGCCCGGTCGAAAGGCTATTACCTGGGTGCCAAGCTGGTTCGGGGCGCTTACATTGAAAAGGAACGCATTCGGGCGCACGAAGGGGAATACCTCGACCCGATTCATCATACTAAAGCAGAAACCGACCGCGACTTTAACGAAGCCATTGACTTTTGCCTGTCGAATCGGGATCTGGTATCCATTTGCCTCGGTACGCATAACGAATACAGTTGCCAGTATTGCATCCATCTGATGCAGGAGCATCGGATTGCGCCCAACGACCCGCACATCTGGTTTGCCCAGTTGCTGGGCATGAGCGATAATATTTCGTACAACCTGGCTCATGCGGGCTATAACGTTGCCAAATACGTCCCTTACGGGCCCGTTGAAGCTGTTATGCCCTACCTGTTCCGCCGGGCCGACGAAAACAAGGCGATTGCGGGCCAAACCAGCCGGGAGTTTCTGTTGGTGAAAAAAGAACTCCAGCGCCGGAAAGGCTGCCAGGTATCGTAATTTGATTATTTTTGGGAGTTCTATACTCTGACAATATTCTTCCGGCTGGCCGCTGAACAAGTCTGCCAGCCGGTTTTTTTATAGTCCTTATTATGGTTAAGAAAAGTCCGGTCAAGTTTTTCATATTGAGCCTGTTTCTCATCGCCCTCGATCAGGCGGTCAAGCTATTGGTGCATTTTAACATGGAACCCGGTTTTGCGGGTCAGATCCGGCTCCTTGGCGACTGGCTTAAGCTTCACTACGTGCTCAATCCAGGGATGGCGTTTGGGATGCAGTTGGGACACGAATACGGAAAGCTATTGCTGAGCCTGTTCCGGCTGGTGGCGATGGGCGGCATTGGCTGGTACCTGGTACACCTGGCCCACCGGGGAGCACCGAACGGTTTGCTGTGGGCGATGGCCATGATTCTGGCCGGCGCCGTTGGCAACGTCATCGACAGCACGTTCTACGGTGTTTTTCTGAACAATGCGCCGTATGGCTCTACAACGCCCTGGTTTCACGGTCAGGTGATCGATATGATATTTGTCGACGTTTGGGAAGGCTTTCTGCCCGATTGGGTCCCGATCTGGGGCGGTCAGTATTATTCGACGCCTATTTTCAACATTGCTGATTCCTGTATCTTCGTCGGCGTCTGTATCATCCTGTTTTTCCAGCGCCGGTTTTTCCGGGAACAGAATGAAGAAGAAGGCTTGCTGCCCGATGAAGGTCCGGACCCGGAGAATGCATCAGTGCTTCCGGCGGCCGAATTGGATGATGCTACTCCCACCGCTGAGTCCACTGAGAAAGGTCCTGACCCGGTTCCGACCGACGACCCGCAACGCCCCCGAACGAGTCCGGAAGACGAACGTACCCACGGACTTTAGTCCGTGTTTTTATTGCTGGCTATTTGATCATAAAAACACGGACTAAAGTCCGTGGGTACAGTACTACTGTCGGCTGCTGGTTTGGCCTTCTTCCATCGGGGCAAAGTCTTTGAACATCCGTTTCAGTGCCTTGTCATTGGCTTCAGTTTTGCTCTGCCAGGCCGCATCCAGTTCCAGCGCGACAAGGCCTGAGAGACTCATAGCCGCCCGAAAATCGTCCAGTTTCTTCACAAAATCCGGATTTCGGCGGGTGGCCTTTAAGGCAAACTCCCGGGCAAACACGTCGCCCTTATTTTGTAACTCGCTCTTTTTGCTCATGACGTAGTTAAACCGGTCGAGCAGGTCTTTCATCGACTTCCCAATTACCTCCGTAGCTTCGAGCGTGCCCATTGTCAATACGGCCGTGCCGCCAACCGCCGACACATAACGCATGTTAGTCTGGACTTTCGTATTCTGGTTATTGGCCACAATGGCCGGTGTGACGCCCGTTACAGCTCCCAAACCGGCATTGGCCACCGAGCGGTTTCGTTTGCCGGTTTTGGCTTTCCGGTAACTCTTCTTCAATTCCTCTTCTTTCTCGCCCAGTTGAGTCAACAGGTTCCAGGCCGTTACCAACGACTGACGATACTGGGCGTAGAGATAACGATCTTTTTCTTCTTCGTTGATTGCGTTGTAAACCGTAAAGTTGATTTTGCGCTCGGCCCGGTTCTGGGTTTTGTCGAGTGCATAAAACACAATCTGGAAGGATAACGAATCCAGTGGATCTTTCACAAAGTCATAGCTGGGCTTCCAGATAAATTCGTAGTTGTTATCGGTGTTTCTCCGCAATGATTCCTTCGGCACATCCTGGCTTTCCGACAGAAAGTCGAAGGTTTTGATATCATCATCGCCGTTGGGGTCACCCAGCGAAAACTTCAGGTTAATGGTGGTATTTTCCTTAATCCGAACCCGTGGATTTTCCGGAATCAGCGTAATCTCGGGCGGCAAATCCATCTGAGTAATCTCCACTTTCAGGCGTCCTTTTGTACGGGATTTAGCGGGTTGGTCTTCCACCCAAAACTCAATGTATTGGCCCTTGTTTTTTTTCAAATCGTTGAACTGGTTCAGGGAAAGATGCCAGGTTAGTTCGCCCTGAGCCGTCAATTTGGAATTTTCCGGCATCTGATCGGCGATCGGAATGAAAACAACCGGGTCATTGTCTTCATCCCGCACCGCCGACGCATCAATTTTGTAAACGTTCTGCGTTTTGCTGCGTACGTAGAAGGGCCTCAAATCGCTCACCACCGGGGGGCGGTTTACATGCTGAACCTTGAAATCGACGGATTGCGTAGCGGTTTCGCCCTGTTGGTTACGAATTTCAAAAATAACCGGAACCACTTTGGTCGTATTGATCCGATCGGCAATATCGAAGCCGGGCGTCCAACGGAAATGGCCGGTCGAATCCAGCGTCATGCCTTCCATCTGCCCTTGTTTAATGGAATAAGTCAGTGAGTCCGACCGGGAGCCTGCCGCCCGAATCATGACGTTAATGGTTTGTCCTTCCGACACCGAGTTCCAGTTCGCGTTTTGACGATCCGACTGATGAGGTAGGATTATTTGAAGAGGCTTTGCTTCCTGAGCAAAACTATTGAGTCCGGTTAAGAATATGAATATAGCAACTATACTCCCTATTTTTTGCAACATGAGGAATCGTCACCGATGGTTTTTAAGTGTAACGCAAAAATACCCGATAGATTTTATGTATGCCGTAAACATACGGTTTTATTGACTGAACGCTTTAACGAAAGAAATAATTTTTGTATTTATTTAAGAAAAAGTTAACAACTCAGACTTCCTTAACATTAGCTAAAAATAAAAAAACCGCCCATCGCTGAGCGGTTTCGATAAGCTGATCTTCCGATTAGTTTTTCTTGGTCGGTGCCGGAGCGGCCGGTTTTGCCGCATTGGTGTTAGGCTGCGTGGCTGGCTGAGCCGCCTGTTTCGATGGAATCGGGACGTTCATTTTTTTGAAGACCAGATCCGTAATGTTGTTCTCTTCCGGTGCGTACAGCAGAACCGGGATCGTGCCGGAACCCGCATCCAGGTTGAAGACGAACGTGTAACCATTTTCTTTCGCGACATCATCAACGTTCTTCTGGATTTTCTGCATTACCGGATTTACCAGTTGGTTGTATTTATTTTGCAACTGGGTTGATGAGTTCGCCTGAAACTCCTGAATCCGTTGTTGCAAACCCTGGAGTTCTTTTTCCTTATCCGCCCGGATCAGATCCGACATCTGAGCCTGTCCTTTTTCGTATGCCGCCAGTTTGTCCTGAAACTCTTTCGACATATCCTGGAACTGCTTTTCCAATTGCGTCCGCTGAATCGTAATCTGGTTCGTAATATCTTTACTTTCCGGCATGTTTTGCAGGATGTATTCCATATTCGTATAGCCAATCTTCACAGGAGCTGCCGAAGCCGTCACCGGTTGTTGCGCCTGTGCCCACACCTGGCTTCCTCCTAACAGCAGGGTTACTGCCAGTGCAATGAGTTTGTTTTTCATTTCTCTACTCGTTATTTTGGTTGTTTTGTCGGTTTACTTGTATTAGATTTAGAATTACCTCCCGGGTTTAATTCCTTATCGGGAACTGCCGTAGTAGCCGCTTCGGCTGTCGTTACGTTACTTTTAGCTTTCGGGTCGGTAGCCAGCCCCAATTCCTCCATGACATAATCCGTGTAATCATAAATCGGATTCGTGTACAGAATCACCACGCCCTCACTGGCTTTATCGAGCACCATTCCCAGTCGCTTCTGGGTGGCCACTTTATCGATGGCCCGCATCACCGTTTCGGTAACCGGTTTCATCAATTCTTTTTTCTTCTCAAAAAGCAGGCCCTCGTAGCCGAACACCTTGTTGTTATACTCCCGGGCTTCCCGCTCCTTCTCGCTGATGATCCGCAGGCGCTCTCGTTTCATCGCCTCCGTCAGCAAAATTTCTTCGGCCTGGTAGGTTCGTTGCAACTTATCGATCTCCGTATATTTATCCTGAATATCCTTCGACCATTTCTCGGCGAATTTGTCAATGTCCGCCAGCGCCTTCTGGTAGGCAGGCATCTTGCTCGTAATGTATTCCGAGTCAACATACCCCAGCTTTTGCGCCCGAACGGACCCAAGTGCCCAAAAGGAGAGCAAAGTTACAAAAATAAGTCCTTTTTTCATGACATTTTCTGAAACAAAACCGATACGGCTGGCTAGTACATGCTTCTACCTGAATCCATTACGACCAGCTTCGTTGCTCGTTGCGTATCTATACATAACGCTCCGGAAGGTAATTTCTTATCTGATTTGCTGTCCAATGGTGAAGTGGAACTGGCCACCCGGTTCAACGCGCGTCGTCGAGCCCGGCATCCGGTCGAACCCGTAGCCGTAGTCGATCCCGATCAGACCAAAGGCGGGCATGAAGATCCGAGCCCCAAAACCGGCCGAACGCTTCAGGTCGAACGGATTGTAGTTTTTGAAATTACCCCAGTTGTTACCGGCTTCCAGAAAACCGAGTACAAAGATGGTAGCCGAAGGGTTCAGCGACACCGGATACCGCAGTTCCATGATGTACTTACTGAAAGCCAAACCGCCCCGGGAACGCTCCTGGGGTGTGGGAGAAATCCCATTCAGTCCCGTGTACACATCCCGGTCATTGTACCCCCGTAACCCGATGATATCCTGCGCCAGCGCGAACTGCCCCGTACCGGCCAGACCTGACCCACCGAGAACAAACCGTTCGAAGGGGCTGAACTCCGTCCGGGAATTGTAGCGGCCCAGGAAGCCCATGTGGGCGCGGGCGTTCAGGACCAGCTTACCGGTCACGGTCGCGAACCAACTGGCATCGAACATCCATTTGTGGTATTCAACCCACTTGTACCGATCCCGTATATCCACGTTTTTATTCGTCGTGGCATTGGAGAAAGCCGAATACGGTGGTGTCAGCGTAGCCATCAACGAGATCGACGAACCGCCCCGAGGGAATTGTGGATTATCGATACTATTCCGGGCCAGCGTCGTATTGAACGTAATACTGTTCGAGGTTCCGTTGTTCAGACCGATGCCAAAAATATCGTAGTTGTTCAACTCATACCGCTGGTAGGTCAGCGAGTTGCTCAACTGGAAGTAGTCGTCCGGGAACCGCAGACGCTTGCCCAAACCAACCGAAATCATGGTGTTTCCGTAAGAACCCAGGAAGGTCCTACCATAAGCGCTCGGGTTGGTATAAAGTGAATTGTAGTCGGAGATCCGGTAGATCGTACGCGACAGACTCACCGACAGGGCATTCGGTTTTTTACCCCCTAGCCACGGCTCCGTAAAGGTCAGCGAGTAGGTCTGGAACTGCCGTCCGTTGGCCTGGAAACGCAGCGCCAGCTTTTGCCCATCACCCGCCGGCAGCGGCCGCCAGGCTTTCATGTTCGTGATGTTGCGGGCCGAGAAGTTATTGAACACCAGCCCGAGCGTACCGACAAAACCGACGTAACCGCCCCAGCCCCCGGATAATTCAATCTGGTCACTCGGTTTTTCCTCGACCGTGTATTCAATGTCTACAGTTCCGTCGGGTTGCGGCACCGGGTTGATCCCGATTTTCTCGGGATCAAAATACCCCAACGTCGCCAATTCGCGCTGCGTCCGGATGATGTCGGTTTTGCTAAACTTCTGCCCTGGCAGCGTCCGAATTTCCCGCAAGACGACGTGATCACTGGTTTTAGTGTTACCGTTCAGGATGATCCGGTTGATGGAAGCCTGTTTGCCTTCAAAAATCCGGAATTCCAGATCCAACGAATCTCCCTCCACACTTTTGATGACGTCTTCGGCATTGAAATACAAATAGCCCCGGTCCATGTAGGCCGAACTCAGGTCACTGCCCGGAATCCCGTTTTTCTTTTTCTCAATGTCTTCCTTACTGTATACATCGCCTTTTTTGAGACCGAGAATCTGCGTCAGTTGTTCATCCGTATACAGGTAATTGCCTTCCCAGCTCACGTTGCGGACATAATATTTCTGACCTTCATCGATGTTCATGATGATGTTCACGGTCCGATCGTTGTGGGCAAATACCGAGTCGAACGTGACGGAGGCATCGCGATATCCTTCTTTGTTGTAGAAGTCGATCACCTTCTGTTTGTCTTCCTCAAACTTCTTGGGAACAAACTTCGAGGGGGTAAACAAACGGCCAAACCGCATCTGCTTTGTACCCTTCATTTTCAGCCGGATTTTTGACTCATCGACTAGTTCGCGACCCCGAATTTCGATGTTGTTAATTTTGACCTTGCTCCCTTTGTCAATGGACACGCGCATGGTGGCCTGGTTGCGGGTGCTGTCGGTCGGTACTGAGATGATCTTGACTTTTGTATTCAGGAAGCCTTTTTCAACAAAGTATTTTTTAACGCTAAGCTGGGTGTTCTTGATCAGGGTGTTCGAAATCAGGCGGCCCAGGTTCAGTTTCACCTTGTCCTTGAGCGCATCCTGCTCTGATTTCCGGATGCCCACGAACGTTACTTTATATAAACGGGGTTGTTCCTTGATGTCGACATTGAGCGTAACCTGGTTTCCTTCGACTTTCGTGGCCAGAATTTCGACGTCTTCCAGCAGCCCCTGAGCCATCAACCGTTTAATGGCTCCGTTGATGCTTTCGCCGGGAATCCGGATCTTATCCCCCACTTTCAAACCGGTTAGCGACAACAGCGAGTTTGGGTCGAGGTATTTGTTTCCCGTCACGGTCAACCCGGCAATTTCGTACTCTTTCGGATCGGCGTAATTAATATCGATAGGCGAGGGTTCTGCAGCCGACGGGCTGGTCGTAATTCGCCCCCCCCCAAAGCCGGGCCGGACCTGGGCCTGAGCCGATAGAGAAACCAGCAGCAGCAAGCCACATGCTGCCAGAAAAAGTTTACTGTTCCTGAATACCAACGTGGTAGGAGTTAATTTCATAGGTCACTTCACGAGTTGTTCGCTGATCTTTCCAAAACGCCGTTCACGGTTCTGATACGTCAGTATGGCCTCCCACAAATGGGGTTTGCGAAAATCGGGCCACAACACGTTATTCATAATATATAATTCGGCATACGCCAGTTGCCAAAGCATAAAGTTGCTGATCCGGTTATCACCGCCCGTCCGGATCATCAGATCCACCTCATCAATGCCTTCGGTTGCCAAGGCCTGCGCAAATACCTCCTCGTCGATCTGGTCGGGCTGTAACACTCCTTCCTGTACTTGGCGGGCCAGTTTTCGGGTGGCCTCCATAATATCCCATTTTCCGCTGTAACTCAGGGCCAGAATCAATTGCAACCCGCTGTTATTTTCAGTCAACCGCATAGCTTCGTCCAACTCGGCCCGGCAATCTTTGGGCAACGTATGAATGCTGCCGATGGCCAGCAGCCGGACGTTATTTTCCATCAAGGTGGGAACCTCATTCCGGATCGTATGAACCAGCAGATGCATCAACGCATCGATTTCCATCTTAGGCCGGCTCCAGTTCTCGGTGGAAAAGGTATAGAGTGTCAGGTATTTTATGCCCAGTTCCGCACACCCTTCCGTGACTTCTCTGACGGCTTTGATTGCATTTCGGTGGCCGAATACCCGTGCAGCGCCCTGTTTTTTGGCCCAGCGTCCGTTCCCGTCCATAATAACGGCCACGTGTCGGGGCAGATTGCTCAGGTCTATGAGTTCTTTCATTCAGCCGGATTCGTTTTAACAAACTTTAACAAAAAGACGGCCCGGGGAGGTGGGCCGTTCAAAATCAGGCTGCAAGTTACTAAAAAGCAGAGGGAATTAAAAGGCAAAAGAGGGCGAAGGAAAACCGAAGCATCCGAATATTTTTGCTTCGGTCATCCCCTACTCCTATCGGGTGTGTAGCAGTTCGTTTAAACAGATATTATGCGGAAATGAAAATTAGGAATGTTGCTTCTCACCCGGGTCACCGGATCCGAACCGAGCCGGTTTTTGTTCGGGTGACCCGCCCTACTCCCCGCCGGTATCTTCCCCTTTTTTGCCGAGTAACCGCAAAAAGCCTTCAAACCGCTCCCGATAAGCCGCTCCCAGCGAGATCTGGTGCGAACCGATGGCAATCGTCCGGTACGAATACTCGGTAATTTTCGCTAGGTTAACAATGTAGGATTTGTGAACGCGTAGAAACTGCTGGCTGGGCAGGGCCTGCTCCAGATTAGAAATGGTTTCGTTGACAACATCGACCTTTTGCTTACCATAAATTTTGCAGTAAATACCGTAGGCTTGTATATAATCAATGTCACCATAATTGAAGCGCTGAAAAGAATGACCTTTTTTCAGGAACAGAAACGGATGATCGACCAGCAAATCGGAAGTTACCTGGGTACTCAGCGCCCGGTTGACAGCCCGTGTGAAGCGTAGAAAGGTAAACGGCTTCAGCAAAAAATCAGCCGCCCCCAGGTCGAAACCCTCAAGGGCCATCTCAGGTCGGGAGGAGGCAATAACCAACGGTATATGCCTGGGAAACGACCGAATTAGGTCCAGTTCAGCCTGACTTAAAAGGTCAACTTCCAGACAGATCAGTTCATACGACTTTTTCTGAAGCAGTCCCTGGGCTTCGGCCAGGGAGTTACAGACTTCGGGCAGAGAGAAAAAGGGCAATCGTTTCAGATAATCCCTGAATTCAGCCACGATCGCTTGCTCCACAATGAGGCATTGCTGATCCATATACCCACTATTGGCCGAAATGCTTTTCAAATAATCAACACACATAGGTATACCAAGTGGGGCTAATCAGACAACTCCGGATGGAATTTATACCGGTCATCTGTGATGCGAAAAGATGAATGAAAATTAAATCAACTAAAGAATAAGTAGGTCAAACCGAACTTTTGGTTTAGTCTGCGTAGCCATTCCCGGATAAAGAAGTATATTTAAAATTCAGAAGAGCGGGCACCGGAGTCAGTACCCGCTTCTTTCACTTTCTTTTCCCCGTTTTTTTCTTTTTCAGAACAAAAAAGCGACGAGGGTCAACGGGCAAGTCAGTCCCGCCAACGGTTTCAACCGGGATGGCGAAAAAGAACAACGTGTGGGCCGACTGCTGCCCGTTTTTGCGATAGCAATCCAATGAAATAATCATGGTATAAAAGGTTTAGACAGAGAATAATGGCTTTCTAATGGAGCCAGAGCCTTCGGGTTTCACGGTTCCGCCCAGTTTTGATATTACTTCACAAAAGAGGGAACAAAAAACATGGCAATCCTGCCAAAATACTGGGACAATTCTGCCAAAAGTGCCTAAAAAGCCGTTGCGCAAATTTACCTGTACAGACAAGGACGAAATTCACAGATATACGAGCGGTATGAGGCACCTTATACGAGTATGGCAACTCCTGCAAATTGGGATTCTGGCTTTTCTTCAGCCCTGCCAGGCGAACTCACCCTATATTGTCAAAGTGCAGCATTATTCGCTGGGCGAAGGCTTACCGAACCGGGGGGTGTTGACTATTGGCCAGGATAAGCAAGGGTTTATCTGGATCGGTACGCTGGACAACGCCTACCGCTTCGACGGCTTTACGTTTAAAACTCTGCCGGGACAACTCACCTCCACTCAGCTTCCGCCGGTTATCAAGAACATTCACTGCGATGCCGACGGGAATCTGTGGTTTTTTAAAGTTTGGTCTCACTTTCAAAGGCAGATCGACATACTCGCGCCCGGTCAGCAAAAACCCGTTGCTTTCGAGGACTTTTTTCACCGAAAACTACCCTTTGACGTTCAGGATTATACTAACTCAGCAGGTTTTATTGATGCTCCCATCCGACCAACCGACCCGTTATTGATTCCCCATTCGGACGGGTCCGTGTGGCTTCATAAAGGCCGTGGCCTCTTTAAACGCCTGTATCAGCATCCGGCCGGGGGAATTCCCCAAAAAATACTCATCACACCCACAAACACGGTATTGTTCAGCTACCTGGTATCGGGTAAGCCAAAAGAAAGCGAACTCATCGAGGTAAGTCTCGCCGGGGAGATCCGCCGACGGCAACACTTACCGGTTGAAATCTATCCCGTCTGGGTCGATTCCACGAATACGATCTACCTGTCTCGTTTCACCCGGGGTATTTTAATTGAACGGTCTGAGCTGACCGCCCAACGAGTTCAACCGCTCTTACTTAAGCTCCATCCCGACGGAACGATGACAAATCTTCCCATCACTTTGCCAAAAGGCGCGTTCACGGACCTGTTGCGGTTTAACAATGGCAAGACTGTATATGATTCCCGTCGAGGGCTTTTTTGGTTTATCGGTAAAAGCTCACTCATCGCCTGGCACCCCCGACAGGGTGTTGTATTCGATCTGACTGCGTCGGGTTTTCCGGTTGCCAGTCTAATTGACCTTAATCACCTCTTTATTGATCGGACGGGAGCGATTTGGGTCGGTACCCACAATGGCTTTCTGCTGCTGACGCTGGAACCCAACCGGTTCCAACGGTATTCCGATATTCCGTCCAAACCGGCTCCCCTTCCCCTGTTGAGCACACAGGGCCTGGTACGAATCGGGGACTGGCTATGGGTCAATGCCCAGGGGGGCCTGCTGCTAAACCTGAAAACCGGGTCTTACCGACACCTTCGGCGGCAAAGTTACGGTCCCGCCATCCGAGGTTTTGATAACCGCATCTGGACAGCATCAAACAATTCGCTGCTTCAAATCGAGCCCACAACGGCCACCGTTCACACACACCCCATTACTAATTTTTCAACCTTCAACCCCTGCTGGGCAATCTGGCAGGATAAGCAGCATAATTTCTGGTTGGGCTACGACCAGGGCCTATCGTATTTTGACGTAAAAACAAACCGTAATGAACCGTTCAGGCGCTACAACCAATTCCAGGAACTGGCAAACAACCGCATAAACGGTTTTTTCCCCGATTCGGCGATTGGCGGGCTCTGGGTTGCAACCTCATCCGGCCTGTACCAGCTCGACACGGTACGGGGTATTACGGCCCGCTACAGTTCACAAAATTCCCACCCCAACCAACTTCCTTTCGATTATATTAAATTCCTTCACATTGATCGCCATCAACCGGGAATTTACTGGCTGGCCACACGAGGTGGAGGCCTCATTCAGTGGGAGCGAAAAACCGGACGCTGGCAACAGTTCAACCGCGACCAAGGCCTGTCTAATAATGACATTTACTCCATTCATGAAGACCGCAACGGCCACCTGTGGCTCCCCAGTAACTACGGCCTGATGCGATTCAACAAGCGCACCCATCAGGTTCAGCTTTTTCTGCCCAAAGACGGTATTGCCCACGAGGAATTTAACATGACCGCCCACTTTCAGAGCGCCGATGGCCAGCTTTTTCTGGGTGGGTTAAACGGTGTCACTTCCTTTTATCCGGATCAGCAAGCCGGCGAGAAGCCGGTTATCGTACCGCTCCTCCTGACTCAGTACGAGCAACTCAACGCCCAAACCGGGAAACGGATCAACTATTTCCCGGCGTTTGAACGGGAACAAAAAATTGTTCTTCCGCCCGAAAACCGCTCGTTTTCGCTTTCCTTCGCCCTACTCGACTACCGGTATGGACGCCAATTCCGGCTCTCGTACCGCATCGTCAACTGGCAGGACTACTGGACTTCGCAACTCCAGCGAGACATCGCCATCAGCGGCCTGCCGCCGGGCGAATACCAGCTTCAGGTACGGGCGCAAAACCCGAGCGGACAGTGGGTGTCGGAAACACTTTCAATTCCCATTACGGTACTCAAACCGTTTTATTTGCAAACCTGGTTTTTAACCCTCATCATCCTGAGCTTAATCGGCGCCACCATTGGCTTCTTTCAATGGCGAAACCACCGGTTAAGCCAAGAAACCAAACGTTTGGAAGAGGAAGTAGCCCGCCGGACGGCCCAGATTGCCAACGATAAGGCGGTTATTGAACAGCAAGCTGCCGACCTACAGGCCAGCGCTACCCTAAAATCCCGGTTTTTCGCCAATGTGTCCCATGAATTCCGAACACCCCTCACGCTACTGCTAGGGCCGTTATCCTATCTGTCAAAACACCTCTCCGACCCGGTTATGGTACGACTCGTTGCCAGTATGGACCGCAATGCGCGACAGCTACTGACGATGGTAAGTGATTTGCTTGACCTGTCCAAGCTGGATGAAAACGGGATTCAATTGCTAAAGCAGCCTACCGACCTGGCCCAGCTCATCAACCAGACGGTGGCCATGTTTCATTCGCAGGCCGACTATACCGGTATTACCCTGACGGCCGAAGGAACCACTGAACCGCGATGGCTGCTGCTTGATCCCGCCAAAGTGGAAACCGTCCTGAAAAACTTGCTGGCGAATGCTCTGCGGTTTACGCCCTCCGGCGGAACCATCACCGTTCGGATGCATCCGCCCGACTCGTCTATTCGGATAGAGGTCGTCGATACCGGAAGTGGCATTCACCCGGACGACCTGCCTCACATTTTCGAGCGGTATTACCAATCGAAACAACCCGACGCCCCGCTCCGGGGCGGAACCGGGATAGGACTGGCCCTGGTACACGACTATTGCGCGCTTTGGGGAGGCCGCCTGGCTGTTGTCAGCGAACCTGGACAGGGCAGTACGTTTGCCTTCACCCACCCGTACCAGCCCGTCGAAGCAGTCGAGCCTCAGCCGTTACCATCCTCCGAACCGTTGGTCCCGGCGGTTTCGGAAGAGAAACTGCCCGCTGCCAACCCGGTTGCTCCGCGGGTGCTGCTGGTGGAAGACAACACGGACATGGTAACGTATCTCGAAACGATTCTGGCCCCGCTTTACCGGCTTCACATCACCCGCAACGGCCGGGAAGCCTGGGAATGGCTGCCTAGTCAGCCCGAACAGAATTGGCCGCAACTGATTGTGACGGATTTGATGATGCCCGACATGGACGGGCTGGCGCTGGTCGACCGGATTCGGCGGCAACCGAACCTGCGAACGATCCCGGTTTTGATGCTCACGGCCCGGACCAGCCTGGATGTCAAGCTCGAAGCCCTGCGCCTGGGCGTGGCCGATTATGTCACCAAACCGTTCGATCAGGATGAACTCGTGACGCGCATCAACAACCTCCTTGAACGCTCACAGGAGCGCCTGGCCTGGCAACAGACTGCTGATGAAGTCAACCCTCCGCCGTCGCAAGATGACGAATGGCTGGTGCAGATTGAGCAGCTTGTCCTGAAAAACCTGACCAACAACACATTTCAGGTTGGATCGCTGGCCGAAGCCCTAAACAGCAGCGAGCGGCAATTATACCGGCGGCTGAAAAAAGCTACCGGTTTTTCGCCGAACCAGTTCATGCAGGAAATCCGGCTGCAAACCGCCCGGGAATGGCTGGAGAATCAGCGGTTTGCTACGGTCAAAGAAGCCTGTTATGCCGTTGGTTTTCAGGATGCAGTATATTTCTCCCGGCTGTTCCTGCATCGCTTTGGGCGTTATCCGGTCAGCTATCTGCGCACGGCGGAGATGGCTTCCGAAACGGAAGAATAGGATAACATGGGTAATGGATAAACTTCCTGGCTAAAACGATCACCTTTTTTGTCATCCCGACGTCAGGAGGGATCTTCGAACGCCGACCTACAACTCCATCAAACTTTTCAGGTTGTCGTGGTAACTACTGCCGGTCAGGAGTTGGGTGGATTTTTTGTCGCGCATGACCACGATGAACTTGCCGTTGAAGTGCCGCTGAATTTCCTGAATGTGCCGGGCGTTCAGCAGCGTCGAGCGGCTGATTCGGGTAAACGTGTCGGGTAATTTTTCTTCCAGCGCCGTGAGGGTGTGACTGGTCAGAAACTGCTGCCCGTCGACGGTATGGAGCAACACGTACTTGTCCTCGGCTTCAAAAAAAGCCACGTTCGTCAGCGGAATCAGTAGAATCCGGTCGCCGGTTTTCACCGAAATCGAATGCAGTTCTTTTTTGGGTTTCAGAAGTTCCAGCACATGCCGTAAGTCCGGGCTGGCGCCTGTTGGTGCGGAGCGCGTTTTGCGAATTCGCTCCACGGTTTTTTCGAGTCGCTCGGGCTCGATTGGTTTCAGCAAATAATCGATGGAATTTTCTTCGAAGGCCCGCACGGCGTAGTCGTCGTAGGCAGTTGCAAACACCACGATGGGTAGATAGGGCAATTTGGCCAGCATCTCAAACCCGTTCAATCCCGGCATTTCGATGTCCAGGAAAATCAGATCGGGCTGGAGGGCTTCGACGGCTTTCAGACCGTCCAGGCCGTTGGCGGCTTCGCCCACTAGCTCGAACGTGTCGGTATAGCGGCCCAACAAACGCCGGAGCCGACTAATCGCCAGCGGTTCGTCGTCGACCAGCAGTGTACGGAGCGGAAATTGATGGATCATCGTTTACCGGTTTATAGTCGAACCTGGCCAGCAGGTGACCAATCCAACCGAAAAGCCTTTGGCTCAGCAGGAATTCGGGGCGGTTTTTTATTGCTCCACCCACTTCTTTTCAACGGGTATGACTGGCCGCTCCGCATCCGGCGAGGTGGTTAGGCGTTCTTTTCGAATCTGCACGACCACCTCTTTCCGGGGTTGATTCTCGACTAAAAGCCGGGCTTCGTTGCCGTACAGAATCTTGAGCTTATCCTGAATGCTTTGCAGCCCATAACCCGCTACAAGCTCTTCCGGAAAGGCAGGCCCGTTGTCGTGAATCCGCAGGTAGAGCCAGCCTTTTTCTTCGGTAATCCGAACGAGAATGGCTCCGGGTCCGGCCACTTTCGAAATCCCGTGTTTAATGGCATTTTCGACCAGCGGTTGCAGCAAAAACAGCGGAATCTGCACCTCATTCAAATCCGGGTCGGTCAGGTCGATGCGGTAGGTCAGCCGGTCACCGAAACGCACCTGTTCCACATCCAGGTACGTCCGGACCATTTCCAGTTCGTCGGCCACGGTGTTGAAATACCGGTTTTTCATCCCCGTCGTGTAGCGGAACAGTTTCGACAACAACAGCACCATTCGCTCGGCCCGGTCGGGTTCGTCATGCACCAGACTAGCGATGGAATTCAGGGCGTTGTACAGAAAATGCGGGTTGATTTTGGCTTGCAGCGCTTCCAGTTCGGCCCGGGTTTTCTGCTGTTCCAGATGAAGAAGTTGGTATTCCTGTTCGGTAATTTTCCGGGTATAGGTCTGCGCCCGTTGCTGAAAGTAGAAAAACAGGTTTCCGACCACAATGGGTCCCAATAAGTAAAGCATCGACGTGTTGTTGCCCTTGCTCCGGTAAACGGAACGTTGAGGTAAGTTGAAGTAGTCAAGGAGCCATCCTTTCCACAACAAATAATTCAACGTTCCGACGATAACCAGAAAAATGAGCGACAAAACAAGGTGTTGGACCCAGATTGACGGAAGACGAGGAGCCACCAACCCAAAAAGGGAACAAATGACCAACACGCAGACCGCATTGATCAAATTGTTCAGGCAAATCATGATGGTAATTTCAATGTATTCACCAGTTGGATTCGCCAGCTCCAGCGTGAAATAAATGATCCCGCTGATGCCGTAGACCAGGGTCGCACAGACGATAATTGAAATCAGCCAGTCGCGCGGACTGTTTTGCACAAACCATTTACCGGCTTCCAGCTTCTGAAACGAACTCATGCGCAACTGCGGTTAAAAAGCGTTCTACTGGCCACACTGGCTCAGCAGGTACTGATTAGTATCCAGGCCCCAACTCGGGTGAAGGGTCGATACCGGTTTGAATGTAGCAAATTTTTCGGCGGCTTGTTTCAAAAGCGGACAGGCGGTGGATTTTCCTCCGCCAAACTGCTCGGGCGTGTAAAACAACGACTGCCCCTGCAAGGCGTATATGCGCGGATTTTCGGGATTTTTCTGTTTGGCTTTTCCCAGAGCCGCTTCAAACTCGGGGACGTATTGCTGCCAGCGGTTTTCCGGATCGACCGACAGCCGGGCGCTGGCCAGTTGGGCCGCCAGCACCATCGTTTCGTCGTTGTCGGGTTGCTGTTTGGCTACTTTCTGGTAAAACTCGGCGGCTTTGTCGAGCATCGCGTCTTTTTTCGCGGCCTCCGTTTCTTTCACGCCGAGCAGAATGTAGGTGTACGACGCCCAGTAATTCGGAAGCCACTCGCCCGTTTCAACATTGGCGATGCGCTCCAATTGGCCGGCAGCTTGCTGCAGGTCCGGAATGGGCGTCATGAACTTCACTTTGGCAATGGCGTCTTCCATTGCTTTGGTGTACTTTTCGTTTTGGGCAAATGTGCGGGAGAAAACCAACGCCAGAGTGAATAAAAGGGCTATTTTTTTCATAGTTGACAAGAATTTAATGGTTAGAAATGAGTGAAACGTACCCACGGACTTTAGTCCGTGTGAGCTTCTATGATCCAGTAGTTGGTATCAACTTAACGGTTTACTAACTTACACGGACTAAAGTCCGTGGGTACTTAATTCAGGATCAATGGCTTTTCGCGTCAGGCTTAGCACGGCACCGACGAAGAAAAACCGGTAAAACGGCGGTACAACGGCGAATTTCTGCGTGCCATCGGGCGTATACCGGTACCCATAACTGTTGCGCGTTCCCAGTACATTTTCGCCCGATGCATACAGCACCAGAAACGCCCGGGACAGACGCCGTACGTAGCTCATATTCAGGCTCAGACTGCTGTACGGGCGGGTTTTATCGCCCAGAAACCGATCGCTGCCGGGATTGAAATACGGCCGGCCGCTGGCGAGCGAATACGTAGCCCCGGTATTGATCCCCAACGCCCGAAACGCTTTCTTGAAAACGAGATTCAGCGTGTGAGCAGCCGCAAAGGTCGGCATGGCCTCGACGGGATAGTTCCGGAACAGCCGCTTGGTATCCAGAAATGAGTACGAAACCCAATAATCGACGTTTTTCATCGATTGCTTGTCGCGCCAGAACAGGTCAAAGCCCTGCGCGTAGCCAAAACCGCTGTTGTCGGTTTGGCTGGTCGGAAACCGGTAAATGTTCGGATCGTAAAAACCGTTCGTATTTTCCCGGACGAGGCTACGGTAGTCTTTATAAAACGTTTCAACCCGGAACGTACGGTTATCGCGAATGCGCTGGTAATTCAGGATTAAGTGATTGGCCTGTTCAAAACGCAGGTTCGGATTCGTTAGCAGATAGGTCTGATCGGGCGTCTGGTAAAACTGCCCGGCCGCCAGCGAAACCTGCCCGTAATCGTCGGTTTTGTACGCCATCGACAAACGGGGTGACACATTCAACCGCCCGATCACCGACGCCCGTTCCCCGCGCAAGCCCGCCCGAACGGCCAGCCTGCGGGAGAAAAACACCTCGGTTTCCACAAAAAACGCGGAATACCAATCGGTCAGCGAACCGCCCCACTGGCCGTAATGGTTCAGGTACGTATACCGGTGGAGTTCGGCACCGGTCAGCATCGAGACATTATCGCCCAGCGACCGGGTCAGCACTACTCGCCCCTGTAGACGTTGCTCATCGGTTCGGGCCTGCACGGTATCGATGCCCAGCCGGTCACGGTTGTCGGTGTAACTGATCCCGGACTGCAACCCCCAGCGCCCCTCATCCCAGGTGGTTTGAAACGTCGTCATCGACAACGCGTTGCGGTTTTTAACGGTAAACGGAGACGCCTGGAAATCGCCGGTAAAATTTCGAAACGAGATCCCCTGGTAGGCCATGGAAACATCCGAATAATGCTTTAGCAAACCGCGTTGGCCAATGGGCTGGGTCAGAATCACCGAAACTTCGCCGGATTCGGGCGCGTGCAGCCACCGAATGTTCGATTTCAGGGTGCTGAACAGCGGATTCAGGTTCGTATAATTAGCCGAAACCGTCAGCCGTTCTTTTCGGAACGCCGACAGACTGATCCCAGCGGCATTGAAACCAAGGCTTAGTCCATCATTGTCTTCGGCTTTATCGCGGGTGTTCAAGGTCAGCACCGACGACAGTGCCTGGCCGTACTGAGCCGAATAACCGCCCGTACTGAAGGCCGTCCCCTTGAACAGAAACGGCGAAAACCGGCTCCGCTGGGCTACGTCCGGGCCTCCGCTCGTGAACGGGTTCTGCACCACCAGCCCGTCGATGATCGTGCGGGTTTCGGACGCGGCCCCACCCCGGACGAACAAGCCGGTTTGGTCGCCGACACGCTGCGCACCGGGCAACAGTTGCATCACGGCCGGAATGTCGGCTCCTCCGCTGGCCGTGGTTACGATGTCGAGTGGTTTCAGGACGGTCTGGCGTTTTTCGTCGCTGGCTTCAAAGGCCCCCGCCGTGATCACGACGGTGTTGAGCACCGTGGCGGTTTCCTGCAACTTCATCGTCAGCCGCACCGTCGGCTGATCCAACCTGATTTTTTGCTGCAACGGCTCATAGCCGACAAAACTGACCGCAATCGTGGCCGTATCCCGCTGGTCGGTCCGGAAACTGAATGCGCCATCGGCATCGGTATTGACCCCATCGTACGAGCCTTTAATGAAGACATTCGCACCGGGCAGGCCGTTGCCTTTCCGGTCGGTTACGGTTCCGGTGAGAGTGGTTTGCGCCCAGACACAAGCGGGAACCAGGAGCATGCCGAACGTTAGTAGTTGTTGTTTCATGTCGAACAGCGTCGAATTCGATTCAAAGCTATTCGCGGGCCTGCCGGAAGGCGAGTAATTTCCGACCAATGCCGGTTCCGGCAGGATAAACACGGCGTTTCTCCGGATAATTTAGTTGAGAAAACCGCTAAAACCGGAAATTTTCCATTCCGGGCTGTTCGGCTTCTGAGCCATAGGTTATTTCCCTTTTTTTAAAAAATTCAAAAAATAATTTCTTCAAAAAGAGTATTGGGCAGCAGTTCCCGCATCTTTGTGTCAAATCTACAGTACGTCGTACGCATTCCACACCAAAGTCTATTCTTGCGAGTTAGCGTAAAGGGTTAAATAAACCAGCAGGGTCGATTCTGTGCCACAACTCGATAATCCCTTAAAACCGATACATACCGATTAAGCTCATTCATTGTGAAAAATTTTTCAAGTATGACTACCAACCTGCTCATCTCTAACCCCCTTGTGACGCCTATGCTTGGAACAAATTACTAACTGCACAAAAAAGCCGGTAACGTTGCAGCGTTACCGGCCGTTGATCCCCTACACTTTTTCGCTCAGTTCTTTCCCCACCCACGAAGGGATGGTTTGGGAATCCTCATGCCGACTATTAACCGACACAATCAAAATTATGTCAAAAAGCAGACACTTTCACTACGCTATACAGAAAATCATGCGCGTGACTCTGTATCAAGCTCTGTTATCCATCGCCTTCACCACCCTGGTGCATGCACATGACGTGCGCGGCCAACGGGTTCTCGAGCAAAAGGTCACGCTACGCCTGGCCAATGCCGAGGTCGAGAAGGTACTGGAACGCATTGAAACGGTGACGAAAGTCAAATTCATGTACAACCCGCAGATTTTCGGAAGCCAGAAGTACACCTTTCGGTTTCAGGACGAAGCGCTGTCGGAAGTGCTGGAGAAAGTGCTGACTCCCCACCGGGTTACGTACGAAGTGGTTCAGGACAAGATCATTCTGAAACGGATTCTGGCTCAGGCTCCCATCGAAGTAGCTCCGCCCGCCGGGGTGAAAGAAGCACCCAAACGCAGCATTACCGGGAAAGTGACCGACGAAACCGGCGCCGGAATGCCGGGCGTCAGCGTCCTGGTGAAAGGTACGCAACGCGGCACCTCCTCCGACGCCGAAGGCCAGTATTCCCTGGTCATTCCCGATGCGGAAGTGGCTTCCGCCGTGCTGATTTTCAGTTTCGTCGGCTACACCTCACAGGAAGTAGCCGTGGGCAACCAGAGCGTTGTTTCGGTTCAGATGAAACCGGAAGCCCAGTCGCTGAACGAAGTCGTCGTAACGGCTCTCGGGATTGCGCGGGAAAAGAAAGCCCTGGCCTATTCGGTTTCGGAAGTGAAAGGAAGTGAATTTACGCAGGCCCGCGAAACCAACGTCGCCAACGCCCTGACCGGTAAAATTGCCGGGGTCAACGCGACGGGGATGGCCACCGGCCCCGGCGGTTCGAGCCGGATCATCATCCGGGGAAACGGTTCGCTCAACGGCAACAACCAGCCGCTGTACGTGATCAACGGAATGCCGATGGACAACAGCATTCCGGGGGGCGGCACGACGGCCGACGGCAACGGGATGAACGTCGACCGGGGTGACGGCATCGGCGGGATCAACCCCGACGATATCGAGTCGATCAGCGTGTTGAAAGGCGGTCCGGCAGCGGCTTTGTACGGGGCCCGGGCTTCCAACGGCGTCATTCTGATTACGACCAAAAAAGGCCGGGGCCAGAAAGGCATCGGCGTGGAAATCAACAGCAACACGACCTTTGAAAGCATTGCTGTGATTCCGAACTGGCAGTATGAATACGGCCAGGGTGTGGACGGCAAAAAACCGACCACCGTCACCGAAGCCAAAAGTACGGGCCGGTTGTCGTACGGTGCCCGCATGGACGGCCAGCCGACGATCCAGGTCGACGGCCAGTTGCACCCGTATTCTCCGCAAAAAGATAACCTGAAGCATTTTTACCGCACGGGGAGCAATTACATCAACTCCGTGGCCTTCACGGGCGGCAACGAGTCGGTCAACTTCCGGCTGGGGCTGAACAACACGCAGTCGAACAGCATCGTCCCGAATTCGTCGTTTACCCGCCGGATTGCCAACCTGAACCTGAATGCGTTGCTGGGCAAAAAGCTGAGCATCGAAACGGTTTTCCAGTACAACCTGGAAGAAGGCAAAAACCGCCCGAAAGTCGGCTACGCCGATATGAATCCGCACTGGGCTACGTACCTGGTGGCCAACGTCGTCGACATCCGCAGCCTTTCGCCGGGCTACGATCCGGTGACGGGCAAAGAGATGGAATGGAACCCGGTTCCGGCCGCGCCAAACCCGTATTTCGTGATTAACAAGTTTAAAAACGACGACACCAAACACCGCTTTATCAGCCAGGGAAGCATCCGGTACGACATTCTGGACAACCTGTTTATCAAGGGGAGCGTCAGCCAGGATTTTTACAGCTTCCAGTCAGAATACGTACAGCCGACCAACAACGCCTACCAGCCGCTGGGAACCTACGACGCCCGCAAGGTGAGTTCGTCGGAAACCAATGGCATGCTGACGCTGAACTACAACACCACCTTCTTCAAAGATCTGACCTTTACGGCCATGCTCGGCGGCAACGCCCAGCGCGCCGTCTATGACCAGACAGCGATCACCGGGAGCGAGTTTACGGTGCCGTATTTCTACAGCTACACCAACCTCGCCACCTCGACCACAACGCCGACCTACATGAAGAGCGCCATCAACTCGGTTTTTGGTTCGGTCGACTTCGGGTACAAAAACGTGGCTTACCTGACACTTTCGGGTCGTCAGGACTGGTTCTCGGTACTGAATCCGAAGAGCAACAGCATTTTCTACCCATCGATTGGGGGTTCGCTGATTCTGTCGGATGCTTTCAAGTTGCCGAGAGCCATCAGCTTTGCCAAACTGCGGGCTTCGTGGGCGCAGGTGGGTGGTGCCACCGTGAATGCCTACCAGATTTACCAATATTATTCGATGCAGCAGGGTGGTCACAACGGCCGGCCAGTGCAGGTGCTGTCGTCGTCGCAGGTGCCCAACCCGGATTTAAAACCGCTGACCTCAACGACGTACGAAGCCGGTATCGACGCCAAGTTCCTCAACAACCGACTGGGTATCGACCTGACGCTTTACAACCGGAAAACCACGGATGACATCGTGACGACCAACATCGCGGTTTCGTCCGGTTACACCTCGGCCCTGCTCAACGTCGGCGAGTTGAGTAACAAAGGAATCGAGCTGTTACTGACCGGCACGCCCATCACCAACGGGAACTTTAGCTGGGATGTGAGCTACAACATGGCTTACAATAAGAGCAAAATTGAGCGGCTGGCAGACGGGCTGACTGGTATCGATGTGGGTTCCGGGGTCGGGGGCGGTTTGGTCCGCAACGTGCTGGGTCGTCCGTACGGAACGGTTTGGGGCTATCGGAAGAAAACCGACGCCAACGGCAACGTGGTCTTCAATACGGCCAGTGGCTATGCCGTACGCGGGGATCTGGAAGAAATCGGCCAGGGAACACCTCCGCTAACAATGGGGATTACGAACAACTTCCGGTATAAAAACTTCTCGCTGAACGTGCTGCTCGACGGTAAATTCGGAAGCATCGTGTACTCCAACCTCTACCAGTATGCCTACCGCTTCGGCTTACCGCAGGAAACGCTGCCGGGTCGCGAAACCGGGGTGACCGTCACCGGGGTGACTCCCGAAGGCAACCCGTTCACGAAAGCCTGGAAGAAAGAAGAAGTGGATACCTACTACGACAACGACAAGAATTACACCGCCATGTTCATGTTCAACAACGACTTCGTGAAGCTGCGTCAGTTGGTGTTGAGCTACAACCTGCCCGTCAGCAAGCTGCGTTTCGTGAAGTTGCAGGGCGCGTCAATCTCGCTGGTCGGCCGAAACCTGGCCATCCTGTATAAGGATAAGAAAAACCAGTATTTCGATCCGGAGTCGGGCTATACGAGCACGAACGCCCAGGGCCTGGAAGCCTTCGGTGTTCCGCGGACCCGCAGCCTGGGCGTGAACTTAATGGTGAAATTCTAATTAACTAACGATCTCACAATGAAGCAACTGATTCATAAACTACTCTTCGCGGCCCCGATTTTCCTGCTTTTGTCGGCCTGTGACAAAGGCTTTGAGGAAATGAACGTGGACCCGAACAAATATTCGCAGGTTGTTCCGGAATACCTGTTCACCCGGGCGCAGCTCGATGGCGTGAGCACCAACTTTACCGGCGCAGCTTACCTGACCATCGGCCAGTCGATGCAGCACTTCGCGACCTACAAGGAGGTTCCGGCCGCCGGAGACAAGTACTTCAACTACACCTATTCGACCGGCAACTGGAATGCCTACGCCGGAACCGGGGCCGGACAGGGTGCGGTAATTTCCATTCGCCAGGTGATCGACAAGGTGTCGACCGATCCGGCCAATGTCAACAAACTGTCGGCCGCCCGCATCTGGAAAGCCTACATCTTCCACCGTTTGACCGATCTATACGGCGACATTCCCTATTTCGACGCTGGAAAAGCACTTTCTGACAAAAACTACGGTCCTAAATACGATACGCAGCAGGCCATCTATGCCGACCTCCTCAAAGAACTCGACGAGTCGATCCAGGCGTTCGATGCCACCAAGGCGACCTTCGGCAATGCCGACCTGCTATTCGGGGGCGACGTGAGCAAGTGGAAGAAATTTGCGTATTCCCTGATGCTGCGGCTGGGTATGCGGCTCACGCAGGTGGATGCAGCCCTGGCTAAAACCTGGGTGGAGAAAGCCATCGCCGGGGGCGTCATTCTGGACGATGCCGACCGCGCCGTGATTGCCTACGTCGACGGGTCGCAAACCGCCAGCCGGAATTTCATCGCCAACGGGCTGCTCAGCACCGACTACATTACGCCCGGTGGCGACAACGTGGAAGGCGGCAAGTTTGCCAAAACGTTCATCGATTACCTGAAAGCGACCAAAGACCCGCGTCTGAATGTGTTCTCCATCGTCTGGACGACCACCGACGGCAAATCTTTCACGGCCGACACGACGACGGCCCGGCAAAGCGGGATGCCCAATGCGGCTTTCAATAACCTGCCTGCCAACTTCAACTCGTTCTCGGAGCCGAATCCGGCCACCCTGCTGCGGTACAGTGCCCCGCTGATCGTGCTGGGCAATGCCGAAATGAACCTGCTGCTGGCCGAAGCCTCCGTGCGCGGCTGGGCCAGCGGAACCACGGCGGCAACGGCCTACGCCAATGCCGTCCGGGCCGGGATGCGGCAATGGTCGCTGTTTGGCACGGGCGGGGTTATTTCCGACGCGAAGATCAACGCATATCTGACGGCCAATCCGTACAAAACCGCCGGAACCGTGGCCGAGCAGATGGAGCAGATTCAGACGCAGAAATGGGTGGCTTTGTTTCTGGAAGATGAATACGAAATCTTCGCCAACTGGCGCCGGACGGGCTACCCGGTTCTGACGCCGACGAATTATCCGGGCAACCTGACGGGCGGCAAAATCCCGACCCGTTTTGTGGTTCCGGATTCCGAAGAAACGTACAACAAAACCAACTTTATTGAAGCCCGTACCCGCCAGGGCGGCACCAACACCTTGTCTAGCGTGGTGTGGTGGGATAAATAAGAAAAACCCGGTTATCACTACCGGGTTCAACAGATAGTTTGAATAGCACGCGAATCGCACCGGGGCTTCCCTGGTGCGATTTTTTATTTAGCCAATTCCGCTTTGCCCTCTGGGCTGACCGTGGATAACCCCGGGTTGCACCCGGGGTTATCCACGGTCAGCCCAGAGGCTTTTGAGTACGGTTTTTGGTAAATTGAACGCAGATAGCACTGGCTGTCGGCCCATTACAGCGTCTTCAACTCCAGATTCTTCCAGCGAACTTTGATACCACCCCCGTCGTGGATTTGCAGGGCAACACCGCCTTCGCCTTTGCCGATTTTCTCGTCGGTAAAGTCAACCATCGGCTGGCCGTTGAGCCAGGTTTGCACGCGGTCGCCCTCGGCCCGGATGCGCAGTTTGTTCCACTGCTCGGGTTTCAGGATAGTTTCTTTCTCGTCCGGAATCTGAATCAGCCAGCCCCGGCCGTACGACTCGTAAATCCCGCCGGTATCGTGGTTTGGGGGCGCTACTTCCACCTGCCAGCCGCTCACTTTCGTACCTTCTACCGTCGACCGGATAAAGACACCACTGTTGCCGTTGGCTTCCTGCTTAAACTCCACCGACAGATCGAAATTTTTATAATACTTATCAGTTGCCAGATAGCCGTAGCCTTTGTCCGGGCCGCTCTCACACACCAGTTCGCCGTTCTCGACATACCATTTTTCGGTCCCGTAGATTTTCCAGCCCGTCAGGTCTTTTCCGTTAAACAACCGTATTTTCTTCGTCGGTGCCATAAAGCCCACCGTTACGGCGATCAGCAGAACCAATACCAGCAATTTTTGTTTCATGGATTTAGCAAGCAAAAAGTTTAACAAAGGATTTAATAGTTTTGTACCTTGTTCGTAACCGTCCATTCCGTTCAATAAACAGGTGACGGTTTCGTTCTGAACAGTATCGGGCATAAAGATAGCAAGACGGAGCATCTATCGGGCGTCTGAAGACACCTAATCTTCACTAATTGACAGCTTTTTCATGAAAAAAACAGTCTTATTCCCCTTCTACCACCGCAGCCTGCTGCTGGTGGCGTTTGTCGTTTTGGGTACATTCCTGGCCGGTTGTGACGGAGAAGAGGAAGACGCCCCGGCCCAACCCAAAACCGTGGCCGATCTGGTGGTCGAAGGCAGTGAATTTACGATTCTGGAAGCCGCGATCCGGCAGGCTGGGCAACTCGACGCATTCAAAAATCCGAACCTGACGGTTTTTGCCCCGAACGATGCCGCCTTTCGCGCTTCCGGCATTGCCGATGCCAACGCCCTGGCGACCCTCACCCAACCCCAACTGACTGCCATTCTGCAATACCACGTCCTGAAAGCCGCCGTTGCTTCGTCCGGTTTTCCGATGGAGAGCAATAAACCGGTGCAGACCTCGCTAAGCATCAACGACCAGCCGGTCATTGTGTATGTCACCAATGGCTCTGGTGGTTTGTTTGTCAACGGTGCACGCATAGTGACGCCCGACATTCAGGCGGCTAACGGCGTTATTCATGTCATCGACCGCATTTTGCTTCCTCCGCCCTCGGGCAGCACGGGGGGCGGTACGCTGGTGGGCGTCGTGGCTGCCGATACCAGCCTGTCATTGCTCGGTACGGCCGCCCTGCGCGTGGCAGCCAGCAACCCGACGCTGGCAACCGTTCTGACAGGTACCGAACCGTATACGACCTTCGCGCCAACCAACAACGCCTTCCGCGCACTGAAACTGAGCAGTTCCGACACGATTAACAAAGTGCCGGTGGCGACGCTGGCAGATATCCTGGCCAATCACGTCGTGGCTGGAAGGCTGTATTCGAACGACCTGAAAACCGGCGACTTAACAGCCTATAGTAACAAAAGACTGACACTCAACGTGGGCACAAGCGTAACAGTCAAAAGCAGCGGAATTCCGTTGCCCGCCACCGTTACACAGGCTAACCTGACGGCAACCAACGGTGTAGTTCACAAAATCGACAAGGTACTCTTGTAATCCGGCCCTATGCTTCCGAAAATTCTCCTGGGCCTGCTGATTTTCATCGTCGTCGCAGCCGTCGTGATCCTGACGATCGGCTACCTAATTTCCGCACCGGGCTACCAAGGGCCGGTGACCGATCATTTCGACGGCAAACAATTTCATAACTACAACGGCGCACAGGCCAAGGGGTTGCTGGAAGCCCTGCAATGGATGCTTTCGGGTCGCGACCAAAAGCCCTGGGGAGCGTTTCGGAATGTGCCGCCCGGCCCTCCTCCTCCAAGCCGCGTGGCGGGTTCGGAAGTGCGGGTCACGTTTGTCAATCACTCGACGGTTTTGCTGCAATTCGACAGCCTGAACGTGCTGACCGATCCGGTTTGGTATGACCGCACCAGCCCCTACCAGTGGGCCGGCCCCAAACGCAACCGCCCACCCGGTATCCGGTTTGACGATGTCCCGAAGATTGATATTCTGCTCATCAGCCACAACCACTGGGACCACCTCGACATTGAAACCGTGCAGCGGCTCTGCCAGCGCGACCAGCCAAAGGTGTACTGTCCGCTGGGTGTCAAAGCCTTTCTGGAAGAGCAGGGTTGCCGGAACGTGACGGAACTGGACTGGCATGGCTCGGCGGTATTTAACGACAGCACCACGATTCGCTGCGTACCGGCGCAGCATTTCTCCGGCCGGGGGATGTTCGACCGAGACGCCACGCTCTGGTGCGGTTTTATCGTGGATAGCCAGACAGCCGGGAAGTTGTATTTTGTTGGGGATACGGGCTACGGTGCTTTCTTCAAAGAGATTGGTGCAAAATACGGCCCGATGCGATTGTCAATGGTGCCGATTGGTGCGTTTAAACCCACTTGGTTCATGGCCCCGATTCACTGTTCGCCCATCGAAGCCGTTCAGATTCACGAAGATATTCGTTCGCAGCAGAGCGTCGCGATCCATTACGGCACCTTTCCGTTAGCCGACGATGGCGAGAACGAACCCATTGAAGAATTGCGAAAAGTCGCTCAGAACCGCCCCGGCCTTGCGGATCATTTTTGGATTTTACCGGAAGGCGAAGGTCGGATGGTTCCCTAATTTTCGAACGATTGCAACGCTTTCTCCACAGCCGGGGTCTTGGCTATAGTTATCACGTTATCCATTCTTTTTATCGAGCATGAAATTCAAGCCGTTTAATGTTTTTATTGCCTTCCTCCTGGTGATCGGTCTGACCTCTTGTATGAATAATTTCAACGACGAGAGTGCCGGTATGGCGGAGAAAAACGACCAAGAGATTCGCAATTACCTCAATGCTAATCAGTTACAAAGTCAGGTAACGAAAACCGCTTCCGGTTTATACCACATTATTACCCCCGCCAACTCATCCGCTAAAGCCGCAACAGCAAACGAAGAACTGGAGTTTACGTACACGTTGTCGTATATCGCCGGTAGCACAACCGTTCTGGTCGACAGTGCCAACAAGACCAAATCGGCGTACATTCCTTTCCTGGCCGGGGTTGTGGTGCAGGGACTGGAAGAAGGATTTCTGCTAATGCGCGAAGGCCAGAGCGCCCGATTCTTTATGCCCTCCAACATCGCGTTCGGGAATGATACCCGGAGCGGCAAAATGCCTGCTTACAGCGCGGTTGTTTTTGATGTCACCCTAAAACGGTCGCGGACGCAACTCGAGCAGATGGACGATTATGCCGCCATCAAAAAGCTGGGAGCGCCTACGTCAACGACTTTGGTGCCCAATTCAACGGACAGCGTTCGCGTATACATTACTTCAAAAGGGACCGGTGCCCGTGTTACCACGAACCAGACCGTAACGGTTGCGTATACAGCCAATACCTTCCGGGCCAGCACCCCCTTCGACAAAGGTGACTCACTGAGCTTCAAAACCAGCTCGAACCAGGTAATTTCCGGCTTTGACGCGGGTATTCAGCAATTGAGCGTAGGCGATAAAGCTGTTCTCGTTTTTCCCTCCGGTGTAGGTTATGGTGCCCAGGGCAGCTACGATCAGAGCAAAGGCTATTACATCGTTCCTCCCTACACGCCCCTGGCGTTTGAAGTCACCGTTAAATCCGCGAAATAAGGGCGTTTTTTTATTCGGGTTTACTCCGACCCAGGCTGGGTCGGAGTAAACCCGTTTTTTCTTCAACTCGCTTCCCTTCCACTGCCAGCAGATACAACTGCATGGATTCGCCGGTAGTAGCAACCCACTGATCGTATTCAGCAATAGCCCGAAGCCGGTCTTCCTCCGAAACGTAGCCGTCCTGAACCAACTGCGGACCCCGGATTTCGGCCACTTCCGACCAGATGCGGCTGGCCGTGGCAAAACCGGGTTCTCCTTTCCGACTGCTTTCAAACTGCAGTTCGGCTGTCACTTCGGCCAGCCCGTTTCGTTCGAACAGTGCTGCAAGGTGATCGGCGATGGCGTTATCAAAACCGGCTTCCTGCCGCCAGCGCAGAAAGGCGTCATAAAACGTCCGCATGGCGTCCGGTGGCTCGGGCAACCACTCGACTTTTTCGTGGTTGTAATCCAGCACCGCCAAAAAACCGCCCGGTTTTACCCATTCTTTCATCCGTACCAACGCTTCCTCCGGCCGGTTTAGCCATTGCAGTACGCGAGCGCAGGTCACCAGATCGAACCGCTCGGTGGTTTCAAATGTGTACAGGTCGGCTTGCTGAAACGACAGTTGCGGCAGACCGACTGTATGTTGCTGCGCTGCGGCAATCAGCTTCTCACCCGGATCGATGCCCAGCACCCGGCCCTGCGGCCCTACCCGCTCGGCAATCCCCCGTGTGATGGCCCCGGAGCCACAACCCACATCCAGCACCGTTAGCCCCGGTTTCAGGTATTTTAATACGTTGCGGTTGCTGTTTTCAACCGTCCGGCGCTCCAGAATAGGATTGGCAACGGTGGGCATAGCCGCCCGGGCAGTGGCAGTTTCGTTCGACATTGGATCGAAAATAACGTTTACAGCTTACGCTCTTCTTTTTGGGCGATTAAATACAAAATAATACTTGAATGTTACAATAATAACCATTACCTTCATTCCATACCATCCCCTGTTACGATCATGAAAAAGATTCTGATTTTATGGGTCGTGCTGGCTGGGCCGGTGTTTTCCGCCTTTGGGCAAAACGAACACGTGGCCATCAAAACCGTTCTTTACAACGAGACGGAGGGGTTCTTTAAACGGGACCAGGAAAAATGGGCAGATTGCTGGGCACATACCCCGTATATCTACTTTGCAGCAAATTTGTACGGTGGCGATTTTACCCTGATCAAGGGTTGGGAAAACATGGAAAAGCAGTTTAAAAATCACTTTACCAGCACCCGACCGGCGGACCAGGTTTCGATTTACAACACGAATTACGAGATTCATCTCAACGGCAAGATGGCCTTTGTCTGGTACGACCAGATGCTGATCGACAGCCACGGCACTACCACCTCGAAAGAGTCGCGGGTGGTGGAGAAGATTGGCGGGAAATGGAAAATCATCCACGTTTGCGCCCTCACGAACCTGAATCCCCAGACGGTTCAGGCCGGGCAGTAGTGCGTACCCACGGACTTTAGTCCGTGAGTTGTTAGTTACTCAATGAGATAGCTAAGACTCACGGACTAAAGTCCGTGGGTACGGCGGAAGGTAATCGCGATTCCCACCAGAACCACAATGCCCCCCATGATCATCTGAGCGGTAATCCGCTCATCGATCAACAACCAGGCCAGCACACCCGTCACCACGGCCTGACTCAGCAAACTCAACGAAACCCGCTGGGCCGCAATATGTTGCAGGGCGTGACTAACCGAAAACCAGCCCAACAACTGGCAAACCAGCGCCTGCACCGCCAGCGAGGCCCAAATCCGCCCGTCAAATCCCCACAATGGCTCACCCAGCGCCCAACACAAACCGCCCAAGTACAGGCTCGATACCGTCATGCTGCCCGTCATGAAACTCAAAATCGGTAGCTGGCGCAGAACGGATTTGCTGACAATGATGTACCCGGCATAAAATAAGCCGGATAAAACGCCCAGACCAAAACCTTTGTCTATTTTCAGGGTTAAAAACGTTTCGACGCCCATGAGCAGCACCAGCCCGACGAGGGCCAGCGCCGTTCCGAGCCAGAAATACCGCGTCGGCTTCTCGGGCATGAACAGAAACGCCCAGATGCCCACCCAGATCGGCGATAGGTTGGTAAGCAGGCTGGCCTGAGTGGCCGAAGAATACTGAATGGACAGATTCCAGACGGCGATGTCGGATGCAAAGAAAATACCGCAGACGGTGATCGGTTTCCAGTAGCGCAGCGTTTCCGGATTCCATTTCCGACGAATGAGCACATACGGCCAGATCAGCAGCGTAGCCAGGCTCAGGCGGTAAAATGCATCGCTAACGCCCGAAATCGGCGTCGAGCGAACCAGAACCGGGAAAATACTGATGCAAAGGATACCAATGAAAAGACTCAGCCGGGCCGACATTCAGGAGCAACAAACAAGGTTGGAAAGAAGACCAAAGGTACGGCGCTGGCGGTAGTTGACCAAGGCGACCAGAACAGAAACTCGTATGAAGCGAACAAAACCCCTGTCCCCGTTATCTCATTTTCTCGCCCTCCTGCTCACGGTTTTACTGGTGATTCAGGTCGGCTGTCGGCGACCAACCGGAAACCGCCCGCCCTCCGGTGCCGCAGAACTGTGGCTGATCAACCCGGATCGGTCGGCGCTCTTTCAGCGGCAAACTGCCCCCTTGTCGTTCGGCGATGCTTCGGGCCAGTCGCCGACCATTGAAGTGGATGAAAGTCAGACGTTTCAGACGATGGACGGTTTTGGGTATACGCTCACGGGCGGCAGCGCGATGCTCATCAACCGGATGGGTGCGCCGGAGCGGGCGGCTTTGCTGAACGAACTGTTTGCGACCGACGACAATAATATCGGCGTCAGCTATTTACGCGTGAGCATCGGTGCGTCGGACCTCGACGAGCGTGTGTTTTCGTACGACGATCTGCCCGACGGCCAGACCGACCCCGAACTGAGCCGGTTTAGCCTGGACCCCGACCGCAAGCACCTGATCCCGGTGTTGAAACAGATTCTGACGATCAATCCGGCGATCAAGATTCTGGGCTCGCCCTGGTCGCCCCCGACCTGGATGAAGACCAACGGGAATTCGAAAGGCGGCCGTCTGAAACCGGAATTTTACGACGCCTACGCCCGGTATTTCGTGAAATACATTCAGGGCATGAAAGCCGAAGGTATCCGGATCGACGCCATCACCATTCAGAACGAGCCGCTGCATCCGGGCAACAACCCAAGCCTGCTGATGTTGCCGGAAGAACAGGCGGTTTTTATCAAAAAGAGCCTCGGCCCGGCGTTCAAAACCGCCGGAATCGACACCAAAATCATTCTGTACGACCACAACGCCGACCGGCCCGACTACCCGATCACGATCCTGAACGACCCGGAAGCCCGCCAATACGTCGATGGCTCGGCGTTTCACTTGTACGCGGGGCCGATTGAAGCCTTGTCGGAGGTGCACAAAGCCCATCCCGATAAGAACCTGTATTTTACGGAGCAGTGGATTGGCGCACCCGGCGACCTGAAAGGCGACCTCGGCTGGCACGTCAAAAACCTGATTGTGGGCGCGTTGCGCAACTGGGCGCGGACGGTTCTGCAATGGAACCTGGCCGCCGACCCGCAGCAAAAACCGCATACCGAGGGCGGCTGCGACCGTTGCCTGGGCGCGCTGACGATCGACGGCAACGCCGTGACGCGCAATCCGGCGTATTACATCGTGGCTTCGGCGTCCAAGTTTGTGCGGCCCGGTTCCGTCCGGATTGCCTCGAATCTGGTGCCGAATCTGCCCAACGTAGCCTTCAAAACCCCGGACGGTCGGCGGGTGTTGATTGTCCTGAATGAAAGCGCCGGGCCGCAGGCTTTCAGTGTGCGGTTTCGGGGGAAAGTGATGAATGTGAACCTGCCAGCCGGTTCAGTAGGGACGCTGGTGTGGTAACCTACAGGTTTTGTGTCAGCGCTGGCTGTGGGTGACGAGCCTTAATCTGATGCAGGAAAAAGAGTTTCATTCCGCGTTCAAGAACCAGATCGGGCGCAGGTGTCAGGAGGTAATCGGAGGCCGTTCGGATAGCAATGACAATACCGTCGGCCAGACGATCGTTGAGGAGGTGCTGGAGTGGCAGCCCGGCATATTCTTTCGGAAGTTTGCCAATTTCCATCACATCCACGACCGAACCACTTTCGGCGTACCCGGTCAGGTATTCCAGAAACTCCATGATGTCCGGTCGGCTGACGATGCTGGCCATGTGCGCACCGCCGATGCGGTCGGGCATGACCACCCGGTTAGCCCCGGCTTTCCGTAGCTTAGTTTGAGCCGAGTGCTGCGACGCCCGGCTGATGATGGTTAGTTTATCATTCAGGCTCCGGGCGCTCAGGACGATGAACACGTTGTCGGCATCGTTCGGAAGGGCCGTCAGCAGCGCCTTGGCCCGGCCAATGCCCGCCCGTTGCAGGGTTTCGTCTTCCGTCGCGTTGCCGATCAGATACAGCAACGATTCGTTTTTGATCATATACGTCCGCACCCGCTCCTCATTCTGTTCGATGACCACGAACGGTACTTTGTGCTGACGCAACGTGATGGCCGCTTCCTGCCCGTTTCGCCCGAGACCACAGAGAATCACGTGGTTGGTTAACTCATCAATCTGTTTGGTCATTTTTCGGTGTTTGAAGAAGTTGATAAACTCGCCACTGGCGACGTACTGGGTAATAATTGCTAAGGCGTAGGCGAAGGTCGTAAAGCTGGAAATCAGGAGGATAATGGTAAAAATGCGGCCCGCTGGCGACAAGGGTCGTACCTCGGTGTACCCTGCCGTGGTGATCGAAATCACGGTCATATACAGGGCGTCAATGAAATTATAGTCCTCAATGGCAGTATAGCCCACCACGCCCATGCAGGAAATGGCAAGAATGATCAGAAACGGAACAAGAAGCGAATACCGCTGACTACCGTTGAACATGTGCTGGCTCAGAAAGAGATAATTTCAAAAATAGCAATTTTACCAGCAGATAAATATACTTATGCGATGTTATTACAAATTATATTTTGCCAGATGTACCCAATCCGAACTATACAGTTACATTAATAACAAAAACGCTCAGGCTTTCCGCAAAACTTTCCCTGGCGAATCGGGTGAAGTCGGCGCAAGCGAGCGATTCTTCGGGGATCCCGTTTAAAACGTTATCTTTCGTCCATCCGCCGTAACCGTAAACCCGCATGCTTGCCTACCTTTTCGCCGTCCTGACGGCCGTATTCTTCATCGGCCTGACCTGGTTTACCGCTTCCAAACCCTCGCTGGTTGGCGAAAATGCCATGGGCTACGGGTTGGGGCTATTCTTCTGGGGTGCCGGTTTTGCCCTTGTCAGTTTGCTGCTAACGATCACGCTAAACGTCCGGGGCGGCTTTGATTGGATCGCTCCGGCAGGCAGCATCCGGACGCTGCTGATACTGTTTGCCTGGCTAGTGGTGGCTTTAACGACGTTTTTTTGTGCGGTATTCAAATGGGAGTGGCACAGCAACACGCTTTATCCCGCCTTTTTGCGCGAAGTAGCCGTTCGGCAGGGGCAGTTCTGGATACCGCTGTTCTGGCTGGTGCCATGCTTTCTTTCGCTTCCGGCCTCCGGCCCGTCTCTTATTCCACTTACCTTTCTCAAGGTTTCGTTCGGATTGGCACTCGTTCTCGGTACCGTATTTGCCGGTGGGTTGCTGGTGGGTTACGTTCGAGAATCCGACCGGCTTTCGGAGGCCAACAGGGCTTATCACGCAGAGCGGGAAGATACCTGGCACCGGCAGAATCTGGAGACGATTGCTGCTCAAAAAACCGACGATCCCATTATCAACCTGCTGGGTTATTCCAGTCGGTACCAGCCCGATGACATCCGGCAGGCGGCCCTGGCCAAGATCAAAGCGCATCCGAACTGGGAAGCCGAGATCCTGGCGTTGCTCCAAAGTGAATGGGGGTATCGGGAAGTTTATTATTTTCTGGATGGCAATCCGGTGGAGCATCCTGACCAGTTTGTCGGCCCCCTGAACCAGAGCATCGGCTGGCTCTCGGCCAGCATTCGGGCGGACCTGAAAGACAGCAACAACCTGCAACACTGGAGTTTTGATTCGTACGGCATCGACCGGTTGTTGCGAGCGCTTGATCAGCAATTCCTGAACCGGGGCGTTGATTTTTACCCCGCCGTGCTCCAACTCCGGCAAGCCCTGGACGCGCCCCGGCCCGAGCGATTTAAAGGCGTCCGGTTTTCGATCACCGCCAGCGTAGACCAGTGGCTGGCAAGGCATCGGAAATAAGGGAGGGGTTTGTTTTCAAAGTAAGAATACGCAACAAAACCTGCTCTGTTTTAGCGGAGCTAATTTTGTTGCGTAGTTGAACGCGTTACTTAGCAGCTTTCTTGAACGATTCCCAATTAGCGTTTGCCAGCATGGTTTCAACCAGCCGGACTTTCGCGGCTACAGCTTCCTCCTCCGTTTTATAAAAACCGGCTTCTGCTGGTTTGGGAGTTGATTTAACAGGCTTTTTGGCAGTCTTCATAGTCAATACTAGCTTTTCCTGGCTGAAATAGCAAATCCTTCATATTCCTTCCCAAACTCAAACTTTTCGAAATCCCCATTCGTAAATCCTTGTATGGCAAACAAGTGATTCACTTTAAAAATTTCTTTGCTTATAGCAATTTGATACGGGTTATCCATTATTTATGTTACAGCGGTGGGAACTCAGCACAAATGTATGTGTTTGTACATATTCAACAAGTGGTAAAATCCAATGGACGAATTACACTTACACGATCTGGTTGCCCTAACCGCTCCCCTGCCGGAACACAAGATGCGCCGGGGCGAAATCGGCGTTATCGTGGATAAAGGAACACACTCAAAAGAAATTGCGTTTATTTCAGTAATTTGCATCAATCATCCAGCATTAATACGCATCCCGTATGACGCACACCATCACGATTGAAACCCTTAACGACCAGGACTTTACGCTACTTAAAGGGCTGGCTCAGCGTTTGGGACTTCGCATCAAAGAGACGCACACGGAAACCGAATTGAGTGAAGCGGAAGAGTTACGGTTACTGGATCGTGTGGCTGGCGGTTGGCAAAGTGACGAATCCGGCGATGAGCTGGCCACTATGCTTCAAAACGCCCGATCCTTTCGCGAGCGCGATGTGCAACTATGAACCGTTATTTGCTCGACACCAACATTTGCGTCCATCTCATAAAAGACGAATTTAGCATTAAGCAGAAAATTGCGCAGATTGGTACAAAATCGTGTTTATTATCGGAGATTACCCTTGCTGAATTGCTATTTGGCGTAGAAAATAGTGCACCGGATCGGCGACAGAAAAACCGGCAAAATGTTGAAAATCTCCAAACTCTTTTTCAGGGACGCATCCTCCTCATTGGTGAAGCACTGCCTGAATATGCCCGACAAAAAGCTGCTCTAAGACAAAAAGGCCGAACGATTGATGACTTCGATTTACTGATTGGATCAACAGCCATCGTATACGGGCTGACATTAGTGACCCGAAATACAAGGCATTTTGCGGATTTGGCCGGTATTAAACTGGAGAATTGGATTGATGCTTGATGAAGGTTTATTTGCAGGCGAATTGATTCTCTACGCCGATTTTTTCTGCCATTGGTTCAAGGCGTTTCGCTTTTCTTCAACATCGTTCAGTTCCGCGTCAATCATTGGCGGGACTTTCAGCAGTAATTTTTGCAATTCGGTTAAATCGCCTTCCAATGCCGGTGACGGTTCCTCAACCGGCAGCAGAATCATTTCGATGGTTTCGGCCTCAACGTCTTCAGGCAGTTCAACGGTTATGGTGTTCCGCCCTTGCTGTTGGATGATTTTTCGTATGGCGTTCATCATTTTTGTAATTTTCATATTTTTATTTCCATTTATAAAAGTTTTTTCAGAAGGCCAAATAAATATCTATGAATACGCTTGCAATGGTCTTGCACCCTAGATATATTTGACTATATCATTGAAGCAAGTCCAAGTCATGGTAGATTCAACCAACAATTCTACTAAACTTCCTGAAGGTATTGAACAAGATTTCTTCAAATTCTATGAAGAAAAGATACATCATATCAAAAAGGAAATTGCAGAAATGGATAAGAACATTGAGCAAATGACGCAAGAGCGCAAGAAAAAAGGCCTTGCTCTTGAGTATTATGAGAATTTGAGTCTAACACATACTTTGCCTACAGTACAACTTAATAAATTTGAAGTAAAAGTAAGCAGTTCTAATATTGTTGAGATTCTAACCGATAAGTCAGTTTATAATCCTGAATGGACTCATGCAGAGAAGATTAAGTTCATTACAAATCAACCAGGAGCATCTATTTTTCGTGTACCTCAGATTGTTGAGGAAATTAAAAAAATAGATTTAAATTGGAAGGATGTTAGCTACAAGACAATATATGAGAAAATAGCACCGACCGTTTCACGAATGGTTGTAAGAGGAGATATACTTAAAGTACGTTCTCTGAAAAACGAGATTGATTTTGGTTTTGTAAATAAAACTCGATTCGATGAGAACTTGCAGGTAAAGCCAGAATATACAGAGGCATTGAAAGATTATGAAGTAATTGTCTCTGAAAAGAAATTGCCACCTGCTCCTACAGGTGGCAATGTTGAATCCAAAACTGATGGAGAAAAACCGTTAGCAGATGCGGCTGAAGAGTTAAACGGTCAAGCATTCAACCACTCAGGCTTTTCTAACTCCAATTAAGTTGGATTCAGTAGTACTGTGGTGACAGCGCATTCACCAAAAGGGAGCGAAAGCATTTCATTATGCCGTAGCTCCTTTTTTCATTTACAATAATAATATCTAATCATTAGCTTTCCAAATCTCTTTTTCTTCACTATCTTATTGTATGCCTTGACAGTACTATCTTATCGTCTCTTCTTGGAAGCCTTAATAGTATTATCCAGCCAATCTTTTCTTACATATCTTTTGCTTTCTTACTCTTTGAACTAAAGTAACACTCCCAGTGCTCATCTAATGATCCGTCTATTTGATGTACTTGATCTTGTCTATTACATGACCTCTTTTACGACACTTACCTAATCTTGTATTCCTTTCATCTTCTTGCATGTTACTACAATCTATATTAATTATCTAATTTACTTTTATTATGACTCATCCTGTCCTAAAGCAATAGTGCCACGGCTGCAAGGCCGTGGCACTGAAACAAAGTCAATATATTATCTTCCTATCAACTCCCGCAAGCCTCGCAATCATCCTTGTTGTCAATCGAACACACCATCGCGGCATAGGCGGCTTCGGCTTCGCTGACTTGTACGGGGTGGGCGGCTGCTCCCTCCTGGGCGAACTTCTCGTAGTTGAGCGGTTTTTCCATTGTTTCAACCAGCACCGGCTCCAGTTGCGCGTCGGCCTGTTTTTCCACCGTGAACTTGACGGCGTCGGCAGCGGCTTTCGTGCGGAGGTAGTACATGCCGGTTTTCAGGCCGCGCTTCCAGGCGTGGAAGTGCATCGAGGTCAGCTTGCCAAAGTTGGCGTCCACCATGTGGATATTCAGCGACTGCGACTGGCAGATGTACGCGCCCCGGTCGGCGGCCATGTCGATGACGGTTTTCTGCTTGATCTCCCAAACCGTCTTGTACAGATCCTTGATGTTCTGCGGAATTCCCGGAATGTTCTGCACCGAGCCGTTGGCGGCAATGAGCATGTTTTTCATCCGGTCGTTCCACATGCCGAGCTTCACGAGGTCTTTCAGCAGGTATTTGTTCACGACCACAAACTCGCCCGACAACACGCGCCGGACGTAGATGTTCGACGTAAACGGCTCGAAACACTCGTTGTTGCCCAGAATCTGGCTGGTCGACGCGGTCGGCATCGGGGCCAGCAGCAGCGAGTTCCGAACGCCGTGCTGCACCACTTCTTTCCGCAGCGACTCCCAATCCCAGCGGCCCGACTCCGGTTTCACACCCCACATATCGAACTGGAAGATGCCCTGCGAAATCGGCGAGCCTTTCCAGGTTTCGTACGGGCCGTACTGCTTGGCCTGTTCCATCGACGCCGTCATGGCGGCAAAGTAGATGGTCTCGAAAATATCCTTGTTCAACTGCTTCGCTTCGTCCGATTCGAACGGCATCCGGAGCATGATGAACGCATCAGCCAACCCCTGAACGCCCAGACCAATCGGCCGGTGGCGCATGTTCGACCGACGGGCTTCTTCCACCGGGTAGTAGTTGATGTCGATGATTTTGTTCAGGTTGCGGGTTGCAACCTTCGTGATGTCGTACAGTTTCTGGTGATCGAACCGCATGATGCCGTCGGCGCCCCGGGTTACAAACTTCGGCAGAGCAATCGACGCCAGGTTACAAACCGCCACTTCGTCGGCCGAAGTGTACTCGATGATTTCCGTGCACAGGTTCGACGACTTGATCGTACCCAGGTTTTTCTGGTTCGATTTCGAGTTGGCCGCATCCTTAAAGAGCATGTACGGCGTACCGGTTTCGGTCTGCGATTCCAGAATTTCGTACCACAGATCCTGCGCCTTCACCTGACGCCGGAACCGGCCTTCGCGCTCGTATTGCTCATACAGTTCGACAAATGCTTCGCCGTGCGTATCGGCCAGACCCGGGCACTCGTGCGGACACATCAGCGACCAGACGTCGTTGTCTTCCACCCGCTTCATGAACAGATCCGGCACCCAGAGGGCGTAGAACAGGTCACGGGCGCGGAGTTCTTCCTTGCCGTGGTTTTTCTTCAGTTGCAGGAAATCAAAAATGTCAGCGTGCCAGGGTTCCAGGTACACTGCAAACGACCCTTTGCGCTTGCCTCCGCCCTGATCGACGTAGCGGGCCGTGTCGTTGAACACCCGCAGCATCGGGATGATCCCGTTCGAGGTGCCGTTCGTGCCCTTAATATACGTTCCGGTCGCGCGGATGTTGTGAATGCTCAGACCAATTCCGCCCGCCGACTGCGAAATCTTGGCGGTTTGTTTCAGCGTGTCGTAAATGCCCTCGATGCTGTCGTCTTTCATCGTCAGCAGGAAGCAGCTCGACATCTGCGGTTTGGGCGTTCCGGCGTTGAACAGCGTCGGCGTTGCGTGCGTAAACCACTTCTCCGACAGCAGGTTATACGTTTCAACGGCGGCTTCCACGTCGTTCATGTGAATCCCGACAGCCACGCGCATCAGCATGTGCTGCGGACGTTCGGCAATTTTGCCATCCATCTTCAGCAAATACGATTTTTCGAGCGTTTTGTACCCGAAATAGTCGTAACCGTAATCGCGGTCATAAATGATGGTGGAGTCGAGCAGGGCGGCATTTTTCCGAACTACATCGTAGACTTCCTTCGAAATCAAGGCGGCATTTTCACCGGTTTTGGGGTCGACGTAATTGTACAGCCGTTTGATCGTTCCCGAAAACGACTTGTTCGTCTCCTTGTGCAGGTTGGAGATGGCCATCCGGGCCGCCAGAATCGCATAATCTGGGTGCCGAGTCGTCATCGAAGCAGCCGTTTCGGCGGCCAGGTTGTCAAGTTCGGTGGTTTTCACCCCGTCGTAAATCCCGTTGACCACTTTCATCGAGACTTCGATCGGTTGTACATAGGCGGGGTCTAAACCGTAGCACAGTTTTTCAATCCGTGCCGTGATCTTGTCGAGTTTGACCGATTCCCTGCGGCCGTCGCGCTTGATTACGTACATAGTATGATTTGGGATGATATTGTAGATGTATGAAATGGTATGTAATTGACTCGGATTCGATTCTTAAAGGTACTATGCACTAGTACAACAAAGCAAAGCAGAAAATTCGCACCGGCTCCGTTAACTTGGAAATATTAAAACCGGGGGGCGTGTTAAGAAACTGTTAAGACCTTACTCAGAATTACTTACCGAAACCCTACCGGAAAAAAGGTCTAAAAAAGTTGATAGGGTTTATTTTCCTTTATTTAGCGAACGGTTTTTCCCTACCGGTAAAACACTGATTGTTACCGAATTGTTGGTCAAATTGCCGAAAAAACCCTAAAAATTCAACCTACAGTAACATACTTTTTTTGATCGCAACAAAAGCAGGCAAAGCGGTTGGAAACCAACGGGAAAGTCTTTACCTTTGCAGTCCTTAAATCCATCCGACCCGCAAAACCGGTCGGTGGCCCGATATTCAGAACTGAGTTGTTCAACCGAGTTTTATTGTACCATTTATATTGTCATGAAAAAAGGCATCCATCCAGAGTACCGGGAAGTCGTATTCTGGGATCTGACCAGCGATCACAAGTTCCTGAGCCGTTCGACGGTTCAAACGAAAGAAACCATTGAGTTTGAAGGCAACACCTACCCGGTGGTTAAAGTCGAGGTAAGCTCCGAATCACACCCGTTCTACACCGGCAAGAACGTTCTGCTCGATACGACGGGTCGTGTGGATAAATTCCTGAAGCGGTACGGCAAGAAATAAGTCGTCCGGTTTACACGAAAAAACTCCGCTTGGAAGCATCCGGGCGGAGTTTTTTTAGTTTTACACCAGACAAAAGACACGGGTAGACAGGCGAATCGCTGGCATCCAGTATCAAGTATCCAGCATCCCGTATCTTTGGTCCTCACCAGCCCGTCGCTTCCTGCAATTGCTCGGTCAGGTGCCGGATCAGGTCGTGGGCTTCCAGCAGGCCATTGTGCCGCCAGATTTCGGTGCCCTGCCGGAGCAGAATAAACGAGGGAAGCTGCTGCACCCCAAAGCTGCGCACCACTTCCGGATGCACCCCCTGCTCAACGCGGGTGATTCGAATGAAATCGCCCAGTTCGCTGTTTACCTGTGCCAATAATTGATTGATCAGGGTCTGCTGCGGTAACGAGACAGGCACGAATACCAGCAAAACCGCGGTTTTGGCAGGGACAAAAAGGGGCCGAAAAAAAGTCGTTTCCATACAAAGCGTTCACATTTGCGGTAGCTGGTTTGTCGGTTTTCTGAAAACCGTAAACAGTCTACCGACGGGCTTCCCCGCAGCAATCCTCTTCTTCTCGTAAAATTGCCGCTTTTCAGGCACTGCTTCCATGAGATTGATTGGTTCAAAAACTGACATTCGTCAGCCGTTACCTCTTTTTTTGCCTTTATCTTGCAGCCAATCACCAGATACTTTTTTCTTTGCAGTTCACCGGACACCAACCCATGTTTACCGACCTGTTTTCGGCCGTCTTTGCCAATGCCACCATCGGCATTATCCTTTCTGACAGCCGCGGACGGATGCTTTCGGTCAGCCGGTTTGCGCTGAGTCAGTTTGGGTATACGGAAGCTGAAATGGTCGGACAAACCATCGAACTGCTCGTGCCAGACTCCATCGCTCCGCTTCATAAAAGCCTTCGCATGTCGTTCAACGCCAATCCGGAAGTCCGGCACATGGGCCACGGGCGCGACCTGCGCGCCAAACGAAAAGACGGTTCGACGTTTCCGGCCGAAATCAGTCTGAGCTATTTTTACCAGAACGACGAGTTGTATGTGGTGGCTTACATCATCGACATTACATACAAAAAAGAAGCCGAGCAGGCGCTGATCGAACAGAAAAGCCGCATTGAGCAGCTCAACGCCGAACTGGAGCAGAAAGTAGCCGACCGGACCAACGCGCTGATGGTGACGCTGCACCAGCTCGAAGTCTCGAAAGACGAGTTGTCCAAAGCCCTGACAACCGAACGCGAACTGGGCGAGCTAAAATCCCGGTTCGTGTCGATGGCCTCGCACGAGTTCCGGACACCCCTGAGCGCGATTCTGACCTCGGCCGATTTGTTGGGCAAGTACACGACCACCGAGCAACAGGACAAGCGAAACCGCCACATCCAGCGGATCAAAGCGTCGGTCAACCACCTGAACGCCATCCTGGAGGAGTTTCTTTCGGTAGGCAAACTGGAGGAAGGAAAAGTAGAAGCGACGTATTCGTTTTTTAGCCTGAATGAGTTGGTGGAGAGCGTCGTTTCGGATGTGCAAAGCCTGCTGAAAACCGGGCAAACGATCCGGATCGACGGACAGTGTGCGCATGCGGTTTGGCTCGATGAATCGCTTGTTCGCAAAATACTGGTTAATTTGCTGTCGAATGCCATCAAATACTCCGGAGAATACAAACCCGTCTGGCTGCGTCTTCACTGCGACGACGGGCAGGTGCAGATCACCATTCAGGACGAAGGGATTGGTATCTCGGAAGAAGATCAAAAACATTTGTTTGAACGATTTTACCGGGCTAAAAACGCAACCACCATCGAAGGCACCGGCCTGGGGCTGCACATTGTGGCGCAATACCTAGCCCTGCTGAATGGCACCATCGACTTCCAAAGTCAACTCAACCACGGAACCACCGTTACCCTATCATTCCGTCATGAAAACGATTCTGCTCATTGAAGACAACAACGACATTCGGGAAAATACTGCCGAGATTCTGGAATTGGCCCAGTACCAGGTTCTTACAGCGGAAAACGGTAAGGTAGGCGTCGAAAAGGCGCTGGAAAACCGCCCGGATCTGGTCATTTGCGATATTATGATGCCGGTTTTGGACGGCTATGGCGTGCTGCATATTTTCAACAAAAATCCCGATCTGGCTGGCATTCCGTTTATCTTCCTGACGGCCAAAACCGAGCGGGCCGACTTCCGCCGGGGCATGGAAATGGGGGCCGACGATTACCTGACCAAACCGTTCGATGAAATTGAACTGCTGAATGCGATCGAAGGTCGTCTGAAACGCTTCGAGCAGATGCGTCCATCGTACGAACCGACCCAGGCTGGCTTAAATCAGTTTCTGGATGATGCCCAAACCGCCACCGGGATCAACTCCCTGGTGGTCGACCGGAAAACCCACGTCATCCGGAAAAAGCAATATATTTATTCGGAAGGTGATGAACCAACGCGGCTGTACTTTGTGCAGTCGGGCCGCGTGAAAACGTTCAAAACCAACCCGGACGGTAAAGAGTTTATTACCGGTTTGTACCAGCCGGGCGATTTCTTCGGTTACGTGAGCCTGCTTGAACATACCGACCAGACGGATTCGGCCGTAACCCTGGAGGATTCGGAGTTGTTGTATATCCCGAAAGACGATTTTATGAGCCTGATTTCGCGCGATGGCGAGGTGGCCCGGCGGTTTGTGCAACTGCTGGCCAACCGCGTGACCGACCGCGAGCAGCAGTTGCTGGGCATGGCGTATAATTCCCTCCGTCGGCGCGTGGCCGATACGCTATTGCGGCTGCACGAAAGTCTGCAACACGAGCAGCAGGAACAGGCCGTAATTCCGTTCTCCCGCGATGACCTGGCGTCGATGGTCGGCACGGCCACCGAATCGCTGATCCGGACGCTGAGTGAGTTTAAAAACGACGGCTTGATCGACATCAAAGGCACTAATATCCGCGTGCTCCAGCCCGAAAAGCTGAAGCGGTCGCGGTGGTGATTGAAACCGGGGTGGTTTTCACTTTTTCCGCATGGCCCACTCCCGGCCGGGTTTGTCGACCCGGAAGGTTTCCAGATTGCCCTGATCCTGCAACGTGACGTAGGCCGTGCGGCCGTCTTTACCGCCAAAACAGATGTTGGTCGGCCGTTTGCCGATCAATTGAATTTCCTGCACAACTTTACCATCAGGCGACACTTTGGCGACGGTGCCTTTGCCAAACCGGGTGATGTACAGATTGCCGTCGGCGTCACAGCGCATCCCATCCATGCCAAAATCCGGAAACTCGATCAACAGCCGTTTGTTGCTCACCTGCCCGCTGGCCGACAGATCGTACACCCAGACTTTCCGCTGGTTCGACTCGTTGACGTACAGCCGCTTATCATCCGGACTTACCTCCACGCCGTTGGTGGTGCCCATGTTCTCTTCCAGCAACGTCACCTTGCCGTCAGTATCGATGCGCCAGAGGTTGCCGGTATTGTTTTTCCAGCTCGGATCGCTGGCGTACAGCCGGTCTTTGCCGTCGATGGCAATGTCGTTCGGCTGGTTCATGCGCGGTTCGTTGGCAAACACGCTGACGGTTTTTGTCCCGGCCGCTACTTTCAGAATGTTGTGTTTGGGGTAATCGGCGATCAGCATATCCCCTTTCCGATTAAACCGAATGCCGTTGCCAATGCTGCCTTCGGGCAACTCCACAAACACGCTGGCCTCTCCACCCGGCGTAATTTGGCCGACGGTGCCCTGTTTGCCAAAATTCACGGCATAAATCGTCCCGGTTTTATCCACGGCCGGACCTTCCACACCAGAGGTAAAGCCGTTGGCGGGCGTAAAGACGGCGGATTTAAACAAATCGTCGGCGGGCTGGGTCGCCATCAGGGCGAAACCGGTGAGGCAAGTAGCCAGGGCAAGCGTATGTTTATTCATTCTTAAAGCGTTGATTTGTTTATAGTTTATAGTTGAAACGAACAACTATAGACCATAAACGCTAAACCTACTCAAACTCAATGCCGCCGGTATTCCATTTCCTGCACGGCGTCGCGTTCCTCTTTCGGCATCCGGCTGTGCCACCATGATGCCAGAATGGAACCGGTGATGTTCATCAACGGGCCGAAGATGGCAGGGGCCAGCCCAACCGTCGCCATTTTACCCATTTCCTTGGCAATGCCCGACGCCAGACCGCCGTTTTGCATTCCGACCTCAATCGCCATCGTCCGGCAGTCGCGCTCGCTCATCCGGAACAGTCGCCCTGACCAGTAGCCAAGGAAATAGCCCGACAGGTTGTGCACCAGTACCAGCCCCAGCAGCAACGGCCCGATGGTCAGCAGGCTGTCGCGACCTGCCGCCGTGATGATCACGATGATGAAGGCAATGCCGAACATCGACACATACGGCATCAGGTTGTCCAGCCACACGGCTTTTCCGCTCAAAAACCGGTTGAACAACAGCCCCGCGCCGATCGGAATGATCACCATTTTAGCAATGTCGATCATCATGTGTACCGTGTTGATCTCGACAAAAGCCCCAGCCAGCAACTTCATCAAAACCGGCGTCACGAAGGGGGCCAGCATGGTCGATACGGCCGTAATCGTAATCGACAGGGCCAGGTTTGCTTTCGCCAGGTACGAAATCACGTTGGAAGCCATGCCGTTGGGCGAACAGCCGATCAGGATGATCCCGGCGGCAATTTCGGGCGGCAGTCCGCTGATGCTCGCCAGAAAATAGCCGAGGCTGGGCATGATGATGAAGTGGCTGATGACGCCGATCAGCACGCCTTTCGGCATCCGGATGACACCCACAAAATCGTCGAGACTCATGGACGTTCCCATCCCGAACATGATGAGCTGAATCAGGGGCGTAATGAGCGTACTGAATTTAAAATCTCCGACCGAAACAAAGTACTGCGGGTAGTAGAGCGCCGTGACAACGGCCGCGAAGATGACGACGGTGTACGAAAAGCCTTTCAGGTTCTTGTACCCCCGAAAACCGATGGCAACGGAAAGAAAGCAGGCAATCAGGAAGGGACCAGCCATCGGCAGATTGCCGCTGACCATCAGTGCGAGCGCGACCAGCAGACAAACTCCCGCCAGACCCAGAATCAGTTTATGCATGATACTATTTCAGAAGGTTTAGGAAAACACAGCCAAATATAACGGTTTCCCCTTTCGTACCCACGGACTTTAGTCCGTGTTTTTAGAGCTAGCAACTCGAATTGTCAGGAAAAAAACACGGACTAAAGTCCGTGGGTACGGACCTCACTGCGGCCGCTGGCGGACCACGATGGGTTCGGCAATCCCGTTCAGGTCGTACACGATCCGGCCTTTGCGGATGGTCATTTCGCAGGCCAGTTTTTGTTTTCCTTCAATTTTATGCCCGGTGTAGTCGAAAAAGCCGAAATAACCGGTGTCGCGCACGGCAAACTTCCCGTCCACCACATCCAGCAGAGCGACGTCGGCTTCGGCACCTTCGGTCAGGTGGCCGAGTTCGGGCCGTTTGATGGCCTGCGCCGGACTCCAGGTGCTGGCTTTGATCACGCTTTTCAGATCCATGCCCATCGCCATGAATTTCGACATCACGTTCAGCATGTCTTTCATGGCGTTGTTCATGCTGCCGGTATGAATGTCGGTACTGATTGTATTAGGGTAAAAACCGCTCTTCAGCGCCGGAATGGCCTGCGAGAAGGCGAAGCTGATACCTCCGTAACCCACGTCGAAAATGATTCCTTTTTTCTGCGCTTCCCAGACAAACGGTTTCAGTTTGTTGGTCGTCACGTCCAGAATTGGCTCGCGGGTGGCCAGTTGCCCGAAGCAGTGGGTAAAAATGTCACCCGGCCGCAGGCGTTTCAGAAACAACTCCTCAATGGATAAAGTCGGTTTGCTCCCGCCAAAATCGATCATCACCGGTTTGTCAGCCAGCTTCCCGGCTTCCACGGCCCGGTCGGTCGGCGTCCAGTCGTAGCCGTTGAAGTGCGCCAGTTTGATGCCGACGACTTGCTCCGGGTATTTCTTCGCCATTTCGGCCGTGGCTTTGGCGTCCATGTCCTCAATGTTCTGCTCGAACTTGCCGCCCCGCATCCCGCTCCCGACGATGTTGAGCAGGGCCAGCACCCGCGTTTGCGATGCGTCGATGGTTTGCTTCTTGAACGTCTCGAAATCACGCCAGCCCGAGCAGCCCGCGTCGACAATGGTCGTCACGCCGTTCCGGAACGTAAAACCGTCGGGCGGCAGGGCATTCGGGCCGTTGCTGTAGGTCTGGTCCATGTTGGTTCCGAAAAAAACGTGCGTATGAATATCAATGATACCGGGCGTGACGTACAGCCCTTTGGCGTTGACCACCTGACGCGCACCGGTCGCGTCGATGTTTTTGGCCACCTTCGCAATCTTACCGTCCAGAATCGCCACATCCATCACGGCGTCGACGTTATTTTTCGGGTCGATGACGTGCCCGTTTTTGATCACGATGTGGTACGGTTGCGCCAGCGTCCACTCACTGACGAGCAGGCTCAGGGCCGCAACGATAAGTAACAGGTTCTTCATGGGTTTGGGGTTATGGCATTGAAAATGAAGGAGAGAATAGTCTGTAGTTTATAGTTTACGGTTTATAGTTTATGGCCCATGAATCATGGATAACGTTTTGGCATTCAAAGAATTGACTCATCAACTGTAAACTATAAACCGTAAACTATAAACTGACGGAAGACTTACACCACTTTGGAAAGCTCCTCTTTGATTCGTCGGGCCACGATCTTCTCCTGACCCGGTTTCAGCATCCAGACCGTCACGCCGATGCTGCTGGGGCCGCCCCCACCGACTTCGATCGACGGGTCGCCGGTGCGCAGGGCTTCCTGCAACTGCTTGCCCGTGATTTTCAGTTGGGCCGGGTCCCAGGAGATACGGAGCGAGGGCGTGTGGTTGCCGAGCGGATTGACGCGCACCTCGGTTTTGATGCCGTTTACGGTTTTGACGGTGTTCTCGACGTGGGCTACCCCGTCTTCCCAGCTTTTCCAGGTTTTGGCAAAATCCTGCGCCAGAAACTTCTCGACGGCCACATACATGCCCAGAATTTCCTCCTTGTTCACTTTCATGCCGCGCCCAATGTTGAACCCACGCGGAGGCATATGCACCCGAGCGGCTTCAATGATGGACTTTTTGCCCATCAGCAACCCGGCGCTCTGCGGGCCGCGCATGGCTTTTCCGCCCGAAACCACCACAAAATCGAAGCCCATGTCGTTGAATTTGTACAGATTTTCGACCGGCGGCACGTCGGCGGCAATGTCGATGGACGTCGGAATGTTGTGTTTTTTGCCCAACGCCACCCACTCTTCGTGCATAATCTTGCCCTTGTCCGATTGAATGTGCAGGAAGTGCAGCAGGGCGGTTTTCTCGTTGATGGCTTTCTCCAGTTCCTCGACGGTTTCGATGTAAACCATCTTGCAGCCGGTGTTCACCAGCGCGTGGTTGTAAACAATTTCGTGGCCTTTCTGGCAGATAACTTCCGATTTCATGCCGGTGCCTTCCAGGTGGGGCAGCGCTTCCACTTTCTTCTGGTCGGTACCGGTCAGGATGCCCGCCAGCCCCAGCGTCATGCCCGAAAACGCGCCCGAGGTTACCACAGCGGCTTCCGAATGCACCAGTTTGGCAATTTTCTCCCCGACCTTGTCCTGCAATTCGTCCAGCAGACAGAACTCTTTCGAGGCATAGTTGATGGCTTCGAGCACTTCGTCGTGCATCAGCGAGCCCGTCATGTAGGTCAGCGTTCCGGCGGCATTGATGAACGTCCGGACGCCCAGCTCCTTAAACAGATCGCGTTTGGGAGCCGCCAGCGCTGCGGCTTCGGCGGTTACGGGCAAGGTGCCGACCAGTCCACCCAGCAGGGGGACACTCGACAGGCGTTTGATGAGTTTTCTTCTGCTTAACATGCGTGTGTTGGAGTTTCGTTACGTTCTTTTCTTCCGGTTTTTCCTGCCCGCTTTCGGGTCGGCGGGTAGAGTAATCTTCCAGATGTTGCCACCCTTGCCGCCGTATTCGATGATGTACACGGTATTGTCGACCAGCAACGCGTCGGTGGGCTCCGTAAAACCGTCGACCAGGCGGGTGGTTTTGACCGTATAGTTATCCTTGGCTTTGTCGTACCTAAAATCGAGGTGTAATAAATCGCGGCCCTGCTTTTTCAGCGGGTTGACGAGGGTTGAGTTGCGTCGCGGGCCGGAGTAGCGGATCACGAAGCCGTCGCCTTTGAAGTCGTCGGCCAGCACTTTTTTGGTATCGAAAAACAACCCGAGCGGTGAACTGTGGGCATTAAACGTCCCGACCGGCACGCCCGTCGAATCGCCGTCCATCACCAGCCCGGTTTTTGGGTCGCGGTATTCGTTGGCATCCGGTCCCAAGTTTAGCACCGGGCCGGTAAACGTGACACCCGCCGGACGTTTCGGAAACTCGGGGTCATTGCGGAAATACCGCATCAGCCAGGCGTGGGCAAACTTGCTGATAAACGGATCTTTCTCCGGATCGGGTTGCCAGTCGGCGTATTGTTGCGGGTTATCCAAACCGCCCCCCATCACCCACGGAAAACCGTAGTGGTGGCCCTGCCGCACCCAAAACATATCTTCAGCGTGGTCGTAGTCGCCGGAATTGGAAACCGCAAACAACCGGCCGTCGCCGTCGAATGCCATGTCGTAGGCATTCCGGATACCTTCGGCATAGATGTAACCGGCCGCTTTCAACTTCGCTTCGTCGTCGGGCAACTCCAGGTTTTTGGCATCGACCGGAAACCGGAAGATTTTGGCCGTTAGCGCATTATCGCGGGCATTCGGATACACGCCCCCGTTGTCCTGCACCTCGCCGTGATCGGTTCGTGCGCCGGTATTGACGTAAATGTATTTCTCATCCGGGCTGATTTCCAGCGCGTTCCAGCCGTGGTCGAAGGTCGTTTTGTTAGTGCCGTACTCGACGGTATTGAACACCACCGTCATCTCCGGTTTTTCGTCCGACGCCAGGTCGTAGCGCACCATCCGGCCCTTGGTCCCTTTGTTGTCGTTCACACTGATGTTACCGGCCAGAAACAGGGTATTTTTCAGAAAAGCCGCGCCCTGCAAACGCGTGATGCCGTGATCATCGGCCGAAAACACTTTTTCGGCCACCGGCGGCTGGCCGTTCATTTTCACCCGGAATACATCACCCGTGAAGGTTGTGTAATACAGATCACCGGTGCTGGCGTGCCGGATCAACCGCACGGCTTCGGGGCCGACGGCCATAAAATGCTCCACCTTGATGTCGGGGCGCAAAGCCGTGGGCGGGATGGGCGCTTTGGCATCGGGGCCTTGCGCGTAGAGTAACAGGGGGCAGCAAACCGCCACCGTCCATACACGAATTGTTTTCAGGAAAAGGGTCTGCATTCTTATTTGGTGTTGGTCTTCGGAGTCGTTAGTTTACGCACATAAGCCACTAATTGCCAGCGTTGTTCGTCGGAAAATACCTCTTTGAACGGCGGCATGTTGCCCCGGCCATTTGAGAGCTTCCAGAATAGCGCGCCATCGGTTTGTTTGACGACTTCCGGGTCGTGGAAGTTGGCGGGTTTGGCCCCGAGCGCCCGGCCCGCGGCCCCGTCGCCGTACCCTGCTTCGCCGTGGCACGACGAGCAGAATTCCTGAAACAGTTCCTCGCCCTGCGCCAGCGTCAGTGGTTCGGTCGGGTACTGGTTTTTCAGCGTATCGGCCCAGGCGGGCGCTTTCCATTTTTCCTGTTTCGGATCGTCGGCCAACCGGTTTTCCGTAAAACCCGTGATGCCAAAACCGCCCAGCACGCACAAACCGGTAATCAATAAGGTACAGAAACGCATGTAGTAGTAAAGTGGGGCTTTAAGAACCAACGGTTTATCTTACTTATACCCCTAAATCCCCTAAAGGGGACTTGGACGCGCCATGTCCAGATGCCTAAGTCCCCTTCAGGGGATTTAGGGGTTTACTTTCTTTCTTTAATCGCCTTTCGAACGCTGCCCACTTCCTCGGCGGTGATGGCACTGGCCGAATTGCCAAAGTTTTGCCGGACAAACGTCAGCACCTCGGCAATCTCTTCGTCTTTCAGGAAGTCGTGCTGCGGCATGACATTGTTGTACGACTGTCCTTTGACTTCAATCGGGCCGTCCAGTCCTTTCAGCAGCACTTCGATCAGCCGGGTTTTGTCGCCCACGACCCATTCCGATTCCCCCAGGGGCGGAAACCGCTGCGAATCACCCAGCCCATTGCGCTGGTGACAGGCCCGGCAATACACGCCGTAGACTTTGCTGCCCAACACGGGCTTGTCCTTGTCCAGGTTATCCTTGATTTCGTCGGGCGTGCGGATGTGCGACATGGTTTTGCGTTTCTCCATCTGGGCCAGTTGCGCCGGGCCGAATTTTTTCCGGTCACCTTTGTAGGTCACTTTCCAGATTTTGCCTTTCTCGGTTTCGGCCAGGTACAGCGAACCGTCGGGGCCCATCGCAATGCCCATCGGGCGATACACCGCATCGCTCACGTTGACAATCGGATCGACACCCGCAAAACCGTCGGCGAAGATTTCCCAATCCGACGAGGGAACGCCTTTTTTCGACGGAACAAATGCAATAAAATAGCCCGCCTGCGGGTAAGGCGCCCGGTTGGTCGATCCGTGAAAGGCGATGAACGCGCCGTTTTTGTACCGATCCGGAAAAGTGGTTGGACGTCCGGGAGCGCCCTGGTAAAACAGAATGTCGTTCGGTGCCCAGTGCCCCGGAAAACCGATGATCGGTTTTTCGTATTGACTGCCTTTGCCGATGTCTTCACCATCTCCGCCGTATTCCGGATTCAGCACTTTTTTGCCCTGCATCTGGTCGTAGTAGTAATACGGCCAGCCCGCATCCGCACCCTCTTTGATTCGCAGGAACTCCTCCGACGGCAACACCGCGCTCTGCCAGGGCGAGTACACGCCAGCCCAGAGCATCAGCAGGTCGTCGCGGCCGTGTTGCAGGGCGTAAAGCGTCTGGTCGACCGGATTCCAGTCCATCGCCACGACGCTCCGTAAACCGGTAGCGTACCGACGGCCGTCTTTCTGGGTCTGATTCGGCTTGTTGGCGTCGAACTGCCAGATACCGCCGTGGTCTTCGAGCAGGGCGCAGGGCGTTATTCCCGGCGAACTCGGAATCCGGTTCCGCTCCTGACAGGCGTTGGAAGGCGCTCCGTAGGCCACGTAAATATGGCCCTTATTGTCAAACGTCAGTGGTTTGGCAATGTGCTCGTGCATGCCGTGCGGATGGTCGTCGTTCACGATGATTTCTTCCGGCCCTTCCGGCACCAGCTTGCCCGGCGTCAGTTTGTAGCGGTAGACGAGCAGTTCGGAGCTGAAATACAGGTAGCCGTTGTAAATCCGCATCCCCGTTCCGTAGGCCCGCTCGCGGGTCTGCCCGCCGAAGGTTTTGATGATGTCGGCGCGGCCGTCGCCATTGGTGTCGCGCAGGGCAATCACCGACTCGCCTTTGTCCCGGACAAACCGGGCTTTCACGTAAATATCCCCGTTCGCGTTGATGGCCAGGTGCCGCGCCCGTCCGGGTAAGCTATCGACCACCACGGTCGCTTCAAACCCCTCGGGCAGAAACAGTCCGCCGTTGGCATCGGTGCGAGCCGGTAAGTTGGATTGGTTATCGCGCCGGGTAAACCCAAGCCCGGCCACGAGAAGAAGGAAGACTACGCTGGAGTAAGACTTTGACATTCAAGCAAAAGCAATAAAGGGTTATAAATAGAGGCTGTTCAAACTTTTTTTTGTCTTTTTGTCATCCCCGCTTTTATCATCCCGACGATAGGAGGGATCTTCGGGTGAAACTGACATTCCTTCCGGCGCCCGGAGATCCCTCCTATCGTCGGGATGACAAAACGCACGCGTCGGTTACCGCACCACAATTGGGTTGGCAATCCCGTTCAGATCATAGACGATTTTACCGCCTTTGATGGTCATCTCGCACTCGAATTTCCGCTTACCTTCGACCCGGTAGCCGGTTTTATCGTAAAAGCCGAAATTGCCTTCTCGCAGGTTTAGGATGGCCACGTCGGCAATCGCCCCCACCGACAGATGCCCCAGGATTTCGCGTTTGATCACCTGCGCCGGTGCCCAGGTGCTGGCTTTGATCACATCCGCCACCGGCATGCCCATGCCCACGAACTTCGACATAATGCTCAGAATGTCTTTCATGGAGCCGTTCATGCTGCCGGTGTGCAGGTCGGTGCTGATCGTGGTGGGGTAAAAACCGGCTTTGATGGCCGGAATGGCCTGTGAATAATTGAAGCTGGCCCCGCCGTAGCCCACGTCGAAGACGATGCCTTTTTTGCGGGCTTCCCAGACAAACGGCCGGACTTTCCCGGTGGCTTCGTCTACGATGGTTTCCCGCACATTGCCTTCCAGCAAGGTGTAGGTATGCGTAAAAATGTCGCCGGGGCGCAGGCGCTTCATGAACAATTCTTCCAGCGACAACGGCGGATCGTGCATTCCGAAGTCGATCATGACCGGCATATTCGCCAGTTTTCCGGCCTGCACGGCGCGGTCAACGGGCGTCCAGGTGCCGCCCATAAAGTGCGCGACCTTGAAACCGACCACGTCGTTGGGGTTGCCGAGCGCCATCGCTGCGGCCATTTTGGGGTCCATATCGGTGGTGTCCTGCTCCCACATCCCACCCCGCATGCCTTCGCCGACGATGTTCAGCAGCGACAAAACCCGGGTTTTGGAGGTCAGGATGATGTTCTTTTTGAACGCCGGAAACGACTGCCAGCCCGCTCCGCCCGCGTCGACGATGGTGGTGACGCCCACGCGGAACGTAAAACCGTCGGGTGCCACGGCAATCAGGCCGTTGCTGAGGTAGTGGTCGGGTTCGGTGCCGAAATAGACGTGCCCGTGCAGATCGATCAGACCGGGCGTGACGTACATGCCTTTGGCGTTCACCACCTGTTTGGCTTTACCAGCATCGATGTTTTTGGCCACCAGCGCAATCTTGCCATCGCTGATTGCCACGTCCATCACCTCGTTGATGTTGTTTTTCGGGTCGATCACCTGACCGCCCTTGATCACGATGCTGTACGTTTGCGCCTGTACCAGCCCGCTGAACAGGCAGGCAAAAAAGAAAGTGAACAATGATTTTTGCATGGCTTCCGGACGCATCAAACCGCTGCTTTCGAGAGTTCTTCTTTCAAGCGCGTCGCCACGATTTTCTCCTGGCCCGGTTTCAACATCCAGGTTGTCAGGCTAATACCGCCCTGCTCGCCCACAATTTCGATGGAGGGGTCGCCGTTGCGCAGGTTTTCCTGCAAGGCTTTTACCGTCAGGTTCACTTTGGCCGGTTCCCATTTGATCCGGAGCGTCGGCGTGTGGTTACCCAGTTCGGGCCGGAAGGTTTCGGTGGTTACACCGTTCACTTTTTTGACGGCATCGGCAATGTGGGCCACGCGGTCTTCCCAGATTTGCCATTCTTTCTGGTGATCCTGCTTGATGAATTTCTCGACGGCGACGTACATGCCCAGAATTTCTTCCTTGTTCACCTTCATCCCGCGTCCGATGGTCGAACCCCGGGGCGGCATGCTCAGCCGGGCCGCATCGATCAGGTGTTTTTTCCCCATCAGCAACCCGGCGCTTTGGGGGCCGCGCATGGCTTTTCCGCCCGATACGCAGACCAGATCGAAGCCCATATCGTGGAATTTCCAGAGGTTTTCGACCGGCGGCACGTCGGCAGCAATGTCGATCATCGTCGGAATGTTGTGTTTTTTCGCCAGATTCACCCACTCCTGGTGCATGATCTTGCCTTTGTCCGACTGGATGTGCAGAAACCACATCAGAGCGGTTTTTTCGTTGATCGCTTTTTCGACCTCCTCCACCGTTTCGACAAACACCATTTTACACCCGGTGTTGGTCAGCGCGTGCGAATACCCGACATTATGCCCTTTCTGTACAATCACTTCCGACTTCATGCCCGTACCTTCCAGTTGCGGCAGGGCTTCCACTTTCTTCTGATCCATGCCCGTCAGCACGCCCGCCAGCCCCAGCGTCATGGCTGAGAAGCAGCCCGCCGTCACCACCGCCGACTCGGCGTGAACAAGAGCCGCAATTTTTTCGCCGACTTTGGTTTGCACATCGTCGAGCATCATAAACTCCTTCGAAGCGCCCTGGATGGTTTCCAGCACTTCGTCGTGCATCAGCGAACCGGTCATGGCCGTGTACGTTCCGGCGGCATTGATGAACGTCCGGATGCCCAGTTCTTTGGCAAGGTTACGGGGCGCTGCGGCCACGGGAGCGGCCAATACCGATTGCAGTGGGGCGGCACCGCCAACCAGCCCACCCAGCAGGGGTACGGTTGACAGGCGTTTGAGGATACTTCTTCGGGTGATCATGTCGATGGGTTGGTTAAGCCAGGGAAAAGCCCTTCCCGCCGACGAGCGGGAAGGGCAGGGTTAGGGAAGTAATCAGATGTAAGCAATGCAGTCCATTTCAACCAGGGAATCGCCCGGCACCCCGCCGTAGACAGCGACAGTTGTGCGTACTGGCGGTTTGCTGCCAAACCGCCCTTTGTACACTTCGTTCATGCCCTTGTAATCGTTCAGGTCATGCAGAAACACGTTCACTTTCAAGACTTTATCCATCGAAGAACCAGCCTTGATCAGTTCTTTTTCCAATTCTTTCAGCACTTCGTCCGTGTGTACTTTAATGTCGCCTTCTTTGTGGTACCCTTTTCCGGCGACAAACACGAGGTTGCCGAATTTCGTAGAACCGGAGAACAGCGGCACGTCCTGTTCATTAGTTACATTAAATACTTCCTTTTGCGGGGCCGCGCTGGCTTCAGCTTTTGAAGTAGCCATACCCAGGCCCGTTACACCGGTTACGGAGGCAAAGAGTCGTTTTAGGATCGATCGGCGTTCTGGTTTCATTAGAAAATTAAAGAATGGAAAGGTGAATACTAAAATTATTAAGTAAATCAAGCATTTTTTCCCGTATCTAATAAGTAAGCTAGACCACAAATCTGTCACGAACCAATATATAATGGTATTTTATCTACTCCGCAAGAACGATTCCGGCTAGGGCTGGCATCCTCTGCTGTTGATGATGATGTGGGCGTCGAGCTGTTCGTAGCGGGCGTTGATGGTGTTGCAAATCAGGTCCAGCTTCTCGAAAAGAGGTTCATCGTCCAGCGAAGCCGTCAGGTAGCACGATTTCATGACTTCCTCATCAAAGACGATTTTGATCCCGTACGATTTCTCCAGCGTGGCAAATACCTCGGCGATCGGTGTCCGCTTAAACCGGAAGGGCTGGCTTTGGGCCTGGCTGTCGAGCAGGGCCGGTTTTTCGACCAGGCTCTTGATGATCTGCGTGTTCGTGGGCGAAAATACGATCTGCTGATTGGGCGTCAGCACGACGCCTTCCAGCTTATTATTTTCTTTTTGCTGCGTTAACTCTGTATTATTGCGGGCAAAAACCGACACCTTTCCGGTTTTAACCACCACTTTAACCTGCTTGTCATTTTCGAAAGCCTGAATGGTAAAACTCGTCCCCAAAACTTTCGTTACCAGTCCTTTTGCGTAAACATAAAAGGGCTTATTCGGATCTTTATGAACTTCAAAAAAAGCCTCTCCGACTAAATAAACTTCGCGAATAGCACCCGGGAAGTTTTTCGGATAACTGACCCGCCCCCCGGTTTTTAACAGCAATGTACTTCCGTCCGGCAAGGTTACTAAACGGGTTTTCCGATCGGGGTTGGCAACTTCCTGAAGCGGTTGGGATGCCTGCGTAATCAGCTCGTTATAGGTTACATCAACTTTGGTGCAGGGCTGGTGAATAAACAGCCGCCAGAACAAGCCGAGCAGCACCAGCACACTGGCCGCCATCCCGTACCGCAGGGGTGTAAACTGGTACCATTTGGCCACGGGCTGCTCATCCCCATCGAGGGATTGGCGCAACCGGTGAATTTCGTGCTGGACCTCCCGGTCCGAAACCGGCACGCGGTCATTCGGAATTCGGGCGTAGGCTTCGTTGAGCGTGATGAGCAGGAAAGCGGCCTTGTCAACCAGTTCTTTTTTATCCGGATTCTGAACCATCCATTTCTGCCAAAAATCGCTTTCCTGCGGGTCATTGAATAATTTCCAGCGTTGAAAAGACGGATCGGTGGCTAATTCTTCAGGTTCGAAATTCCGGTAATCTTGCATACAAAATTAGAATACTTTGCCATTTCTGGATAAAGATGCAAGACTATGCGGTCTATACTCTTTTTTTCAAAATTATATTTCGAACTTTTTTAGTTTATTGAGCAGGACCACCGGTTTCGACCATCAGCCGGATTTTTCACATGCAAAACCCACCCTTCGACCGCGGGTAAATCCAGGCTTATCCACCCCCGGCCGGCCCAAAACCGAGCGTCTGTCAAGGTTACTGACAACTGGACGAAAACCCGCCGATAAACCGATGTCTATTTCCTAAACAGTTTGGTTTTTAATGTGAATCTCTGATAACTTTGGTGAGCGTTCATGCCGGTTTTTTAAATTAATCTTTCGGATTAAGTATTAAACTTGTTCATAGTCTGTTGTTAATGGTTTTATTTTTAATACTTTGGCAATACAGAACGCTCCTTATCTTCTCTATTTATAGCGAACATCGATCCCAAAATTAATTGATGAGTTACAAACATTTATGCGCCTTGGCCACGAGTTTTATACTATTGCTGACTAGCCTTGTCTCGTTCTGTTATGGACAAGTCGAAAAGCCGGTATTTCGCATGGTTGTCCTGGCCGAAAAAGACGGTGGCGTCCATGCGCCGTTTGTCGCTGCCGCCCGTGAGTGGCTCGGGCAGGAAGCGGCAAAAGGTCGCTTTGCCATCGATTACATCACCGATACGGAACCCATCGATGCGGCTTTTCTGGCTCGTTACCAGGTGTTCATCCAGTTGAATTACCCACCTTATCGCTGGACTGACGTTGCCAAAGTGGCTTTCGAGCAGTATATCCGGGAGGGTAAAGGCGGTGGCTGGGTCGGTTTTCACCACGCTTCGCTGCTCGGCGAATTCGACGGTTTTCCGATGTGGCCCTGGTTCTCGGAATTTATGGGCGGTATTCGCTACAAAAATTACATTCCTGGTTTTGCCAAAGCCACGGTTCGCGTCGAAGCACGATCCCATCCGGTGATGCAGAATTTACCGGCTTCGTTCGAGGTCGAAAAGGAGGAGTGGTACACCTACAACAAAAACCCGCGCCCGAATGTCAAGGTGCTCGCGATAGTCGACGAATCGACGTATGTACCCGATTCTGACATCAAAATGGGCGGGGATCACCCGGTGATCTGGTCCAACGAACACATGAAAGCCAGAAATGTGTACATTTTCATGGGGCATCATCCGGATTTATTCAAAAACGAAGCCTTTAAAACCCTCTTCCGAAATGCCATTTTCTGGGCGTCGGGGAAATAGGAACACCGATTGATGAAACCCTCCAACTATCCCATGAATAAACCTGAAACCGTATTTCCCCAAACCACTCAACCGGTGGCGAATCCGGCGCGGGTCGGGGCCATCGACATCCTGCGGGCGCTGACGATGGTGCTGATGATTTTCGTCAACGATCTCTGGTCGCTGACCGACATTCCGGCCTGGCTCGAACACGTCCCGCGTGGGGTCGACGGCATTGGGCTGGCCGATGTGGTATTCCCGGCTTTTCTGTTTATTGTCGGCATGTCGCTGCCTTTTGCTATCGATAACCGACGGAAAAAAGGCGACAACTTCCAGCAACTCATCGGGCACATCCTGTTCCGGTCGGTAGCCCTGCTGACGATGGGCGTTTTTCTGGTCAACGGCGAATCGATCAACGAATCGGCGACCGGGATGCCCCGGCTGTTATGGAATGTAATTTGCTGCACTTGCTTCATACTGATCTGGAACAGCTACCCCAAATCGGCCCCGAAATCGCTGGTTACCGGTTTGAAAGGGCTCGGCATCCTGACGCTGCTGGCGCTGGCGGTTTTGTACCGGGGTGGCGAAGGTGGTTCGATCAGCCGCTTCGAGCCGCACTGGTGGGGCATCCTCGGCCTGATTGGCTGGGCGTATCTGGTGGCGGCTCTGATCACGGTGGGAGCCCAAAACCGGCTTTGGGTTCTACTAACGGCCTGGGCGGTTTTTGCCGCCCTGAGTCTGATCGCCCACGCGGGTTGGTTGCCCGACGCCCTGCATGTGATTCCGGGGGCCATTCGGAACGGCACGCTTGTGGGCTTAAGCCTGGGCGGGGTGGTGATTTCGACGCTGTTTCAACAGTACCGGAAAAAAGGTGACAACCGCCAAATGACGGTCGTTTTTCTGGCCACGGCGGCTTTACTGATCGGTCTGTCGGTACTCACACGCCCCTACTGGGGTCTGGCCAAGCTAGGCGAAACCCCGGCCTGGCTGTTTCTGTGCAGCGCCTTCACGCTGCTGGCCTTCACCGCTATTTACTGGGTCGCCGACGTGTGGGGCCAGAGCCGCTGGTTCGGCTTCATCAAACCCGCCGGAACCGACACGCTGCTGTGTTACCTGATGCCATATTTTGCCTATGCCACCACGAATTTTCTCGGGATTCATTTGCCGGAGATCGTACTAACAGGCGGTATCGGACTGCTCAAATCCTTTCTGTTCGCCCTGCTATGCGTCGGGCTTACGGGCTTGCTGAACAAAGCAGGTATCCGGCTTAAGCTTTAAAGGTAACCGATCACCTTCGTTTGTCACCCTTAAATCCCCTAAAGAGGACTTTTCCAACCCGCTTTTTACTGCGTCCGAGTCCCCTTTAGGGGATTTAGGGGTAATTGATCACGCAAACAGGATTACCAGACATAAGCGTATTACAAGTATTTCCCCAAAAAACCGTATCTTTCGACCCTTCCCCGCAAACAATAACCGATGATTTTGACGTAAGTGAACACCCTGTTCTGCAACACGGTTCGGATGGTATGCTGGTTGATCGTCGGCCTGCCCGGCTGGGCGCTGGCTCAGAACCTGATTCCGAATGGCGGTTTTGAGAATTACCGCACCTGCCCCCGGCTCGACAATCTGTTGCAGGAAGCGGTACCCTGGTTTAATCCCAACGGAGCCACACCCGACTTTTACCACCAGTGTTACCCAACCGCCCAGATCGAATTGCCACCCCATTCCGGCGAAGGCCTGGGGCGGTTGTTTCTGGATTTGAACTGGGCCGAATACATGGCCACTCCGCTGAAAGAACCGTTGCAGGCCAACGAATGCTACTTTTTTGAACTGTTCATTGCCACCCCCAATCCGCCCCGCTACCTGACCGGCACCATCGGCGCGTATTTTTCGGAACAACCGCTCTCGGCCACCGGCAAAGACCTCTTCGCCGTCGATCCGCAGATTCTCGACAATACGCTGAACGCCGGAATTCCACGGTTGCGCTGGGAACGAATTACGGGCTACCTGAAAGCCAAGGGCGGAGAGCGGTTTATGACGCTCGGAAGTTTTAAAAAACTGCCGGTTTTGCTCGGGTTTTACTACCTGTTCATCGACGACGTTTCGCTGCTGCCCATCCGAATGAATCTGGGCAAAGACACCACCCTCTGCGGTCGGCAAAGTACGCTGCTGCTTGACGCTACAACCCCCGGCGCGACGGGATACCGCTGGCAGGACGGCAGTACCGCGCCCACGTTCCGGGTCAGCAGACCGGGTACGTATTCCGTCACAGTGACAACGCCGTGCAAGATCTTGCAGGATACCATCCAGGTCGATTATGCGCTCGATTTCGACCTGGGACGCGACACCACGCTCTGCGAAGGCCAGACGCTGGCGCTGACGGTTCCGGCCAGTCTGCCGCCGACCTTCCGCTGGCAAGATGGTTCGACGGCCCGAACGCAAACCGTCAGACAGGCCGGAACGTACAGCCTGCGCGTGGAACAGGCGAGTTGCGTTGCGATCGATACCGTGCAGGTTCGCTACGTTTTGCCGCCCCGGCTGAACCTGGGCCTGGATCAGAGCCTGTGCGGAGCCGAGGTTTTTACGATAAAACCGTCGTTTGCCGAAGGCCAATTCCGCTGGGAGGATCAAACCGCTGGGATTGAGCGCACCGTGGGCAACTCCGGCCTGTTCCGGGCGTCGGTCCGCAACGACTGCGCAACCGTCAGCGACACCCTGGCTATCTCGTACGGCGAGTGCGGCTGCGTGATCCAGACGCCGGACAGCTTTACACCCAACGCCGACGGACTGAACGATGTGTTTCAACCGTTGCCCTGCGGAGATATTACCATCACCCGTCTGTCGGTGTTCAACCGCTGGGGCGAGGTCGTTTTTCAAACTACGGAGCCCCCGTTTGCCTGGAACGGACTTTACCAGCAAAAAAACGTACCGATGGGCGTTTACGGCTGGCAGATTCAGTACCAACTGCGGCAAGGCAACGGTTTTGTACCGAAAGAAAAAAAAGGAGCGCTTAGCTTGATTCGCTAGCGCTCCCTGAAATCACTTCGGATTGTAAAACCGTCAGCCTTTTTTGGCCGAGGCAGCCGCTTCTTCGGCCTGCGCCAGTTTGACGGCTTCGTAGAGGTTGACCACCGCCCCGGTTTTCGACAGATCAGTGAAGTTTACCAAATCGTTCGATTCAGGCCGCAGCACCTGCCGTTTCTGCACAACCGCCGACTTTTCGATGATTCGCTTCAGGTCGCTGTAGGTCAGTTTCGGGAAATACGATTTCAGAACGGCCGCAATCCCGGTCACGACCGGAGCCGCCATACTCGTGCCGCTCAGGTTATCGTACTTGCTGCCGGGCGTGGTCGAGTAAATGGCCATGCCGGGCGCAAACACATCGACGGTTTTCCGGCCGTAGTTCGAGAACGGTGCCACCAGGTGCTCGTCGTTTTTCGAGGTGATGGCCCCCACCGTAATCAGGTTCGGAATGGCCGACCCGTCCATAAACCGGTCCGACGGGAAGCTGGCCGTCGTATCGAGCAGTTTGTTGTCGTTGCCGGCGGCATGAATCAGCAGTACCCCTTTCGAGAGCGCGTACCGCATGGCGTCGTCCACGGCTTTGCGCTGGGGCGACACATCTTTCCCGAAACTCATGTTGATAATCTGCGCCCCGTTGTTGACGGCGTACCGGATGGCATTCGCCACATCCTTGTCGCGTTCGTCACCGTCCGGCACGGCCCGGATCGCCATGACACGCACCTGATCGGCCACACCCTGCACGCCCAGGTTGTTGGTGCGGTCGGCGGCAATGATCCCAGCAACGTGGGTGCCGTGCAACGCGTCGGGGCCGGTAATGTCGGGGTTTCCGTAATCGGTGTCCGTCAGATCATCGGGTTTGTCGCCGACGATCGAGCGGCTTTCGTACTCCGGATTATAGGCGTATTCGGCTTTGGCTTTCAGGTCATCCAGCCCGCGGGTCAGTTCGGTCTGCACGTCGTCGGTACTGCCGTAGCCCTGAGCCGCCACCACTTCGTACAGGGCAGCCGCGCCTTTTTTAACGAAATCGTTGTCGGTTTGCGGGTTTTTCAGGACGTTGGTGTCCAGCTTCGACACGTTCAGGGCCTGTTTCAGCGCGCCCGTAATCGCCTGAAAATTGTCGTTAAAACTGCTGATGGACTTGTACTGCTCCTGGTACTCCGAGCGTTTCTGCTCCATCTCGGTTTTGTACTTCACATACAGATCGTATTCTTTCTGCTGAGCCGGTTTCAGCGACGACCGGTTTTTGCCTTCGTAGAGCGGACGCAGCCGGGCGTATTGCCGGGTTACTTCGGCGGTTTCGTAGCGGACGTTGCGGCCGTCTTTACCACCAATGAAGTTCCAGCCGTGTACGTCGTCCACGTAGCCGTTTTTATCGTCGTCGATGCCGTTGCCGGGAATTTCCTTCGGGTTGGTCCACAACACCCGTTTCAGGTCTTCGTGGGTGGAGTCGATACCGCCGTCGATCACGGCCACCACCACCGGGGTCGGTTTTCGGTTGTTGAGCAATTCGCGGTAGGTTCGGTCGGTGCTGATGCCCCAGACGCTGTCGGCTTTCGAATCCAGGTGAAACCATTGGGTGGATTGGGCCTGACTGAAGGCAGAACCGGAGAGGAGGATTGTATACAGACTAACGAGTCGACATACAAACGTTTTGAACGCCATAAGAAATAGTTAGGTTAACAGTCGGTTAACAACCGAAAACGGATCCGTGTTCACGCACCGTTCAGAGTAGTATAACGACCGAAGGCAAATCAACGTATCTTTTACTGTTTATTGAATTTTACCCTTGAAATTTCCCCCAATTCAGGGGAGAAGTTTGCGGCTACCGACGGGGGACTCTGAAGAATGATTCGGTTTCCGGGGTTTAGCGTGGTTACGAGTTCATCAAAGCCGCTCTGATGAACTCCATCAAAAGCCTGCGAACCGAATAAACGAACGAACCCAAACGCCCCGGACGAACCGCCTTGCCCGTTTCCGATTTTTTGTCGTATCATCCCGTTCCGTAAATATAAGTCGGCGTCGATAGTGCAGTTCTGGTTTATTTAGGCTATCTTTGATGAAATTTTAAAGACAATACAATTATAATGCAAACAGGAACTGTTAAATTTTTCAATGAGCTCAAAGGTTTTGGGTTCATTACCCCCTCGGATTCAGACAAAGACATCTTCGTTCACGTATCCGGTTTGATCGATGAAATTCGCGAGAATGACAAAGTTCAATTCGAAGTAGAACAAGGCAAAAAAGGTCTGAACGCCGTTAACGTTGAAGTTATTTAATCGAAAGATATAATAATGCGAAGCGATGAAGAACATGCCCGACGGCATGTTCTTTTTTTGTGTCCCACCGTTTCCCCCTTCCCTTCGACATTCGTTATTCGACATTCAATATTCGTTATTAAAACCGTGCCTCTTTAAATTCAATAACGAATACTGAATAGCGAACACCGAATAACGAAATACATTGCCGGACAGGGTAACCAACCGAAAACCACCCCGACTGTTATTTTTCGGTTAAACTCACCGCCTTCCCATTAGAAACTGCCCGCCGACCGCTTTTTTTGCTGCATCCTTCTGTTTGCTGTCATGCGCCCCATCGTTCTTTTCGCACTTCTTCTTTTGTCCATTTCGTCGGCAAACGCCCAGAACTGGTACAAAGGCAACCTGCATACGCACTCGCTCTGGAGCGATGGCGACGATTATCCCGAAATGATTATGGACTGGTACAAAGCCAACGGCTACCACTTTGTTGGGTTGTCAGACCACAACACGTTTCAGGAGGGCGAACGCTGGATTAAAGTGCCCCGCGCGCCCGAACGCCGACGGGCCTTCGAGCGGTACCTGCGCACGTTTGGCCCCGACTGGGTCAAGTACCAAACCGGCCCCAACGACTCGCTGAAAGTGCGGCTAAAACCGCTCAACGAATACCGCAGCTATTTTGAAGAACCCGGTAAGTTTCTGATTTTAAAGAGTGAAGAAGTATCGACCGGTTTTCAGGGCAAACCGATTCACATCAACATGACCAACCTGCAAACCCTGCTGCGCCCGCTGCCGGGCAACAGCGTGGCCGAGGTCATGCAGAATAACATCGACGCCCTGGTGGCCCAGCGCCGACGCACCGGCCAACCGATGTTTCCGCACATCAACCACCCGAATTTTTACTATGCCATCACGGCCAGCGACCTCATGCAGCTCCGGCACGAGCGGTTTTTCGAGGTCTTCAACGGCCACCCGCTGGTGAATAATTACGGCGACAGCACCCGCGAAGGCACCGAGTCGATGTGGGACAAAATCAACCTGCATTTTCTCCGGCAGGGTCGCCCGCTGCTATACGGCCTGGCTACCGACGACAGCCACCATTACCAGTTTTTCGGCCCGACGTTCAGTAACTCGGGCCGGGCCTGGGTGATGGTCAACGCGCCCGAACTCAAGCCCCAGACACTTATCGAAGCCCTGGAAGCGGGGCGGTTTTACGCCACAACGGGCGTCACGCTCGAAAGCCTGACGCAAACCGCCACGACGTTGGCGTTCAAGATCAAAGCCGAACCGGATGTCAAATACCGGATTCAGTTTATCGGAATTCGAAAAGGGCGGGAGAACGCCGAAGTGCTGCGCGAACTGACGGGCACCGAAGCCCGTTACGACATCACGGACGAGTGGCTGGTGCGGGCCAAAATCATTTCCAGCAAGCCCAAATTCAACCCGTTCGCACCGGGCGACGTGGAAACCGCCTGGACGCAGCCCATCGCCCGCTTGCAGACTCCGCAGCCACTCACCAACGTCAAACCGCTGCCCAATGCCCACGCACACAACGATTACGAGCAATCGCGGCCGCTCTGGGATGCACTGGATCAGGGCTTTACGAGCATCGAAGCCGATGTGTACGCCCACCGCGACACGCTGTACGTTGCGCACAACCGCCCGGCCTTCTGGAACGCCGACCGCACCCTGGAAGAACTCTACCTGCGTCCGCTGGCCGAACGCATTCGGCAGAACGGCGGCAAAGTGTACGCGAATTACACCGGCCCGGTTTATCTGATGATCGACTTCAAAACCGGCTCCGACAGCACCTATCGGGCTTTAGAGAACGTTTTGCAACGGTATCGTTCTCTACTGACCAACTGCCGGGGAAACCGCTGCCAGCCGGGGGCGGTGACGGTTTTCATTTCCGGAAACCGACCAATCGAAGCCCTCCGAAAAGTGAAGGAACGACTGGCGGGCCTCGACGGCCGACCGGCTGATCTGGGCAAAGGATTCAGTCCGGCGCTGATGCCGGTCGTCAGCGATTCGTACAGCAATCAACTGAGCTGGCGGGGGCAGGGACCGATGCCCGACGAGCAGTTTCAGAAACTCCGCCAACTGGTACAACGGGTTCACGCCGAAGGCAAGAAGCTGCGGCTCTGGGCCTGTCCGGAAGACCCGGCGGTCTGGGCCAAACTCCGCGAAGCCGGTGCCGATTTCCTCAGTACCGACCAACTCGAACTGGTTCGGGAGTTTCTACTGAGCGAGAAGTGACCGTACCCCCGGACTTTAGTCCGGGAGATCTTGATCTTGCTATTTAAGGATGTGAAAACACCTCAATTAGTTGGGCTCCCGGACTAAAGTCCGGGGGTACGTTTTTTTAGGGGATCAGCAGTTTTTTAGTCGCCGAGAAAACGGGCGTCCTTAGCTGCACGATTTTCAGCGAAGGTGCAGCCAAACTGCCAGCCCCAACATGAATCAGGTAGCGATTCGCACCCAGCGTTTCTACCTGGCGTAGCTCCCGCAACCCCCGAAGATCGACAACGTTGAAAACCGGTTCCGGCACGTTCGTCAGCACCTCAATGCGGTTTTTGTCCACCGGCCGCGCTTCGAAATAGTACGACGAGGGATCATAGCCGACTCCGATAATCTTCGAGTACGCAAACCGCCCATCCTGGTCGACCTGCCGCAGCCGGTAATAATTGGTGCCCAACACCGGCGCTTCGTCGGTAAAACCGTATTGCTGCAAGGATTCCGAAAAACCCAACGATACCACCCGGCCCAGCGCTTCGAACGCCTTGGCGTCGGTGCTGCGTTCGACCACAAAGTAGGCGCTGTTGGACTCAAACGTCGTCTGCCAGCCCAGCCGGACCTGGTTCTCGACCCGCTTGCCGCTGAACGACGCCAGCCGAACCGGCAAGGCCGGAGCGTCATCCCAGTTGAAGTTGGTGATGTAGATCAACTGCAGCCTAGGGTCATCCCATTCCGGCCCGGCGCAATACTGAATGGTAATCTCGGTCAACGGTCCGCTGAAACTGATGGTGTTCACCGAATTGTTGACATCCTCATTGATCCCCGTGATGGTGTTGCCACTAATCGTATTGGTAACAGCCGTTCCGATGGCCGGACTGACGGGTGTCCCACCGTTGCTGCCTGTCACGGTCACCTGATCCTGGTACTGGCTGTCGCCATCGATCCGGTCAATGTCCAGCAGGTTAAAGTTCAGATTGTTGACCGGTTGCGAAAAGGTTACTTTCAACGAAATGCAATCCCCGTCGGTCGGAAAGTTAACTCTCAGTTCCAGGCCGTTCGGCATGGGCCGGGGGTAGTCGATGCTTAAAGCGCTCGTCATTCCGAGCACTTCGACCGTTGCGTTCACCGGGATGTTACCAATGTTGGTAAAAGTGTTTGTAAGTTCGCCCTCCGGATAGTTATTCCAATCCAAATCCTGCGCTGAGCCCATAAGCGGGCCTACCAGCAGGGCTGCCAGCAGTACAAATCGTTTCATGTTAACAATATTTATTTGTGTATGTACACGCAATATACTTTTTACTTAAATTAGACACAAACGAAATCAAGGATTTTGGTGGAAGCGTTTATTTCAGGCGAATTGCTACCTTTAAAACCTGTTACTACTCTCTTGTCCCTTGCGAAGGCTTCTGCCAATATGGATAACCTGACCAACGACATCATCGCCAAACTCTGGAACCTGTGCAATGTCCTCAAGGATGATGGCGTGACGTATCATCAGTACGTGACGGAACTGACCTACCTGTTGTTCCTGAAAATGGCTAAAGAAACCGGAACCGAGGATCAGATTCCGGCCGGACACCGCTGGGATAAGCTGGTGGCAACCCCAAAACCAGATCGTCTGGAAGCCTATAAAATCACGCTGATTCATCTGGAAACGCACGGTTCGCCGATTGTTCGGGAAATATTTAGCCAGGCCAGTTCATTTATCCGGAAACCGGCTACGCTTTCCACACTCGTGGAAGGCATCGACAAGCTGGACTGGTACCACGCCCGGCGCGAAAACCTGGGCAGCATCTACGAAGGGCTACTCGAAAAAAACGCCAGCGAAAAGAAGTCGGGCGCGGGGCAGTATTTCACCGTTCGATCGCTCATCGACAGCCTGGTTACTCTTCTGAAACCGTCGCTCGACGACGTTATCCAGGACCCGGCCGCCGGAACAGGCGGTTTTCTGATTGCAGCCAATCAGTACATTCTTGAGCATAATCCGCCCGAAAACTGGTCCCCGGCTCAGCAGGAGAAATACCGCAGCAACACATTTTATGGCATGGAGCATGTCCACGATACGCACCGGCTGGCCCTGATGAACCTGTTCCTGCACGGGATTGCCTACAGTCCCGATGGCGGTGGGGTTCATTACGGGGATACGCTTTCGGCCGCCGGTCAGAAGCTACCAGAAGCCACGCTGATCCTGTCGAACCCGCCCTTTGGCAGCAAAAAAGGCGGAGGGCTTCCCGAACGTACCGACCTGCCCTACCCGACCAGCAACAAGCAGTTCTGCTTTCTGCAACACATTTACCGGGGTCTGGCACCGGGGGGGCGGGCCGCCGTCGTATTACCCGACAACGCCTTGTTTGAGGGCAATGTGGGCCGACAAATCCGAACCGATCTGATGGCGACCTGTAACCTGCACACCATCCTGCGGCTACCCACCGGTATTTTCTACGCGCAGGGTGTCAAAACCTGCGTCCTGTTTTTTACACGAGGGAAAACCGATCTGGATACCACCCGGGAAGTTTGGGTATACGATTTGCGGGCCAACATGCCGCAGTACGGCAAGCGTACCCAACTGACCCGGGCACATTTTGCCGACTTTGAAACCGCTTTTGGCAACAATCCATTCGGAAGCCCGGAGGCACTGGCTCAGCGGCAGGATACCGGCCCAACCGGGCGGTTTCGCCGTTTTTCGCGCGAATGGATTGCCCGCAACAACGATAATCTGAACATTTCCTGGCTGAAAGACGAAGACTCCGAACTGCCCGAACCGCACCTCATCGCGGGTGAACTTATGGAGGAACTAGAGGGCGCTCTGGAGGAATTACGCGGCATGATGGAAGAATTGGGAGAGGAGGTCGACGCATGAGTGACATACCGCCGGGCTGGATGAAAGTCAACGTTGGACTGATCAATGAATTTACCTCGCAGCCGATCGACCCGGCCCGACAACCTGAGGAGGTGTTCGAGGTCTACAGCGTCCCCGCTTTTCCGACCCGGCAACCGGAGTTACTTTCCGGAGCCACCATCGGTTCGATCAAGCAGATTGTGGCCCCCGACGATATTTTGATTTGCAAGATCAATCCGCGCATCAACCGGGTCTGGAAAGTTGCTCCCCGGACCGGCTTCGTGCAGATTGCCTCGTCGGAGTGGATGGTGTTGCGTTCAACGGGTTTGTCGCCTGATTATCTGCGCTATTATTTCAGCAGTCCGGCCTTTCGGGAACTGATCTGCCAGGGCGTCACGGGCGTCGGCGGCTCGCTGACCCGGGCGCAGCCGAAGCGGATAGCGGCTTTTCCGGTGCTGATTGCCCCGCTCAACGAACAGAAACGGATTGCCGCCAAAATCGATCGCCTGTTCGCCCGGATCGACACCTGCCGGGAGCGCCTGGACCGGCTGCTCAGTGGGATCAGGCAACTGCGTCAGTCGGTTCTTTCGGCTGCGGTTTCGGGACGGTTGACCGAAAAATGGCGCGGCAGCGACTCCACCGGCTGGACGCTGGAACGCGCGGCCGATGTGTGCGAAAAAGTCCAGAACGGCGGCACGCCAAGAGACGGTTTTGTCGGACCGGCGGGCATCCCGTTCCTAAAAGTGTATAACCTTGTCAATCAGTCGGTTGACTTCCACTACAAACCGCAGTTTATCTCGTCTGTCGTTCACGAAAAAGAACTAAAGAAGTCGCAGGCCCGGCCGGGCGATGTGCTCATGAATATCGTCGGACCACCCCTCGGCAAGGTTGCCATTGTGCCGGACACCTACCCGGAATGGAATATCAATCAGGCCCTTACTTTGTTTCGACCCGGCAAACGCCTGACGACGGGCTGGCTGTACTACCTGCTGTGCAAGGGTGATAACCTGGCGGCCATTCTGCACGAAACGCGGGGGTCGGCTGGTCAACTGAATATCTCGCTTTCCCAATGCCGGAATTTCCGGTTTTCGATCCCACCGCTGGCCGAACAACGCGAAATTGTCCGCCGGGTCGACACGCTGTTCGCCTATGCCGACGCCCTGGAAAGCCGTTGTCTGGCCGCCCGGGCGCAACTGGACCGGCTTCCGGCCGCAACACTCGACCGGGCCTTTCGGGGCTTGCTAGTTCCGCAGGACCCAGCCGACGAACCCGCCCCGGCGCTGCTCAAACGCCTTCAGGCTGCCAAAGCAAACCCGTCAACCCAACCCAGGCGCAAAAACCGCATGAAAACCAGCCTGACCGAACTTTCACCCGAAACCGTACTGGCGTCGATTCGTCATTTACCCGATGACCAGTTTACCTTCGACGAACTGCGCCGTCAGATCACCGCCGATTACGATTCGCTCCGGGATGTGCTTTTTAAGCTCCTCCTCGACCAGCAACCTGCGCTCAAGCAGGTTTTCGATCCAGAAAGACAGATGATGAACTTTATCCGGGTACGACCATGAAACTACTCCGTGTTCATATCATTTCGGCCGATACCTGCGGGGGCTTGCTCGACGGTCTTGATCTTATGCTGCATTCTCACATGAATGAGCAAACAACTTTCTTACCCATCTGTCTGGTTGGCGCAAACGGAACCGGTAAATCCCAGTTTCTCCAGGTTGTAGCCGAACTGTTTCAGTCGGCCTTTCATGCCACCGCGAGCGGGGAAGAGCGCCTGGAAGGAAATCCGGGCCTCCAGTTTGAAGTAGAGTACCTGATTCGTGCGCACGACGACAGCCCACTGACGCACGTCCGGATCTCGCGCCGGGCGGTAAACAAACGCAAACCGCTGGTTATCATTCAGAAACGCCTGGAAGACACCTGGCTGACCTGCGATCTGAAGGCTCCCGAAACCCGGGCGCTTCTGCCCCGCAAAGTGATTGGGTATACCTCCGGTGCCAACGAAACCCTGAGTCTGCCGTTTCTGCTCAGCCGCAGCGGCTACGCGGAGGAAGTGCGCGAAAGTGCCATCGACCGTAGCAAGAACCAGCCGGTTGCGGACACGCGCCTGATGCTGATCGACTACGGAACTCACCTCGAAGTGCTGGTGGCAAATCTTTTACTGGGCAGCGACGAACAACGGCGGGCGCTGCTGGCCCACGCCCATCTCGACGATCTGCATTCGTTCCGGTGTGTGGTCCAGCTCGCGCACGCAGCCGCCCCCCGGGCACCCGAACGCTCCCGAGCTGCTTCAAAGCGGAAAGGCATTCAGCTCACCGACGAACTGGAGCGGTATCTGGAATACCTGCAAAAATGCGCCACCTGTTATCAGTACGACGACAAAACGGAAACCTACACCTTTGATTTTCTCGTGACTGACGAAACCAAGGCGGCATTCCGTTTTTTCTGGAAAACCGCCTTTGAGCTGTATTCCGCGTTCCATAAACTGGCGATGCTCAATGACCTGGTCATTCCGAAACACGCCCGGGAACGGTTCTCGAAAGAAACCCGCTCCCGTCGGTTTGCCTCCCGACTGCCCGAACCGCAGGAAGAAGACAAGGTTTTCCGGTTTGAGCGCGTCAATTTTTTTGCGCAAAACCGGGCCACGACGGTCGATTACGTCTCGCTGTCCGACGGCGAACACCAATTTGCCCAACTCCTCGGAACGTTCAGCATGCTGTCGTTTGCCAACGTTCTTTTCCTGCTTGATGAGCCCGAATCGCACTTCAATCCGCGCTGGCGGCTTAAGTTTGTGAATCGGTTATGTCAACTTCCCACTCCGGACGGTAACCGCAGCAGCCAATTCGCAGCGACCCGGCAGGACTGCCTGCTGACCACTCATTCGCCGTTTATTCCGGCAGACTTACCGAAAGAGAACGTCTTTATTTTCAACCGGAATCCGCAAACCAGGGCGTTGGAAGTAAAAAAGCCCGGAAGCGAAACCCACGGAGCTAGTTTCGATGCGATTCTTCAGGTTTGTTTTGGGATCATCCCGGCTTCCTAAGAAAACACCCTGCCAGCAACGCCAGCGGGGTGTTTGGTATACACAAATAAACATTAAATTCTCACTTATCGCTTCCTAATCGGTCAGCAGGACTTTCCGGGCGTTCTGATACGTCTGCGCCCGGATCTGAACAATTTTCAGCGCGGGCGAAGCCAGACCCGTCGGGCGAAGCTGAAGTGTATACCGGTTAGACCCCGTTTGAACGACCTGGTGCGAACCGGACACACCCCGGCTGTCCATGATATTGAAAACCGGCTCCGGCACGTTGGTCAGCACCTCAATCTGCCCTTGATCCAACGCCCGTACTTCGAAATAATACTCCGCCGGGTCGTAGCCCACCCCAATGATCTTCGAGTACTCAAACCGCCCGTCCTGGTCGACCTGCCGCAGCCGGTAATAATTGGTACCCAGCACCGGGGCTTCGTCGGTAAAACCGTAGGCTTGCAACGACTCCGAGAAACCCGACGACACCACCCGGCCCAGCGCTTCGAACGCCTTGGCATCCGCGCTGCGTTCGACCACAAAGTAGGCGCTGTTGGACTCAAACGTCGTCTGCCAGCCCAGCCGGACCTGGTTTTCAACCCGCTTGCCGCTGAACGACGCCAGCCGCACCGGTAGCGGTGCGGCCTCCCAGTTGAAATCGCCGATGTAGATTTCCTGCCGCTCCGGCAGCGCAAAGGAAGGCCCGGCGCAATACTGAATGGTAATTTCGGTCACTGCCCCGCTGAACGTTACCAGATTCTGCGCCTGGGCGACGTTGCTGTTAATCCCCGTGACGGTATTGCCGCTCACCGTATTGGTAGCCGCCGACCCGATTGAGGGCGTGACGGATGTTCCGCCGTTACTTCCCGTTACTGTCACGACATCCTCGTACTTGCTGTCACCGGACGTGTAATCGATATCGAGCAGGGGAAAATTCAAATTATACACGGGCTCCGAGAAGGTGATATTCACCGAAACACAAAACCCATTGGCCGGGAAGTCGGCCGAAAGCCGCAGGCCGGCCGGTCGGCCGTTGGGTTCATTGGTGGTAAAATACGAAGTGCCCCCCGTCACCGACACCCCCACGTTGACCGCCGGGGTGCCCACATTCGGGAACGTATGACTCAACGAACCATCCGGATACGTGTTCCAATCCAGGTTCTGGGCAGTTCCTCCTAAACTCACCCAGAGTAATGCCATTAGCAGTAGAAGTTTCCGTTTCATAGAATCCCAATATTTGTAACTACAAGCAAGTAATCGTTTTTTTAATTAATACACAAGTAAAATGAGCAGTTCGGCAAACAAAATGGATTAGGCGGCAACAAAAAGCTTCTTTACGTGCTGATAGTCAAACACATAAAGAAGCTCCAGAAAGAACGAAGAAAAGAAAAAACCGACTTGTAGCCGACGACTCTTAAGTTACCCAACAAAACAGATCAGGCACTTACTACGTGTCCCGTTTACTTATACAAGGGCGCGTGAATGTCCCGCAGCGTCTCGATCGGAATCTTGATCACCTCCCGGTCGTAGGTTAGCAAACCGTTTACCTCGCCTTCCACGTCGGTGGTTTGGGTGTACACGGCCGCCGAAACACCGTTTTTCCGGTACATGTCCACCATCTTGGCGTATTTGGTCCGATAGGCTTTCAAAACCGCATCCTTGTCCTGGTAGGTCTGGTAACCCCAGTTACGCTTGTTGGGGTCCCAGAGGTGGCCGGTGATGGGCCAGCCGATCCCGCCAAATTCTCCGACTACAATCACCCGGTTTTTCTTAGGCTCCGGTACGTTCGGCACTTCCTCGTAGGTATGAATGTCGTAAAAATCGCCCGCGCCCAGGTCCGACCAGCCGCTGGCGGCATTGACCAATCGGCTCGGATCGAGCGCCTTGACCCAATCGGCCAACCGCACGTTGTCGTACTGGCCCCACCCCTCGTTATGCACCACCCAGGTCACGATGCTCGGGTGGTTGTGCAGGCGGTTCATCATCCGGCGCAGTTCCAGTTCAAACTGCTCTTTGCCTTTCGACCGGCGCAGCGGTTCGACCACCTCCTGGCGGCCCATCGCCTGCCCTTCCAGAAAACCGGAGGGCATGTCCTGCCAGACCAGCATGCCCAGCCGGTCGCAGTGGTAGTAATACCGCGCCGGTTCGACCTTGATGTGTTTGCGGAGCATGTTAAACCCGGCTTTTTTCAGAAAATCGATTTCAAATACCATCGCATCGTCCGAAGGCGGGGTCAGCAAACTGCCCGGCCACCAGCCCTGGTCGAGCGGGCCGTTCTGAAACAGCGGTTGATTGTTGAGCAGCAAAACCGGCTGTCCGGCCACGCGGCCCGGCCCCATCGAAATTTTCCGCATGGCAAAATAGCTCGTCACCGCGTCAAGCGGACTCCCCGTCACCTCGGCTTTGGCGTAGGCCGAGCGTTCGGCTTCGTTATGGCGCGGCCGGTTGCGGTTTTCGGTTCCGGCAAACGGGTCTTTCACCGTCAGCAGTTCAACTTTCAGGTTGTACAGAAACGGATTGTCGGGCGACCAGCGCTTCGGATTCCGGATGGGCAGATACGCCACCCGCCCCGACCGGACTTGCAGGCTCGATACGGTTTGCGTGCCGTCCAGCGCCGTCAACCGGATGGCGCTCATCGGGTTGGTGAGGAGACGGTTCAGCAAAACTTCGACGCGGATGCGGCTCGAATCCAGTTCGGGCGTGATCCGGACTTCTTCGATGTAATTCGGGTTTGGCACCGGCTCCAGCCAGACGGTTTGCCAGATGCCCGACACCGGCGTATACCAGATGCCGTTCGGATTAAACACCTGTTTGCCGCGCGGTTGCTCGCCCTCGGTAGTCGGGTCGGTCACGGCCAGAATCAGCTCATTCTGCCCCGATTTCAGGTAATCCGTGATGTCAAACTCAAACGGGTCCGAACCGCCCGTGTGCGATCCGACCAGGCCACCGTTTACCCACAGATTGCATTCGTAATCCACCGCGCCGAAGTGCAGCAACACCCGTTGCCCGTTCCAGGCCGCCGGAATCGTGACGTTCCGGCGGTACCAGAGCCGCTGGTCGGCGTTCAGGGATTTGGTTACTTTCGAGAGCGTCGATTCCACGCAAAACGGCACCAGAATCTGCCCGTCGAACGTCGTGGGCTGGCCTTCGGTTTTCGGCCGGATGGCGTATTCCCACCAGCCGTTGAGGTTTTGCCAGTTGGCCCGCACCAGTTGCGGACGCGGGTACTCACGCCAGGCGTTTTCGGGCGTCACCTGTTTCTCCCAACGGCTCAGAATAGCCGCCGGTTTGGGATCGGCGATGGTGTTTTGCGCCAAAACCGGCTTTATCAGGGCACTTGCCACCAAAATAGTGACAAACGTAACGAAGCGTTGAACAGGGTGTTTCATGGGTTTAGGAGGGTTGCTGTACGAACAGTAACAGTAAAAGCGTCGTACCACAGCCACCTACTACCCTTCGAATTCGAAAACTATCCCAGCGTCCCGGCTTAGTCCCCGATTTCGACTACTTCTTCCCTCCGCCCAGCGTCGCCGGTTTATCGGCTGACATCGCCCGCGTCAGGCTTGCCAACTGATCGCTGAGCGCCTGGATCGCTTTTTTGTAGCGGTTTTCCAGATCGGGCAGGTTGGCGGTGGATTTCAGCGAGGCTTCGTACAGAAAACCGGGCAGCATCCAGGACGCGTAGCCGCTGTAAGGGTCCGACGACGCGTACAACGAGCGGTACCAAGACCCGAACGCCATGCCCTTCGGGTCGATGAACGACTGTTCGAGTTGCCGCAACGTCCGGTTTAGTTCGGCCAGCTTGTCGGTCCGACCGGCCTGTACATACTGCTGACTGGCGGCTTCGGCAGCTTCCGCATTTTTCTTCAGATCGGCCACGGCCGCCAAAACCGGCTCGATGGAATACGTCGGCGCGTAGGCTTTGATGGCTTTCTCGGCGGCTTTCAGGTGCGTCGACAGGTCGTTGGCGTAGCGGCTCAGATCGTACGGCAACAGATCGGCGTTCGCCATGCGCAGCGCGAGCGTACCGGCAACCTGCTCCACCATCGGCCCCATTTTGTAGGTCGGATCGGCAAATTTGTCGTAGAAAAACAGGTCGTCGTTGGCCGAGTGGTACAGCGTTGGACCGCCGGTTCCGGCGTTCAGCGACGGAATGCCGACGTGCATGTACGGGGCAATGTGGTCCGAACCACCGCCGAGGTTACCGATCACGGGTTCGTTGACCGCTGTGGCCGGAGCCGACGACGCAATGCCGACGGTGCTGCCCTGCCGCCGACCACCCTGCTTCAGCCAGTGTTGATACACCGTGATGTTCGAATCCGGATACTGAACGGCCTGGGTTGCTTCGATCAGCAGTTTTTTCATCGAAGGCGACGCGCTGGCCCCAAACATCCGGCCCGACACGGCCGCGTCGTAGTTCATGTAGGCTACGGCTTTCTGCGTCAACTCGTCCCGGAACTGCTCAGCCCATTCGGCCGAACCAATCACACCAAATTCTTCGGCATCCCAATGCGCCACTTTGATCGTGCGCCGGGGCCGCTGCCCGGTTTTTGCCAATTTTCCCAGCGATTCGGTCATACTCAGCAACATGGCGGTTCCGCTGTTGGGGTCAGTGGCTCCAAACGACCAGGCATCGTAATGACAACCCGCAATGATCCATTCATCCGGGAACTCCGCGCCCGTCAGCGTCCCGACCACTTCGTAAATCCGCGTGATGGCTTTTTCCTGTTTTACCATCAAACGAACCTTCAATTCCGGTCCGCCTTCCAGCCGGTACGCGAACGGCAAACCGCCCTGCCAGCCCGCCGGAACGGCCTTGGCACCAGTCATGCGTTTCAGAATGTCGATGGCCGACCCGTACGGAATCGGCGTCACTGGAATCGTGTGCAGGGCCACGTCCTTCGGATCGAGCCGTTTGATTTTCACCTTGCCATCCAGCGGCAAGGCCGGTTCGCCGGGCGTCAGCGGGTCGCCGGTGTAGGGCACCGTCAGCAACGAACCGCGCTGGATGATGCTCTCGCTCGGTTGCGGCCCTTCCGGAAACGTCAGCCCTTTGGTATAGCCGTTGTCGGCCGGGTCGGTGTAAATGAGCAACCCGGCGGCTCCGGCAGCCTGGGCAAACTGCGCCTTGTAGCCCCGAAAGTTCCCGCCGTACCGCGCCATGACGATCTTGCCCTGCACCGAAATCCCCATCGCTTTCAGTTGCTCGAAATCCTCTTTCCGGCCGTAATTGGCGTACACCACCTCGGCGGTCACGTCGCCCGAGCCCGAGTAGGCATTCCAGCCGGGCATAATCCGGGGGTCTTTGCTGTATTTGTCCTCCGGAAACAGGTACTCCCGGATGTTCAGCGGTTGCCGGATGGGTTCGACCAGTTCGACGGCGATCTCGCCCGGCCCTTTGGGCAGGTAAATGTCGTGCGGGTAAATATCGACCTGCCAGCCCGCCTTGCGCATGGTTTCGGCGATGTAATCCCGGACGCGCTCGTTTTCGGGCGTCCCGGCCACGTGCGGCACACTGCTCAGCCATTCGAGGTGTTTTTTGAACGAATCCGCCGATTGGTATTTCCTGAATTCGGCTTCGGTTTTTTCTTCAACAGCCTGGCGGGCGGGCGTGAAACCGGTAAAAGACTGGGCGCGTACGGCGGTGACGGCCACCGCAGCCAGCAGGGCAAAACCGGCGGAGAAATTTCTCATTGAGGAGGAGGTTGTTCAGGTTAAACGGCTTAAAAGGTACAGAATAGTTGGCAAAAATTGATTTTTACCGAATCTTTTCCGGGTTTTGTCCCACGATGACTACCTTCGTGCCTATAAACCGCCGACCCCGTACGCTCATGACCCCCATCTTCCGCCGTTTTCTTGCTCTTTTCCTCATCGGTCCGTTTTTTGCTAACCCGGTTTTAGCTCAGTCTGGCCCGGCCAGCGGTTTGTACCGGCAAACCAGCGACGTGCATCACCTGCTGACCCAATACGAAGCCGACTGGGGTAGCCTGAGCCGGTTTTACACCATCGAGAATTCGCCCGAACGCCGAGAGCGCTTCAAGGCGTTTTACACCGATTATCTGCGCCAGTTGCAGCAACTCGACTTCGACCGGATGAGTACCGACAGCCGCGTCGACTACCTGCTGTTTCAGCGCAACCTGCGGAGCAATCTCCAGAAATTGGCCGACGAAGAACAGGAAGTTAACCAGACAAAACCCTGGTTTCCGTTTGCCGAAAAAATTTACGCCCTTGAAAAGCTCCGTCGGCGCGGAACACCCTTGGTGGCCGAGCAGGTAGCCGCCGACCTGAACGCCATCGGGAAAGAAATCGTGACCGTCCGGAAAGCGGTTGAAAAAACCGATAAGATCGAATCGGCGCTGGCGCGTCGGGCCGAAGGAACCGCCAAAGGCTTGCAGTCAGCTCTGAAAAGCGTGTTCACCTTTTACAATGCCTACGATCCGCAGTTTACGTGGTGGGTGCCCGAGCCTTACCGCAAAACCGATAGCCTGCTGACGGCCTACACGGTTTTGTGGAGCAAAAAAGCGCGGGAAGCGGCTCCGACCCCGGACGACGGCAGCGGCATTGCGGGCATCGCCGTGGGGCGCGACGAACTCGTTAGGCAGTTGCAGTTTGAACTCATTCCGTATTCGCCGGAAGACCTCATCGACATCGCCAACCGGGAGTTTGCCTGGTGCGACCGCGAGTTGCTGAAAGCTACCAAAGAGATGGGGTTTGGCACCGACTGGAAAGCCGCCCAGGAGAAAGTAAAGAACTCGATTGTTCCGGCCGGTCGCCAGCCTGAACTGATCCTGCGGCTTTATAATGAGTCGATTGCCTTTCTCAAGCAGAAAGACCTGATCACAATTCCGCCGATTGCGGAGGAAACCTGGCGGATGCAGATGATGACCCCCGAACGGCAGAAGGTCAGCCCGTTTTTTCTGGGTGGTGAAACCATCCTGATTTCCTACCCGACGAACACGATGGCGCACGAAGACAAGCTGATGAGTATGCGCGGCAACAACCCGCACTTCTCGCGCTCGACGGTTCACCACGAACTGATTGCCGGACACCATTTACAGGGGTTTATGAACAACCGCTACAAAACCTACCGGCATTTCGGCACGCCATTCTGGACGGAAGGCTGGGCGTTGTACTGGGAGATGATTCTGTGGGATCTGGGTTTCCCGCAGTCGCCGGAAGACCGCATTGGGATGCTGTTCTGGCGGATGCACCGCTGCGCCCGGATTATTTTCTCGCTGAACTACCACCTCGGCAAATGGTCTCCGCAGCAGTGCATCGACTTTCTGGTGGACCGCGTCGGGCACGAGCGCGCCAACGCGGAAGGTGAAGTGCGCCGGTCGTTCGTGGGCGGCTACCCTCCGCTCTACCAACTGGCCTACATGACGGGCGGTTTTCAGTTTTACGCCCTGAAAAAAGAACTGGTCGATAGCAAGAAGATGACCTACAAGCAGTTCCACGACGCGATTATGCAACTGAATGCGATGCCCGTCGAGCTGATCCGCGCCATCCTGACCGACCAGAAACTCAGCAAGGATTTCAAAACGTCTTGGCGGTTTTATGACAAAGGGGGCAAGTGACCGGTTTGGTCAGATAAGCACTTCGCTGTAACTTTACGTACTATGAGTCTAGCCGTTGAAGAAACTGAAAAGCTGCTGAGCCGAATGTCCCGGGCCGAAAAAGCCGAAGTCTTGCGGTGGATCATTCAGGATTTGAGCGATGCCTTTCCCGGCATTGAAAGCAAACCGGATGTGGCCGGGGGAGTCGCCTGCATTGTCCGAACCCGAATACCGGTTTGGGTACTGGAGCAGGCCCGTCGGCTGGGCACCTCTGAAGCCGACCTGTTGCGGGCCTATCCCGTCCTACGAGCCGATGACCTGACAAATGCCCGGGCCTATGTCCGGGCACACCGGGAAGAGATTGAACGACAGATTGCGGAAAATCAGGAGGTAGTATTTTAACACGAACGATTCGTTTTTTGACCCCATCGGGGTCGAATGATTGTAGAAAATCTGGCTTTATATACGCTCCACGCGTGCCGTAGGTACGTAACCCAGGGTGAATGGCGTACCTACGGCACGCTGATGGGCAAGACAATGGCGTTTTCACTACAAACATGCAGTGCCGCTGGCACTGAAACGACTTGTAAGTCAGGCAAATAATCTCATCGTTCGTGTTATTTTAAATCAACAAACCTCGGTTATCGCGAGTGATAACCGGAGACCGAATTGATACTGACGCCCTTTGCCTGCACAAAACCGTTGATTCGCCACCAACATTTGGCTCCCTTCCGCATTCGCGCTATCTTTAGCGTTACGTTTTACTCGTTTAACCCAAGCTTCCATCAGCAAATGATCAGGAAATTTTCCGCCCTGGTTGCGGTCTTCCTCAGCCTGTCCGTTCAACTTCGGGCCCAGGCACCGGCGTCTCCGAATTACAAGGCCAACGACCGGTTTGAACAACTGGGGCCCCAGTTGCCCACGCCCAATACCTTCCGCACGGCCGCCGGAGCCCCGGGCCGGGACTTTTTCCAGAACCGGGCCGATTACGACATCAAGGTAGAACTCGACGACGCCAACCAGAAAATCATCGGTTCGGAAACCGTCACGTACTTCAACAACTCGCCCGACGAACTAAAGTACCTCTGGCTGCAACTGGATCAGAATTTATTTGAGAAGAACTCAACGGCGAACCTGACCACCCAATCGGCCGTCAACGGCAACGGAACCAGCCTGGCCCGGCTGCACAACCTGAACAATGCCGAACCCGGTGCCCAGACCGACCCAAAAAAAGAGTACGGTTACAAACTAACCGCCGTTCGGGATGCCGCCGGAAAACCGCTGAAGTATACCGTCAACGGAACCATGATGCGGATCGACCTGCCCGCGCCCCTCAAACCGGGTCAGCGCTATTCGTTCGGCATCGACTGGAATTACAACATCACGGCCTATTACGGCCGGAGCGGTTTCGAGTACTTCCCCGAAGACGGCAACCGGAATTACTTCATCGCCCACTGGTTCCCGCGTCTGTGCGCCTACGACGACGTGAACGGCTGGCAAAACAAGCAGTTTCTGGGCCAGGGCGAGTTTACGCTCATCTTCGGGAATTACAAAGTCGCCATCACCGTACCCAACGACCACGTCGTGGGCGCCACCGGCGAGTGCCTGAATTACAAGCAGGTACTGACGGCAACCCAGCAACAGCGGATGCAGAAAGCTGCCAATTCCAAAACGCCGATTAAAATTGTCACTCAAGACGAAGCCGTAGCCGCCGAGAAGGCTAAACCGACCGGCAAGAAAACCTGGGTTTACAAAGCCGACAATGTGCGGGACTTTGCCTTTGCTTCCTCGCGCAAATTCATCTGGGACGCCATGCAAACCGATGTCTACGGCGATGGGCGCAAAATCTGGAGCATGTCGTTCTATTCCAAGGAAGGCAATCCGCTGTGGGAGCAGTATTCGACCCGGGCGGTGGAGCACACCCTGCGCTCGTACGGAAACCGCACCTTCAAATACCCGTATCCGGTCGCCATCTCTTGCCACGCCACGCGCTACGGCGGCATGGAATACCCGATGATCAGCTTCAACGGCGGTCGGCCCGAACCAGACGGGACGTATTCTGAAAGCAACAAAGCCGGGATGATCGGGGTGATTATTCACGAAGTGGGCCACAACTTTTTCCCGATGATCGTCAACTCCGACGAGCGGCAGTGGACCTGGATGGACGAAGGACTGAACAGTTTTTGCCAGTATCTGGCTGAAAAAGAGTGGGATTATAACTTTCCGAGCGGTTACGGCGAACCGCAGCGGATTGTTCCGTACATGAAATCCGACCCGGCGCTGCTCTCGCCGATCATGACTTCGTCGGACAACATCCTGCAATTTGGCCCGAATGCCTACGACAAACCGGCGGCCGCGCTGAACATCCTGCGCGAAACCGTCATGGGCCGTGAGCTGTTCGACTATGCTTTCAAGGAATACGCCAACCGCTGGAAGTTCAAGAACCCCACGCCCGCCGACTTCTTCCGCACGATGGAAGATGCGTCCGGCGTCGACTTGGACTGGTTCTGGAAAGGCTGGTTCTACGGCGTTGAAGCCGTCGATCAGGATTTGGTCGAAGTCGACTGGTTCACGATCAACACCCAGAATCCCGAGGTGGAGAAAGCCTTGGCCCGCGCCGAGGCTCAGCAGAAGGCCAACACCATGAGCAAGATCCGGGATGCGGCTACCAAAGACCAATCCGTAGTAGCGCAGGATTCGACCATGAAGGACTTCTACAACACGTACGACCCGTATGCGGTGACGGATGCCGACCGTAAGCGGTACCAGGACTATCTGGCGACGCTCAGCGACGAAGAACGCAAGACGCTGGAGTCGAAGAACAACTTCTACACCTTGACGCTAAAGAACAAAGGCGGTTTGCCCATGCCGGTGATCATTCGGATGCAGTTTGAGGACGGCACGGATTCGGTGGCGCGGTTTCCGGCAGAGATCTGGCGGTTCAACGATGCACAGATCAACAAGGTGATTGCGACCTCGAAGAAAGTGACGCAGTGGACGCTGGACCCCTTCCAGGAGATTGCCGATATCGACACCGAAAACAACGCGTTCCCACGCCAACCGCAGCAGCCGACGCGCTTCCAGTTGTTCAAAAACCGGGGGGTAACCCGACCGCTCAATCCGATGCAGGAACAACGGCAATCGGCGCCCCAACGACCGGCGACGCAGGGGGGAGCGGGAAAGAATTAAAAAGAAATATCGAATATTGAATAACGAATGTAAAAGTGGTTGGCGCGTCCCAAATTTCAATATTCGTTATTCAATATTCAGTATTCGATATTCATTTTTCAATCAACGCTCCATCAGTCGCTGGCTCCGGTTCCTGCCGCCGTTCCCCAATCTGTTGCCGCCACATGGCGTAATACAAGCCTTTTTGGTCGAGGAGTTCGGCGTGGGTGCCGGTTTCGGCAATCCGGCCTTTTTCCAGGACAATAATCCGGTCGGCGTGCAGGATGGTCGACAGGCGGTGGGCAATCAGAATCGTGATCTGCTCGCGCCGGGCCGAAATGCTGCGAATGGTGTCCGAAATCACCTCTTCGGTCAGCGAGTCGAGCGCGGAGGTGGCTTCGTCGAAAATCAATAGCCTCGGGTGCCGGATCAGGGCGCGGGCGATGGAAATCCGCTGCTTTTCGCCCCCCGACAGCTTCATGCCGCCTTCGCCCAGCACCGTATCGATGCCTTTGTCGGAGCGCGCAATGAGCTGGTCGCAGGAGGCTTTGTGCAGGGCTTCGCGAATTTCGGCCTCGGTCGCATCCGGTTTGACAAACAGCAGGTTCTCTTTGATGGTCCCGGCGAAAAGCTGCGTATCCTGCGTCACAAACCCGATCTGCCGACGCATGGGGTTGTACCGGATCTGGCTGGCGGGCACGTCGTTGAAATAAATTTCGCCCGAAACCGGTTTGTACAGGCCCAGCAAAAGTTTCACCAACGTCGATTTGCCCGAACCCGACGGCCCCACAAAGGCCACGGTTTCGCCCATCGTGACGCGGAACGAGATGCCGTCCATCGCGTTTTGCCGGGCCGTCTGGTGCCGAAACACCACGTTCTCGAACCGCAGGTGTTCCAGCACGCCGAAGTCGATGGAATCGTCGGGGCGTTGTTCGATGGGTTTGTGCATCAGCGAATCGAACGAATGCAGCGAGGCTTCGGCTTCGCGGTAAAACAGGATGATGTTGCCCAAATCCTGCAAGGGCGCGAAGATGGCCGTCGAGATAAACTGCATCGAAATCAGTTCGCCCGTACTCAGAATATCCCGAAAAATGAGCCACAGCAGGGCAAACAGAATCGATTGTTTCAGGATGTTCAGCGTGGTTCCCTGCAAAAACGACAACCGGCGCACCTGCCGGGTTTTCTCCATTTCGAGTTCGTAAATCCGTTGGGTGTATTGCTTCAGCCGCCGGATTTCCGGAAACGTCAGGCCCAGGCTCCGCACCAGTTCGATGTTCCGCAGCGATTCGGTAATGGCACCCGACAGCTTCACGGTTTGCCGGTTGACGGCCCGCTGCACAGTTTTGATCTGTTTGCTTAGCAGTCCGGTCAGGCTGCCCAGCACCAGAATCCCGACGACGAAAATGGGAATCAGCGCCCAGTGTTTGGTGATAGCATACCAGATCAGAAAACCCATGCCGACGATGGACGAAAACAGGATGTTGATGAACGCATTGATGAACTTCTCGGTATCGGTCCGCACCTTTTGCAGCAGCGCAACGGTTTCGCCACTGCGCTGTTCCTCAAACTCCTGGAACGTCAGCCGCAGCGTCTGTTTCAGCCCATCGTTAAACACCTGCGTTCCGAACCGCTGCACCACCAGCCGCATGAAATACTCCTGAAACGACTTCGCCAACCGCGCCAGCGTGGCAATCGCGACGGCCACCAGCAGCCAGAAAAGCACCCCGCGCACCAGTTCGGTTTCGGGGCGCGTCGCCGGTTTGGTCGCGTACTCGTCGATGATCTTCCCGAAAATCAGCGGATCAATCATCGTCAGAATCTGGCTGACGCCCGCCAGCAGCAGGGCCAGCGCCACCAGCCAGCGGTGCGGTTTCAGGTAGGTCCACAGAATCTGCATCGTTGCGGTTTTCGATATACAGTTTACGGTTTTCCGTTTAGAACTTCGCTATTCGGTGTTCGTTATTCACTATTCGATATTTAAACCCCAAACACTGAATACCGACTCCTGTAAACCGTAACCTATACGACTCCCAAACGACCGGTTTTGTTCTCTGAACCGGCCCCTTTCCATCTCCTTTGGCAGCGGCAAAAGCCGTTATCAGCTTTTCCGGAAATGGGTTAACTTTGAAAAAAGCACCGGATCAACTGCCAACCCTCCGCCCTTGCTGGTTAATGATATGCATTTAATCCTGCCGATCTCTTCCCAAAACAACCAACTGGAAAGCTTAAGTCAACAGCTTAACGTACCCGTTCAGGACAATCAATTGAATTTTCGAATGGCCCTGGGGCAAGGCCATATCCATCACATTGCCCTTCCGGGAAACCTGCATGTATACCGTTACGAGACAACGGTCCATCAGCCGGTAACCTTAGAAACCATCAATGATACCGATAGCGACACCTATTGCCTGTTTGTCAATTTATCGGCCGAGGAACTGGAAAAGCAGATTGAGAATAAAGTAGTTGCGGTGGCGCCCCAGTCGCCTTACGGTATTTTTTACTACGGTCCCGGCGTTCGAATACAGCAACAAATTCCACTCCACCGGACCATTACAGCCCTGGTGATCACCTTCCGGCCCGGTTCGTTTGACGACATGCTGCCCGCTGATGTAGCGATTCAGGTCTTTCCCCCGAAAGGTGGCTTTGTCTTTCTGGATATTGACCGCCAGATAAACCGCTTATTAGATACGCTTAGTCGACCTCCACAGGCTGATCCATTCACTCCTTTTCAGAAGTATGCCCCGACCTTAGCACTGATAACACATGTATTCGAATTGATGCGGCAGCGAAGCCTTCAGCCTTCGGCCAGGGGCTTGCGTCCTGCCGATGTGGAGCGGCTCTTTCAGGCGCGGGCCTTGTTGATTGAGGATCTACGTCAAACGATAACCGTTGGGCAACTGGCCCGTCACATTGGTTTCAGTGAAGCCAAATTGCGGACGCACTTCCCCCGCCTGTTTGGCAACAGCATTTATCAGTACCTCCAGCAAACCCGGGTAGAACGAGCCTGCGATTTGCTGCAATCACGACGCTACAGCGTTTCGGAAGTGGGCTTCCTGGTGGGCTACAGCAGCCTTTCCCATTTTACCAAAGCCTTCAGGAAGCATACTGGTGTGATGCCCAGCCATTGGATGGAAACTCGCGAAAATAGCAAAATGGATTAATGCTTTAGCAGAACGGATTACTCACAGCCATCGGTAGATACTTGTTTTGTAGCGTATTAAACGCGCAAAACAATGACACAATGCTTTGTTACGGGCGGCTCAGGCTTTGTGGGCCGCAATTTGATTCCTCAATTGGTTGAGCAAGGCTACCGGGTGCGGGCACTGGCCCGTTCGTCACAAACAGCCTCGTTACTGAAAAGCCTGGGGGCTGAACCGATCCGGGGTGATCTGGCCCAGCCCCAGGCACTCCGTCTGGGACTGAACGGATGTCAGACTGTTTTTCACCTGGCGGCTTCGGTTGACTTCTGGGCCGACGAAAAAAACCTCTGGGCTGACCACGTCACCGGTACCGAAACGCTACTCAGCGAGGCCCGTTCAGCCGGAGTCCATCGGTTCATTTATCTGAGCGCAGCTTCGGTCATTATGAACGGCAAACCGATCCTGAATGCCGACGAAACGACCCAATCCAATCACCTGATCGATGGGTATTCACGCACCAAGCTCCTGGCTGAGAAGCGGGTACTGGCCAGCAATTCGCCTGCGTTTACAACAATTGCGATCCGGCCACCGCTCATCTGGGGGAAAGGCGACAGCTCAGCCCTACCCCAGATGATTGAAGCGGCCGACAAAGGGCAATTTGCCTTTATCAATGGTGGAGCGCATCAGATTGTTACGTGTCATGTCCTGAATGTATGCCACGCACTGGTCCTGGCCGCCCGGAGTCCGGTAGGAGGTGAAGCTTTTTTCGTGACCGACGGCGAACCACAAGGATTTAAATCGTTCATTACGGCCCTGTTGCAGACTCAGAACGTAGACCCCGGAAATCGTTCGGTACCTCTGGCCATAGCGCGCTTTCTGGGCAGCGCAATGGCGGGTATTTGGCGCACCTTCCGGCTGAAAGGCCATCCTCCCCTGTATCCGGGGATGATCAACACCTTAGGCTTATCCTTCATTGTCTCCGACGCGAAAATTCGGCAGCGCTTAGGCTATCAACCCGTCATCAGCGTTAGTCAGGGGCTTAGCGAGATGCGCCTGTAAGCAAAATGGGCATTGAAAAAATAAACGAAACATCGTAACCGCATTCGGAAGGAACTCCTGTTCTTTCCTTTCCCTCAAAAACCTGCGGTATTTCTTCGAAAAAAACCGACTATTGCACCGAACTTGCTTATCCTGTGCTCGTTATGTGTCGAATTGTTCTGCTGGACGATCACCGGGTCGTCATGGAAAGCTTTGCCAATTTGCTGGCGACCTCCGGCGAGTTTGAGGTCGTTGGCATGGCTACGGATCGGCTTTCGCTGGAAGATATGCTGAAAACCCGGGCTGTCGACCTGCTCGTGACGGATCTGGTCATGCCTTCGGTGAACAGCACCGACCTCATCCGGATGTTGAAAGGGCAGTATCCGACCCTGGCTATTCTGGTGCTGTCCGGCTCCGACGACCCAGCCCAAATCCGGCAGGCGATGCAGGCCGGAGCCAACGGCTTCGTGACCAAAACCGCCGACAAAACTGAGCTTTTCGACGCCCTCCGGGCCGTGGCCACCGGTCGCCGGTATATGGACACCCGGGTAATTCTACTGGATGAAAAACCGGCTGCGACGGTTGTCGAAACCCCGCTGACCGAGCGGGAAGCCGAGGTGGCCCGGCTGATTCTGGACGAATTATCCAGCAACCAGATCGCCGAGCGGCTGTTTATCTCGTTCAACACCGTCGAGACGCACCGCAAACGGATTTACCAGAAACTCGGCATCACGACGGCACTGGGCTTGATGAAGTACGCCCTCCAACGGGGAGCCATCCGGTTGTAAGCGGTAGCCACACCCGCGCCGTGGTTCCGCTTCCCGGAACCGCTTCGAGGCTGAATTGCGCTCCGATGGCTTCGGCCCGCTCCCGGATGCTGCCCAGCCCAATCCCGCCTGTCGCCGGGTTTTCCATCCCGATCCCGTCATCGCTGACTTCCAGCATCAGCCCGTTCGCTTGCCCCGCCAGCCGAATCCGGGCCTGACCGGCGCGGGCGTGCCGCAGGATGTTGGTGCTCAGTTCGAGGCAGATTACGTAGAGGTTGAATTTGACCTCGGGTGGCATCGGGAGCGTTTCGGCGGTTTCCAGATTCAACGAAAACCGTGTTTTCTCCGCTCCGTTCAACTTCCGAATCAGGCTTTTCAACGAAACCGTCAGATCCTGTTGGAGCACCTCTTCCGGAAGCAGATTGCGCGACAATTGCCGAACCTGTGTGGCGGCATCGGTGAGCAGGTTCAGGCTGTTTTCGTACAATTGCCGGTCGCGCGGGGAAAGAATGTCGGCGTCGATGGTCTGGAACGTCATCTTAGTCGCGCCGAGCAGGCTGCTCACCCGGTCGTGGAGTTCGGTCGCTACCCGTTTCCGCTCGATCGACTGCCCCCGGACCAGCGCAAGTTCAATCTCCCGGTTTTTGGCCCGCAAAGCCACATTCGTGCGCCGGAGCCGCAGGCTGTAATACAGGAGCAACAATCCGAGTAAACTCACCACCGCAATCCCGGTCAATAGCAGATTTCGAAACCGCTTTTGTGCCGATAGGCCGGAATGCAACTGATCGATTTTCAGTTGTTTGATCATCGCCTGCTGCCCGGCCTGTTTCTGAGCTGCCGTCGCCCGCAATTGCTGGGTTTCCAGTTCGTGCCGAAGCGCACGGGTCTGCGTCAGCCGCCGGAGCTCATTCAGCTTGACGGTATGGTTCAACCGGTCGATCTCGGCCTGCTTTGCCAGCGTCTGGTACCGCTGCTGCTGCAATAACTCCGCCTGCCGGTGCGCGGCTTCGAGTCGTTCCCGCTCTACTTTTACTTTTGTCCGCAGGGTTTCGGTCTGGTTAATGGCCTCCTGCTCTTCCCACTTTTTCGCGTGGTACAATTGCTGGTATTCGAACGCACGCTGCCAATCGCGCTGGGTCTCAAACGCCTTGGCCAGTACCGAATACGCCGTCAGCATCGGTGCATATACTTTCTGGTTTTTTGCCAGCGCTTCGCGTGCGCAGGCAATGGCTTCCGGCAATTGGTTAAGCCCCAGGTAGGCCACAGCCAGATCGGCGAGCGCATCCGCCTGCGGAAGCGGAGCCTTGAGCTGCGTCCAGAAAGTCACCGACTGCCGGAGGTACGGAACCGCCTGAGCAAACTTCCGCTGGCTGTTGTATATCTGCCCGATATCGTTGCTCAGATAGGCTTTATTCGACATCGATACTTGCGGTTGACGGTTCAGAAGTTCCCAGGCTAGTAGATACTGTTTCTCGGCCTGCGCCCATTGCTGTTGCCCTTTGTACGAATTTGCCAGGATACGGTGAAGATCCGACCGGTGAACCGGGTCAATTTTCTGGTCCTTCTCAAACCAGGCCAGACTTTTCTGCAAATAACCGGCAGCTTCGTCGTACTCGCCCAGCGCAATGCTGATCTGACCCAGATTTCGGTAAACGCGCCAGTAATACATGGCATACACGGCCGGGGCGGTTTCAATGAGCGACAACAAGCGGTAATTGTGTTGAATGGCCTGCGCATAGTGCGTCCGGGCAACCCGCTCGCAGCGTTCTAGCATCAACAAACCCTTGATCTGATACTTGACATTTTTCCGGCGCTCGGCCCATCGGACCAACTCCTGGGCAGTTTGCAACGAACTGTCGCGGTAAACGACGCTACTGTATTGCACCTGCGCCATAAAGTGCTGGTATTCCATGCGGGCTGTATCGACCCGGGGCGTCGGTCGGTAGCGGTCGAGGCCCTTCAGCCGAAGGCGGGTCGCCTGCAACAGACTATCGACATAGACCCGGTCGGTACTGCGGTCAAAATTAAACGGTGGGGTATCATAACTCTGGGCCTGAACCCAACCAGGAACGTTCAGCCCAAGCCCGAGCAAAAGCACATAGTAAAGCAGTTTCATCGGCACATAAGCATGTTTCATCTCCTCTCATTGTCCCTGCCAGCACCTGTTTTCCGCCAAAATCACCGAATTCAGTGACCCAAAATCACCGATTCCGGTGGTTTTTCGCAGGAGCGAAAAGGAGACCTTTGCAGAGGTAATTACCTGATCTACAATACAAAGTAACCACACTTAACTTTTGAAACGAATTGCTTTGATCACGATTTACTTAACGGTGATCGGATTCCTGACGTTAGCGTACATCCCGGCGGCTGCATTCCTCCGCTGGTCTGACCGCTTGCCCACGCCCGATTTCACCGACACCCCACAAGACATCTCCTGGGAGGAGATTACGGAGGACCTGTGGCCCTGATTCGGGGCAAAACCGACGGTTTGAAAACCGGTTTTATGCTTTTACGTACTGATTGTCTACACCATTTCTGAACACAAAACAACAAAAACAATGAACACGCGAATTACACTATTTGCCAAAGTCTTATTGATGAGTCTGGCGCTGTTTATGCCTCTGTCTAGCACCCAGGCTACGGATACCAAACCCGGTAAATCCGGCGATGCGCCCACGGAAACGCAATCTTTTGCGACCGGTATGTACATGGGAGCCAATAAGAAGCTGCTGCTGATGTTGGACATCCGGCAACCCAAGTGGGTTACCGTGACCCTGAAAGATGCTAAAAACAGTATCCTTCACCGGACGTATCTGAAAAGATCCCCGAAAACGTACCGCATGAAATTCAATTTTGAAGAATCCGATCCCGGTCTTTATCGCATCGAAATCAGCGATGGGCAACAAACTGTCGTTCGTCAGGTCAAGGTAGTCGATTTTCCGACGGTCGAGTCATACCGGTACGTGACGATCAACCAATAAGGCTATTCACACCATTTCTTAGTCGTATTTCTCATGACAACAAAATCCGCCACTGATTTGGTACGAGAAGCCAAGCAGCACATCGAAAACCTAACGCCCGAACAGGTCAGCCGGGAACTTAATGCAGGAAAAGCGGCCCTCATCGACCTCCGCGAACCGGACGAACTGGCCCAGACCGGTACAATTCCCGGTGCCGTTCATGCTCCGCGCGGTATGCTGGAATTCTATGCCGATCCGACATTGCCTTACCACAAGCCAGCCTTCGACCGCGCAAAACGCCTGATTTTGCATTGTGCTTCGGGCGGCCGGTCGGCGCTCGCTGTGGCTACCCTCAAACAGATGGGCTACGAAAACGTTGCGCACCTGGACGGCGGCATCAAGGCCTGGAAAGAAGCCGGATTACCGGTTTCCGCCTGAAACGGTTTCAACGAACACTTACCCCGCGTCCGCAGCGGGCACCCGACTCATGAATGAGGAAACGTTGAACACCAGACCCGGTTTTTGCGGGTCTGGTGTTTTGTGTTAACGGCCCATCACCAGCCGGGTTTGCGCGGGCAACTGGTCGGCATCGAGTAGCTCAACGCTCAGCGAGCTGTCTTTGAAAACCGCCCGATCGATCGCCAGCGTGACGGTTTGAATGCCCTGCGGCAACTCGGCCACCGCGCCCTGGGCCGTCAGTTTGAGCGGTTTTGCGCCCACCCAGGCCGTGATTCCCGCCGTGTTGCCAAGCATCAGGTTGACATTGCCTTTGCTAACGACTTCGATCTCGAACCGGACGAACGAAAACCGTTTGCCCGCACTGGCTTCCACCACGGGCAGTTCGTCGACCGGAAACTCGCCGGAAACCTTGCTGTAGGCGGGTTGCCAGAATACTTTCGCATTGTCTTTTACAACATACCCCGGTCCTTCTGCAGCAATTTTCCTGGCGACTTCTTTGTTGCTAAAAACCGTATTCCAGCGCCGGACAAACCGGGCCGTCGGCACCCGAAACGGGCCGGATTCGCCCATTTTGGACAGAAAACCGATCAGATTGATAAACTCCTGCTTGTCCAGGCTGGCCGTCAAACCGGCGGGCATCAGCGAACCCGGCACTTTTTCAAGCGCGTTGATCTGGCTTTTCGGTACCGACACTTCCTGTCCGCTAATGTCGCGCAGCACGATTTCAGCCGTTCCGTTGCTGACAATATAACCCATCAGCTCGGTGCCCTCTTTTTTCACCAGCCGCTGCAATTCGTAGCCTTCCTTGATCGACTGGTTCGGGTACAGGATGGAACGGATGATGGTTTCGACCGGCGAACTGGTTCCCAAACTGCTCAAATCCGGGCCGATGCGCCCTCCGGCCCCACCAATCGCGTGGCAGGTCTGGCAGGTTAGGGCGGTTTTTCGGAACACCAGCTCGCCTTTCGCCGGGTCGGCCGTCTCCCGGACCAGCTGCGCCAACCGGTTGATTTCCTGCGGGTTCAGCTCCTGCGGCATTTTTTCGGGTGGCAACACGCCACCCGACGCTTCGAGCGCCTGCGTCAGGAGCTTCACTTCGTCGCTATTCCGGCGGTTGTATGGCACCCGGTTTTGCAGCGTTTGCCGCCCCACTTTGGCGACGGTGGCCGGGATTTTGCGGGTGGTTAGTTCGTCGGCCAGCGCGCGCGTACCCTGCCGGTTTACGACAAAAGCCTGGAACAATTCGGTGGCATCGGTTTGGGGCGGCAGATTTCGCAACAACTCGCCCCCGATTCGGGCGGCTTCGGCGGCATTCACCGACACCAGTTGGGCCGTAGCCGCCAGCCGCAGATCGGCCGGATGTTTAGCGCTCGTCAGATCCATCAATGCCTGACGGGCGGGGTCGGTATCCATCACGGCCAGCGCACCGAGGGCGGCTTTCCTGACATTTTTATCCCCTTTCTGCGCCAGACCGACCAGTCGGCTGGTCTGGTCGCTGAGTTTCCACAAGCCCATCAGCCGGATGGCGCTGGTTACCACGGCTTCGTCTTCATTTTCGGCAAAACCGGTAATCCGGTTCAGGTCGCGTTCGGGCCGGACGTTTCGACGGGCGGCTTCTTCGAGCGTCATCAGTTGAGCCACCGTGTTGTTTTTCGAACCGCTTGCCTGAACGGTTTTCTCGAACAGAATGCTCGCGTCGGCCGGTCGGCCAAACCGGGCGATGGTTCCCAGGACATCCTTTTCATACTCATCCGGCACCTGCCCGGCCTGATACATCGTTGCCAGTTGTGAAACCGCTTCGGGCGTGCTCACCGATTTGAGCGCGTAGGCGGTATTCCGGACATTCCTGAAAAAATTCGGCTCGGTTTTCAGGCGCTGGGCCCACTGCGGCTCCAGTTCCCGAACGGTTTGCCAGAGCGCATAATCCAGAAACTCGTCCATCGGTTTTTCCAGAACCGACAAGGCGGTGCGGGCCGCATCGGCGGTCGGCAGCTTGCGGAGCGCAATGACGGCTTCCAGCCGAACCTGCGGGTGCGGGTCGGCGACGGCTTTGGTCAGAATGGCTGCTCCGTTCGGGATTTTGGTGTGCCAAAGCTGGTAGGCCCGCAAGGCAGCCGCCCGCGCCCGGGGGTTTTGCGCCGTGAGCAACGTTTGCAACAGCGGCTCGTTCACGACTTCCAGCGTCTGATACGTCCAGAGGGCTTCGAGCAGGTGGTGTTCGTAATCGGCCTGGGTTTTGTCCAGCTTCTGCACCCATTTCTGAAGAATCGGCAACACCTCTTTCGCGCCCCGGGCCTTGAGCACCTGCTTGGCCTGTAACCGGGTCCAGTCTTCGGGTTGCTTCAGAGCGTCGAGCAGTTCATCAACCGAAGCTTTTGTCAACAGCGGCTTTTTGACGAGTGGTCGGTTTTTCGCCACAATCCGCCAGATGCGGCCGTGTTCCTGGTCCCGGCGCGGATCGTGAAAATCCACTTCGCCGTGCTGAATGATCGGGTTGTACCAATCGGCCACGTAAATGGCTCCATCCGGCCCCACCGAAATATCTACCGGCCGAAACGCGACGTTGTCTGTCCACAGCAAATCCTCTACCTGCTTCGACGCGTAGCCGCTGCCTTGTTCTTCCAGCGTAAACCGGTTGATGCGGTTAGCCCGAAAATCGTTGGTAATCAGACTACCCTGCCAGTCTTCGGGCAGGTGTCGCCCCGAAACCACATCCAGGCCGCTGTGTTTGGGCTGTCCCGGATTCAGTCCGCGCAGGATGCGGGCCGCGCCCGGTGCCGTCACGAAAGTAGCCCCCGGAAACGCGTAATTGATGCCTTCGCCCCCCGCACCGTCGGTCAGGAACGACTGGCCCCAGCGGTCGAACTGAAGCCCCCAGGGATTGATCAGCCCCCGGGCGTAGATGTCCAGATCGAGGTCTTTCGGGTTCAATTGCCAGACACCGCCCCCTTCCAGCCGCCGGATGCCCTTCGGGGTTTCGACGTGGCTGTAAATGTAAATCGACTGGTTGAAGTAAAACCGCCCTTCCGGTCCCCAGCGGAAGGTATGAATCAGGTGGTGAGTGTCGCCGGTTCCAAACCCGTTCAGAATCCGGCGTCGCTTGTCGGCTTTGCCATCGCCGTCGGTATCGGCAAAGTGCAGCAGTTCGGTCGAGTTAGCGACGTACACCCCGCCGTCGCCCGGCAGAATACCCGTGGGCGTGATTAGCCCTTCGGCAAAGAGGGTCGATTTGTCGGCCTTGCCGTCGCCGTCGGTGTCTTCAAGCACAAACACCTTGTCGTTGGCTTCCTCGCCGGTTTTCAGGTGCGGATAGGCCGTGCTGCTCACGACCCACAGACGACCGTCGGCGTCCCAGTTCATCTGGATCGGTTTCGCCACCAGCGGTTCGGCGGCAAACAGGGTAACTTCAAAACCGTCGGCAACCTTGAACGATTCGAGTTCGCGCTGCACGTCCGGGTTCGGATTGTCCTTCCGGTCGTCGGGATTGATCGACGACGTAATCAACAGCACCGCCGGAATCAGCAGAAGCTGGCGGAAACGGGACAGGAGTTGGCGTAGGGTCAGGACGTTCATGCTACTTCAGCGGAATAAGTTGGTACACGCTGGTTTTGGGTTTGCAGGACAGCGCAATCTGCCCTTCCAGCCATTTGATGAGAATGTTTTGCTCCTCCAGCCCTTTGACGTGCCGCCCCTGTTCGTAGGAGCGAAAACCGAGGATGTACGTCTGGTTGAGAGGGCGGTATTGGAAAAAGAACAGTTCGTTCTTCTTGAGCATGAGGTAGCGCAGGTGCCGGGCCTGCTCGAACACGGGGCCTTGCCGGATCGGCACACCCTCGGCCCACTGCTGCGCCGAAGCCATCACCACCGTCGCGTCGTCGGCCGTGAGCGTGTAAAAGCCTTTCTTTAAACCGCTTATTTTCAGCGTCCGAACGCCCTCAGCGACTTCCGGGTTCGACGCGGGCGGGGGCAACGGCAGATAAGGCTCGTCCATCGTAAACCTCAAAACCGGGTTTTCCGGGCCGGTGGTTTGCATTTTCACGGGAGCCGACGCTTCAGCCCCGTTTTTCGTGATCGTAATCTGTGCGGTTTCGCCCGATGGAGTCAGTCCGAGACTTTGCTCCAGCAGTTTCGCCAGTTCGTAATACCCGGTTTCGTTCAGGTGAATACCATTTTCAGTAATGGTTACTTTTTTGCCCAGTTCCGCAACCGGTTTGAACAGGTCGATGTACCGCTTGCCCCGCGCCGAAGCCGTTTCCGCGAGGACCGAGGCATAGACTTCCAGCATGGCGTTGCGTTTGGCGATGTGCTGCGCCGAATCCCCGGCCAGCATCGGAATCGGCGACAGCAAAACCGACCGGGCACCCAGCCGATCGAGCGTGTCAAGCAGTTTCGTTAAGCCTTCCCGAAACCGGGGCAGGCCCGCTTCGCCCCACTCGGCTTCTACCCCGCCATAGGCCAGAAAAACCACCGTCGGTTTTGCCTGGGTGATCTGGTTCATGAGGTGTTGGTAGGGCGTGGGCGGGTTGGTAAACGTACTCCGGGCTTCGCCAAACACGTTGTCGCCCGACCAGCCCAGGTTCCGGAACGTCACGTCGCGGTCGGCCCAGCGGGTTGTCAGGGCATACTCCAGGTAATTGTACTGAAAGTCGTTCTCAAACAGCGAGTTGCCGAGAAAAACCACCCGGTCGCCATTGCGGAGTTCAAAGGGGGCGTTGGGAGAATCGGCGACAGTCTGGGGCGGTTTTTGCGCCAGAACCCGGTCGTCGGGGAGAAGCCAAAAGCCAGCCAACAGGCCAACCAGCGCGGCCAGCGCGTTTCTTGTTTTCATGCACAGTCAGAAGCCTTTACGTGAATGGGTTAGGAAGTGTAAAGGCCTTCAGAGGTTAAAATTGGTGAAGTTTTGGGAGAAAAGGGAAGGATCAGGCCGGTTTTCAATCCGCGTTCCTATCCAACTTTCTTAAACGCCATCGGATTCTGACCGGTTAGCCGCTTGAAAATCCGGTTGAAGTACGACAGACTCTCGAAACCGCTGGCAAAACAGGCTTCCGTCACCGACTGGTCGGCCAGCAACAGCCGTTTGGCTTCGCGCACCCGGTGCTGGTTGACAAACTCGGTGAAGGTCGTGCGGGTCATCTTTTTGAAATACCGGCAAAAAGCCGCCACCGTCAAATTCGTCAGATCGGCCAGTTCGGCCATCTCGATTTTTCGGGCGTAGTTTTCCTCGATAAACCGGTACACCCGCTGCAACCGCTGCTGCTCCCGGGCGTTGAATGGCGAATCGACCGGGCGGCTGTTGAGCAGGGTATATTCCGACGACGTCGCCAGGAGTTGGAAGATTTCGAGCAGTTCGATCCATTGCCGAAAATGCGACAACTGGTGAAACCGCATCAGCCGTCGGCCCACGACCTGCTTCGTTCGGCCGTGAAACGCGATGCCTCGACGCGATTGCTCAAACAGACGCGCAATCGCGGCCAGTTCCGGCATTTTCTGCAAATCGGCCTGCAAAAAATCTTCCCGTAGCTGAATCACCACCTTGCGGTAGTCGGTTCGCACGCCGTAGTCGAAGTTTAAATGTGGAATGTACGACCCAATGAACACCAGATCGCTGCCCTCGTAGCGGGACAGATGATCGCCGACGTGACGCGGCCCATCGGCCCCCTCAATGAACACCAGCTCGTATTCGGGGTGGAAATGCCAGAGGAAAAAATCGTTCAGGTGGGGCGTCAGCAGCAGCCGAAATGAGCTGTCGGTATCAGTCCGGATTTCTTCCAGATACGCTTTCATGGGCAAAGACATTTGTATAAAACTATACAAAAACCGGTTTCTAGTTCACAAAAAAGATCAATAGAGTTCAAAAACCAGCGATTCGGCGTGTAGCAACCGGCTACTAAACCAAACTACCTTTGTCCTATTCAATCTTAAACCGATGCTATTTTATGGAAACGATGACACTAACCTTACTTCCGGACAACGCGCATACCGACATTCCGGGCAACCCCTCGACGGCCATCAGCAGCCCAATCAAACTCAACGACCGCTCGAACGGCCAGCCGCTGCGGGTGCTGTCGGAAGACGACTGGCGGTTTTGGGTCGAAAACGGCTACATCGTCGTCAAAAAGGCCGTCCCGAAAGAACAGGCCGAGCGACTGGCGCACTTTCTCTGGGAATTTGAGGAAAAAGACCCGAACGATCCGGAAACCTGGTACGCACCGCCCCGCGCCGAAATGAAGATGAAGGAGTTGACCAACAGCGGCATGGTGGAAGTCTACAATCATCAATATTTGTGGAATAACCGGCAAACGCAGCGAGTGTACGATGCGTTCGTCGACATCTGGGGTACCGAAAAGCTCTGGGTAACCATCGATCGGGCCAACCTGAACCTGCCCGCCCGACCCGGTTTTGAGTTTAAAGGGTTTATTCACTGGGATTACGACCCCGAAACCCGGCCGCAGAACGTGCAGGGTGTATTGGCACTGGCCGACCAGACCGACGAAAACATGGGCGGTTTTCAGTGCATCCCGGAGCTATACCGAACCTATGACACCTGGAAGCTGACCCAACCCGCCGACCGTGACCATTTCAAACCCGACACGACCGGTTTCGAGCTAACGAAAGTGAAACTGGAGGCTGGCGACCTGCTGATTTTCAACAGCACCCAGCCCCACGGCATTCGGCCGAATCTGTCGAAAGATAAAGTTCGGATTGCTCAGTACATTTCGATGATGCCCGCTCAGGAAGAGAACGAAGCCCTGCGGCAGTGGCGCATCACCTCCTGGCGCGACCGCAAAGCGCCCGAGGGCTACGCTTTCCCCGGCGACCCGCGCGGCTGGGAGCAAACCCACTACCCCACCGCCGAACTAAGCGAACTGGGCAAAAAGCTGCTGGGGCTGGAGCGGTGGACCTAAAGGAAATATCGAATGTTGAATAACGAATGTCGAAGTGGCTCCCCTCTTTTCGATATTCGTTATTCAGTATTCATTATTCGATATTGTCACTTGTTATTCTTCACTCGCTTCGCAGGCTTTTCACCGGATTTGTCAAAGCGGCCCGAATGCTCTGGAAACTAACGGTCAGCAGTGCAATGCCGACGGAGAGAAAGCCCGCCAGTGCGAAAACCCACCAGCCAATGTCGATTTTGTAGGCGAAACCCTGAAGCCACTCATGCATGACGTACCAGGCCACCGGCGAGGCAATGATGATGGCAATGACAACCAGTTTCAGGAAATCGGTTGAGAGCAACGCGACCACATTGCCCACCGACGCGCCCAGTACCTTCCGGACGCCAATTTCCTTCGTGCGCTGTTCGGCCATGAAAGCCGCCAGGCCAAACAGCCCCAGACAGGCGATGAAAATGGCTAATCCGGCAAAGAGGGTAGCCAGTTTCCCGACGACGGTTTCGCTTCTGTACAGCTTCTGGTATTCGGCGTCCACGAATGAGTAGGTAAACGGAAAATTCGGATTCAGTTTCCGGCAAAGCGTTTTGATGCTGGTCAAAGCCTCCTCGGTTTGGCCGGGTTGCGTCCGAATCAGGATGTTACCATAATGGTGATCCGCCAGCCGGACGATCAGCGGTCGGATGGGTTCATGGAGCGAATTGAAGTGAAAATCTTCGAGTAGTCCGATGATTTTTCCGGGTTTGCTCCAGAAGGTAAGCGGTTTGCCAACGGGGTTCTGGTAGCCAATGCGTTTGGCTGCGGCTTCGTTGATGAGGTAATTAGCTGAATCGGTTCCGAACTCGGGCGAGAAATCCCGCCCCTGCCGAAATTTCACGTTCATCACCCGGGCAAAATCGTACCCGACGGCGGTGTTGTTGAACGAAATGGCCGCATTGGGGTCTTTTCCGGGCCAGGAGACGCTTTCCGTGGTATTTCCGTTAGACAATGGAGTGGTTTGCATGTTGGAAACGGCCTGAATACCCGGTTTTTGCTGTAACTCCTGTTTAAATAAGGCAAACTTTTCAGCGATAGCCCCTTCGCTCGGAATGGTGATTAGGTTTTCGCGGTTATAACCCAGATTTTTAGTTTGAATGTAGTTCAGTTGTTGATAAATGACCACCGTACCCACCATCAGCAGCATCGACAGCATAAATTGAAACACCACCAGGCCCCGCCGGAACAACTGCGCCCCGGCCCCAAACCGCAGTGTTCCTTTCAGGACGCGCACGGGGTTAAGCGCCGACAGAAACAGCGCCGGGTAGCTTCCGGCCAGAAAACCCATCGCCAGCCACAGGCCCAGCAGTGTAAGCCCAAAACCGGGTTCGGTCACCGGCATGCTAAGCTGCTTGCCGGTTAACTGGTTGAAAAGGGGCAAGACGGCGCTTACCAGACCCAGCGCCAGCCCAAGAGCTAGCGTGGTCAGCAGCAGGGCTTCTCCCATAAATTGCCCGATTAACGTGGACCGTTCGGCCCCGACCACTTTCCGAACGCCCACCTCCTTCGCCCGTTTGACCGACCGGGCCGTCGCCAGATTCATAAAGTTAACGCTCGCAATCAACAGCAGAAAAACCGCGACGATGCCCAGTAACTGCACGTATTCGATCCGCCCCCCGTCGAGGTAGCCCTCTTTGAAATTGGAATACAGGTAGGCATCCTTTTCGGCGTGGAGAAACAGGTTGATGTAAAACGTAGGGCCAAAGTCGGTATTCCGTCCTTTCAGAAACCATTTCAGTTTGGCATCAACTTGGGCCACGTCAGCGTCGGGACGGAGTTGGATTCGGGTAGCCGGTCCGCCGTTGGTCCACTCTTTCAGCCAGGGTTCCCGCGCCAGAAAAGCCGGCCAGCTTAGCAGAAAATCGTAGTGGTCAGGCGAGGTAGCGGGCAGGTTTTCAAAAACCGCCGTCACCTGATAATCCGTCTGGTTGTCAAACCGGATCGGTTGCCCCAGGGCTTTTTGCGGACTCCCGAAATAGAGTCCGGCCAGTTTTCGCGAGATTGCCAGGCTATTGGGAGCGTCGAGGGCCGTTGCGGGCGCTCCGGCCAGCAGCGGAATGCTGTAGATGCTGAACCAGTCGGCCCCGGCAAAACCGCCGGTATGGCGCATTACCTTCGTACCAACGGATAGCACATGCCCTTCCTGCCACGAAAAACCGGCGGCATGAACCACTTCCGGGAACTGTTTTTTGAGTTCATCGGCCAACAAACCGGGTGTGTCGTCATCGGCCACCACTTTGCCATCGGTATATTCCCGCTCCATAATGCGGTAGAGGTGCGCACCGTTTTTGTACTGCGTCCCGATGCTCAGTTCGTCCCGAATCCAGAGGAAAATGAGCAGGCTGGCGGCCATTCCCAGGGCCAGCCCCAGGATGTTGATGATGGTAAACGCTTTGTTGCTAATCAGGTTTCGCCAGGCAACCGTGAGGTAGTTCCGGATCATAACGATAGTCGGAAAGAGGAAAAAACGAATTTCCGTTGACGTGCACAACCTGAGTCGCACAAATGCGATGCCAGGCCGGCCAATCCAGCCTCAAGGTGGCTTACATACGGTTTTGCCGGAAGCGATCCAATCATCCTGTCCGATACTGGACAGCTCCTGTCCGGTTTACGGACAGCCGAATCTGTTCGAAAAACCGTTCCCGAAAGGGTTGGGAAAGCAGCGACTTCCCAGCAAACTTATAACAATTCAGCCGCTCAGCAGTATTTAAAGATAACGAACAGAACCCATGAACAGCGAGACGTTGAAACGAAGATTGCCTGATGATTGTAACCAAAAACCGTATCACTTTTTTCCTCTTTGTAAAAAACCGACTGGTTTTCAGAAAGTATCCAAAAGTGGTATACTCTCTTGTTGAGAATTACCCCCAACCCCCTAAAGGGGGCTTTGGACTTCTGTTTAAAGCCCCCTTTAGGGGGTTGGGGGTGAAATCTAGCCTGGTTTTCAATAGCTTACTTTGGATTTTTTTTCTCGTAAGCGCTCCGCTTTTCGCCCAGAACAACGCCGAGGGCGACAGCCTGCCCATCATTCCGCAGCCCGGTATTCCGGTCGACAGCGTCATTGCCCGGATGGAAAAAGGCCATACGGTGTTGAACGAAATCGGGAACCGCAACCGCCGGGGATTCAGCACCTGGCAACTGGAAGACCGGCTCCCGGAAGTACAATCGTACCTCAAAACCATCCGGACCAACCTGCTGCTGTATGAAAAAGTGCATGACATGAAGAACATGCTCATGTTTCAGGTGCTGCTCAACGACCTGCAGACGCAACTGAAAGCCTGGCGGGAAACGCTTTCGGGTTACGAAAAAGAGTTGTCGGCCATGAACGGCCAACTGATCTCCCTGGCCCGCGACTCGACGCTCGTGCTGCCCGCCGACAGTAGTTACCGAAAGCTCTATTTTGGTGCGCTCAAGGATTTGCGGCAACAATGGATTGCGGCCAGTAAAGCGACCAACCAGAACCTGACCCGCATCAACAAATTGCAGGCTACGGTTTCGGACGGTTTTTTTGCCACGGCCGAATTGACCAATATCGTCAACGAGCGCATCCGGGAGTTTAACGTCAAAATAGCCGGGAAGGAAAGTGACTTCATCTGGGCCATTCCGCCCAAAACCGGGGCCGACGACCATCTGAACAACCTCGTCGGCCGCTCTTATGAAGGGCAGCGCGACATGCTCGCGTATTACCTCAACCGCAGTTCCGGCAACTGGCTGTACATGCTCCTGATCGGCGCGGCTTTCTTTGCGTGGGTGTATCAGAGCTTCTTTATCATCGACCGGCACGGCCAGCGCGAAACCGTCCGGAACGATCTCAAACTCCGCTACCTGCACTCCATCCCGGTTTTCTCGGTGCTGGTGGTGGTCTTCAATTTTGCGCCGTTTTTTGACCTGCGCCCTCCGGCGGTGTACGTCGAATTGACGCAGTTTATCCTACTGCTGGCGCTGACCGGCCTTTTCTACCGAAGCTGGCCCCGACAGTTATTTGTCTACTGGCTGGCAATTGTCACGCTGTACATCCTGGTGGTCATCACCCGCTCGTCGATCATCGACCCCGGCATCTGGTTCCGGCTCTGGTTACTTCTTTTGAACGGTGTCTCGGTTCTTTTCGGTTTCCTTTTCCTGTTCCGAATCCGGAAAGTACTGGCCCTCACTGGTTTCATCAAACAGGTTTCCATTGTCTACATCGTTCTAAATGTCCTGGCGATTATCTGCAATATCTTCGGCCGGATGAGTCTGGCCAAAATTTGCTCCACAGCGTCGATTTATGGTTTGACGCAGGCCGTTGGCCTGTTTACGATGGTGCAGATCATCAAGGAAGCCTTTGCGCTTCAGGTCGTTAGCGGGAAATTGACGAAGGGCGTTGCCTCGCGGTTCAATTATCCGAAACTGGAAGCAGGCTTGCACCGGTTGCTGAGTTTTGTGGCCGTCATCGCCTGGCTGATTATCTTCACCAACAACCTGTACGTCTACAACACGGTTTACAGCGTCGCCGAACAGTTTCTGACCACCGAACGAACCTTCGGCAGCACCAAATTTACCTGGGGCAACATCGTTTTGTTTTTCATTGTCCTGTACCTATCGAATGCGCTGCGGAAATACATCGGGTATTTCTTCGGCGAAACCGACGACGAGATCACGGGCACCATCAACACGGTCGACTCCCGGCTGGTCATCATCCGGCTGTTCATGCTCATCGGCGGTTTTCTGTTCGCCATTGTCGCGTCCGGCATTGGGCTGGATAAAGTCACAGTCATTGTCGGGGCGCTGGGCGTCGGGATCGGCCTGGGGCTGCAAACCATCGTCAACAACCTGGTTTCGGGCATCATTCTCATCTTCGACAAACCGTTCCAGATCGGCGATTTCATCGAGATTGCCAACAAAAAAGGACGCGTCAAAAACATCGGCATCCGGTCAAGCCGCCTGCTCACCACCGAAGGGTCCGAAGTGATCATCCCGAACGGCGATTTGCTTTCCGGGCAGGTCATCAACTGGACGATCAACCACAAAGCCAAACGCATTGAACTGACCATCAAGGCCGATACCGAGCATGAACTGAGCGAGTTGAAGAAGCTCCTTAAAGAAGAAATTACCAAACATCCGAACACCGTCAAGCGCCAGCCGCCCGAAATTTTCGTCTCCACCATTACGACCGACGCCATTGAACTGAAAGCGCGCGTCTGGATCAACTCGATCAACAAGGAAGACCAGTTTCGGAGCGAGGTGCTGCTCAACATCTACCGGCGGTTTAAGGAAGCGGGAATTAAGATGATGTAGCAGAGGGCATGGGGTTAGGAGCAGAGGGTGTCCTCCCTCTGTCATTCATTGACCGGAAAGAAATATCTTCGGAATAAGCAGACGCCGTGGGCCGGGGTATAACAAAGAAGGGCGGTTTTTAAACCAACACCGGGGTGGGTTGTTGCTTTCGAAAACAGAACTGCCATGATCGAGCCAACGGACAACAACCACAACACCTCCGAAAACAATAAGTTACCGGAGCAGGAATCGGCGGGGGGCGGCACCACCATCCTGACCACCCGACAGGGCCACCCCGTTTACGACAACCAGAACACCCGCACGGTGGGAAACCGGGGACCGGCCACGCTGGAAAACTACCAGTTGCTGGAAAAAATGTCGCACTTCGACCGGGAGCGCGTGCCCGAACGGGTTGTCCACGCGCGCGGGGCCGGTGCCCACGGCATTTTTGAAGCCTACGGCACGTTGGGCGACGAGCCGATTTCGAAATATACCCGCGCCAAGGTGTTTCAGGAAAAAGGAAAAACGACGCCCCTGTTTGTCCGGTTTTCGACGGTGATTCACGGCGGCCACTCGCCCGAGACCCTGCGCGATCCGCGCGGTTTTGCCGTCAAGATGTACACCGAAGATGGCAACTGGGATTTGGTCGGCAACAACCTGAAAATCTTTTTCATCCGGGATGCCCTGAAATTTCCCGACTTTATCCACGCCTTCAAGCCCGACCCGGTCACGAACCGGCAGGACCCGAACCGGCAGTTTGACTTTATCAGTCATACGCCCGAGGCCCTGCACATGATCACTTTTTTGTTTTCGCCCTGGGGCATTCCGGCCAACTACCGGCACATGCAGGGGTCGGGCGTGAACACCTACAAATGGGTCAATAGTGAGGGCGAGGCCGTTTTGGTGAAATATCATTGGGAACCGTTACAGGGCATCAAAAACCTGACGCAGCAGCAGGCCGAAGAAATTCAGGCCAAAAATTTCAACCACGCGACCCAGGATTTGTACGAAGCCATCGAGCGCGGGGAGTTTCCGGAATGGGAGCTCTGCGTCCAGATCATGAGCGACGACGAACACCCGGAACTCGATTTTGACCCGCTGGATGATACCAAACTCTGGCCCAAAGAGCAATTTCCGTGGCACCCGATTGGAAAAATGACCCTGAACCGGAATCCGGTCAACTACTTTGCGGAGGTCGAACAGTCGGCGTTCGGAACCGGGGTGCTGGTCGACGGACTCGATTTTTCGGACGATAAAATGTTGCAGGGCCGCACGTTCTCGTATTCGGATACGCAGCGGTACCGGGTCGGGACGAACTACCTGCAATTACCGATCAACTCGCCCCGCAAACACGCAGCGACGAACCAGCGGGATGGGCAAATGGCTTACCATCAGGACATTGCGCCGGGCACCAATCCGCACGTCAATTACGAACCGTCGAGCCTGGGGGGCCTGAAAGAAGCACCCAAACCCGGAAAAGATTATACACCCTATTACCAGGCCAAGCTGGTTCGGGAGAAAATCAGTCGGCAAAACGACTTCAAACAGGCCGGAGAAACGTACCGAAATTTTGAAGACTGGGAACGCGACGAGCTGATTTCCAACCTAGTTGGCGCGCTGTCGGCGGCTGAAAAGCACATCCAGGACCGGATGATCGAGCTGTTTACGCAGTGCGATGAGGATTACGGTCGGCGGGTGGCCGAGGGTTTGAAAGCCGCAGTTGGTTCCAACGGTCACTCCCAAACCGGAATGGAAGCGCAGGCCGTCCAGCAAGCCGAACAGGCGTCAACCGAATCAAAACCGTATTGATCGTCAGGATGGAAAGCCAGGCTAACGCCCTTTTTCAGGCCGCCCGAACCGGCGACCTGCCGCTGCTGCACGAGCTGATTGCCGAGGGCGCAGACCTCGACAGCCAGGATGCGCGGGGGTATACTCCGCTCATCCTGGCAGCTTACAACGAACAGTTGGAGGCCGTTCGGGTGCTGCTCGAAGCCGGTGCGAATGTGAACGCCAGCGATGCGGGCGGCAACACGGCGCTGATGGGCGTCTGTTTCAAGGGGTATGCGCCCATTGCCGAACTGCTCATTGCCCACGGTGCCGACATCAACCAGCAGCACGGCAACGGGGGAACGGCTTTGATGTTTGCCACGCTATTCGGCCGGAACCAACTCGTCAGGCTGGTGATGGAGCACGGTGCCAACGCCCACCTACGCGAAAGCCGGGGCCTGACCGCCATCGATCTGGCCGTTCAGCAGGGCAATGTGGAAGCGATTGAAATTATGGAAGGAGGCATGGGGCAGAGGGCGTAGGGTAACCCTCTGTCCCATGCCCAATGCCCTTCACTCACTCCGCAGACTTTTCACCGGATTCATCAGCGCGGCTTTGATGCTCTGGAAACTGACTGTCAGCAGCGTGATCACCAGCGCGCCAACACCGGCTGCGGCAAAGATCCACCAGGAAAGCTCCGTGCGGTATTGGTAATTTTGCAGCCAGTCCGACAGCACGTAATACGCCAGCGGGGCACCCAGGCAGAAGGCAATCGCCAGCAACACCACAAACTCCCTGGAGAGCAGCCCCCAGATGGTAAAAACCGATGCACCCAGCACTTTCCGGATGCCAATCTCCTTCGTGCGCTGCTCGGCCATGAACGACGCCAGACCGAACAAACCCAGGCAACTGATCAACACCGCCAGGCTGGCAAATACGCCCGCGATCTTACCGATCCGTTCTTCGGCACCAAACTTCTGGGCGTATTCTTCGTCCACAAATTTGTAATCGAACGGGGCCGCCGGACTGTACGTCCGAAACACTTGTTCTACTTTGCTCAACGCGTCGCTGACAGGAACTTGTGGAGACAATTTGATATTGATCACATTCACATCCCGGTAGCTCAGCGCAAAAAACGAGGGGTTGACTGGTTTGAACGGATCTTCCTTGATCATGTCCCGAATGACCCCGACGACGGTATAATCGCGCCCGCTCCGCCGGACGGTTTCGCCGATCGGTTTTTGAAAGCCCATCAGTTTCACGGCTGCTTCATTCAGAATGATGGCCGACGAATCGGTCGAAAATTCGCGGGAGAAATCGCGGCCCTCCTTCAACTGCCAGCCGACGGTTTTTCCGTAGTCGTGCGTGACAAAATTCGACATCACCAGCGGGGACGTGTTCGGCTCCTTGCCTTTCCAGGTAAAATCCGTCGTTCCGCCGTATTGCACCGTTACGGACCCCGACGACTCGGACATCTCTTCGACCGCGCCGGTCGCCCGTAAATCGTCGCGCAGGGTTCTGTAGCGACCGTACAGCTCGGGCGTATTCATGCTGATTTCAATCAGCCCGGAGCGATTGTAGCCCACCGAGCGGTTTTTCGCGTGCTCGATCTGCCGAAATACAATGATGGTGCCAATCATCAGCGTAACCGAAACCGTGAACTGAAAGGCAACCAGCACTTTGCGCGGAATCGTGGCAAACCGGTTGGCCCGGAGCGTCCCCTTCAGCACTTTGACGGGTTGAAACGACGACAGATACAAGGCCGGATAACTGCCTGCGATCAGTCCGGTAAACAGACTAAAACCGAGTCCGGCCAGCCAGAACCAGGGATTGGCCCACAATATGGCCAGTTTTTTCTCGGACACCTGATTGAAAAACGGCAACGCCAGTTGCACGAACACAAACGCCAGCCCAAACGCCAGTAGCGCCATCAGCAGCGATTCGCTAAAAAACTGGTAAATCAACTGGCCCCGAACGGACCCAATGGCTTTCCGAATGCCGACTTCCTTCGCCCGTTTTTCGGAACGCGCCGTGCTCAGGTTCATGAAATTGATGCAGGCCAGTAGCAGCACAATGATGCCAATAGCGCCAAATAACCATACATAAATGATGATACCACCAGTGTTGACGCCATCTTTAAAATCCCGGTACAAATGCCACTTGCTCATCGGGTGCAGAAAAAACTCGGGTTTGTAACGCGGAGGGTTGTCGCGTTTCATCCGAATGTCCTTGATTTTGGCCGAAACCGCACCGAAATCTGCCCCCGGTTTGAGCTGGACATACACCTGGTACGAATTGGAATCCCACTCGTTCCGATCCCGTTTAGCCCCGTCATCGATAGCCGAAAACAACTTCCAGGGGGCCAGAAAAAGGACATCCCTGAACGCACTGTTGCTCGGAAAATCTTCGTAAACACCGACGACCCTGGCTGACTGCTTGTTATCCAGCTTCAGCAGTTTATTGATTGGATCGGCCGACCCAAAAATGGCGTCAGCGACGGATTTGGAAAGCAGAATCGCATTGATATCGTCTGCGCCAAACCGGCTGCCCGCCAGCAGGTTGATGGTGAAAATGTCGGCAAAATCCGGTTCGACGTAGTTGCCGGTTCGGGCAAATGTCTGGTCGCCCGACCCCAGAATCGCTTTCCGGAAAACCGATAAGCTGACCGACTCGAAATCCGGGTATTTGTTCCGCAGTTCGGCCGCCAGCGGAATCGGCAGGACATCGTACGACGATTTTTCGGGCTCGAACGACACAAACTGCCAGAGCATGCCAATGCGGTCGTAATTTTTGTTGTGTTTGTCATACGACAGTTCGTCGTACACCCACAGGCCAATCAGCATCGCGACGGACATGCCCGACGCCAGCCCAAAGATGTTGATGAACGAATACACCCGGTTTTTGACCAGGTTTCGGAAAGCGACTTTGAAATAGTTTTGAAGCATGTCCGTATTTGTTGGTTGAGGAAATTCAGAAGGTTTTCGTCGGATAAAAGTCGGTCGCAGGTAGGCCAGCATATCGCGCCAATACCGACGTCGGGCCCGGGCCTCGCCCACCTGCTCGACCTGCCGGAAAAACCGTTCGTGCCGGTCGCCCAGCACCTCTTCGCGCAGGTGCGGAGCCACCAGCCAGGTGAGGATGCGGTCGGGAATGCGGGGCGGGGTCATCTCTTGCATAGGGGTAAGGGTTTGGGGCAGAGGGCATAGGGTGGGAAGCAAAAGGCCCTCTGCCCCATGCCCTAAGCTAGTCTATTCCGAGCGCAGTGAGGTCACCGGATTCATCAGCGCGGCTTTGATGCTTTGAAAACTGACCGTCAGCAACGTGATCAGCAAGGCTCCGGCACCCGACGCAGCAAAAATCCACCACGAAATGTCGGTGCGGTAGTCGTATTTCTGGAGCCAGTTGGTCAGAAAATACCAGGCAATGGGCGTGGCAATCCCGAAGGCGATAACGACCAGCACTACGAATTCTTTAGAGAGCAATCCCCACAGGTTGAGCACCGACGCGCCCAGCACTTTGCGCACGCCGATTTCCTTGGTGCGCTGCTCGGCCACGAACGAGGCCAGCCCGAACAGCCCCAGGCAACTGATGAAAATGGCCAGAATGGCAAAGAAGAAAGCCAGCTTGCCTACCCGTTCTTCGTCACCGAATTTTTTCGCATATTCCTGATCGACAAATCGGTAGGTGAACGGATTGTCGGCATCGTATTTCTTATACACCGACTCGATTTTATCCAGCGCATCGTGGGCATTGGCGGCCGGATTTATTTTCAGCGTCAGCAGCGAAACCCGCTTGTAGTTGAGGACAAAAATGGTCTGCTTCACGGGATTATACGGCGACTGCGTGATAAGATCTTTGACCACGCCGATAACTTTGTAGGAATCGTCGCCCCACTTGATGGTTTCGCCCACCGGATTTCTCAGGCCCATGTACGCAACAGCCGCTTCGTTTAAGATAAAACCGGTCGAGTCGGTCGTGAACGCTTTGGAAAAATCCCGGCCTTCTTTGAGTTGCCAGTCAATCATTTTCCCGAATTCGTGCGTTACCCGCATGGTGACGAATTCATCGGCCATGTCGGGCGCTTTGCCTTTCCAGTGAAACCCGCTATTGGTAACGCCCGTCGCCGTGATGGGGACATCGGTGGCAGCTACTTCCTCCACCAATCCGGTGTTGCGTAGCTCATCGCGAACGGTTGGGAAATGGGTAATCAGCGCGTCGTTCCGGATCGGAACCGTAACCAGGTTGGCCCGGCTGTAGCCGATGGGGCGGTTTTTGGCAAATTGAATCTGCCGGAACACGACAATGGTGCCGATGATCAGCGTGACCGAAACCGTAAACTGAACGACCACCAGCGTCTGCCGGGGAATGGCCGCAAACCGCCCAACCCGGAAGGTGCCTTTCAGGACTTTCACGGGCTGAAACGCCGACAGATAAAACGCCGGATAACTGCCCGCGACGAGGCTGGTAAACAGACAGAACCCCAGGCTTGCCAGCCAGAACCAGGGCCGGGCGGCCGGGCTGTTCGCGCCCAGAAGGCTGATTTCTTTGCCGGTGACCTCGTTAAACAACGGCAAACTTAGCTGCGCCAGCACCAGGGCAATCACGAACGCCAGGAACACGACCAGCAACGATTCGCTGAAAAACTGGGCGATCAACTGCTGCCGGACCGAGCCAATCGCCTTCCGGATGCCGACTTCTTTGGCGCGTTTTTCGGAGCGGGCAGTACTGAGGTTCATGAAGTTGATGCAGGCCAGCAGTAACACAAACAGCCCGATGATGCCAAACAGCCAGACGATCTGAATTTGGCCACCGACGTTGACGCCGTTTTTGAAGTCGGAATACAAATGCCAGCGCGGCATCGGCAACAGAAAAAGTTCCGGCTTAAACCGCCGGTCGTCGTCCCCTTTTACCCGGTTCCATTTGGCCAGTTTAATCTTCCCGGAAACCGCGTTCATATCGGTTTTATCCGCGATCTGAACAAACGTCTGAAACCAGCTATTGCCCCAGCTTACCCATTCGGGCAAATCGCGCTTCTGCAAGTCGAACGGGGCAATAAACGCCAGGTTGCCAAACGACGAATTATCCGGAATGTCTTCGTAAACGCCCGTTACTTTGACGTTGTACTTGTTGCTAATCCTGACGGTCTTGTGGAGTGGATCGGTTGTTCCGAAAAGCGCTTCGGCGGCTGAAGCCGACAGCAAAATGGAGTTCGGGTCCTGCAAGCCGGAGCGGGTTCCTTTCCGCATGGTCAGTGCCAGCATGTCGGTAATGCCGGGTTCCATGTAATTACCGGTTTGGGTGATTTTCCTGTCGCCAACCGCTAGCCGGTAGTCGCCCGGAAAACCGGCCGTCACCACATGCTTAAAATAACTGCCGTAGCTGGTTCGCAGTTCGGGGGCCAACTGCATCGCCTGACTGCCCCAGGTTTCGACTTTCCCGTTAAAGGTCTGATTCTGCATCACTTTCGCAATGCGGTCGTAATTTTTATGGCCCGTATTGAATGACAGCTCTCCGTAAATCCACAGGCCGATCAGCATGGCCACGGCCATGCCCGACGCCAGCCCGAAAATGTTGATGAACGAATACACCCGGTTTTTAGCCAGGTTCCGAAAAGCAATTTTAAAGTAGTTCTGTAGCATGTCCGTAGTTGTTGGTTGAGGATAGTCCCGGTACGCCGGACCGGAAGGTTTTCGCCGGATAAAAGTCGGTCGCACGTACGCCAGCATATCGCGCCAATAACGCCTTCGAGCCTTGGCTTCACCCACTTGCTCGACCTGCCGGAAAAACCGCTCGTGCCGATCGCCCAGCACCTCCTCCCGCAGGTGCGGTGCCACCAGCCAGGTCAGGATGCGGTCGGGGAAGCGGGGCGGAGTCATGGTCTTGAACTTGGATTACACCGATTAAAAGATTAACTGGGATGGCTACCGGTGTTTAATTCACCGTTTGTTTTTTAGATCAAGTCAATTCCTTTTACTAATCGTTAGAAATCTTTTATCTCCTCTTAATCCTTCAATCTGTGTAATCCAAGTTCAAGACTATTCCGAGCGTAGCGATTTAACCGGGTTCATCAGCGCGGCTCGGATAGTATGAAAACTGACGGTGAGCAGGGCAATGAACAACGCCAAACCACCCGCCAACACAAAAACCCACCACGAAATTCCAATGCGGTACGTAAACGCCTGGAGCCATTGGTTCATACTATGCCAGGTAATCGGGATGGCAATCAGAAAGGCGATTAGCACCAGTTTCAGGAAGTCTTTCGACAAATAGGTAATGAGCTGACCGACAGTAGCCCCCAGCACCTTCCGGATGCCGATTTCTTTCCGCGCCTGTTCGACGGCAAAGGACGTCAGCCCAAACAATCCCAGGCAGGAAATCACGACGGCGAAAGCGGCAAACAGCCCGGCCAGCGTTTTAGTCCGTTGCTCACTATCAAATTTTTGGGCATACTCTTGGTCGACAAACCGGTAGTCGAACGGATAAGCCGGGTTGTATTTCCGGAAGAGCTCTTCGGTTTTGTCTAGATTGTCGGCCATCGCCTGCGCCGGATTGAGTTTAATGTGCAGGGTGTTGAACCAGGCGCCGGGCCCTTCAATCACCACCGGCGGTATGTTGTCGTACGGAGAGCCAACGACGTAATCTTTGACGACACCGACCACCCGCCAGGTCCGGTTTGCATGCGGTTGCGTGATCAGTTGCCCAATGGGATTCTGAAAGCCCATGAGCTTGACGGCGGTTTCGTTCAGGAGTACCGAAAAACTATCGGCGGGGTAACGGTAAATGTCGATGTCCCGGCCTGCCAGCAGCTTCAGGCCCGCCGTTTTGACCAAATCGGCATCCGTGCTAAAGAGCGTCAGCGCCGTGTTGGTATCTTTCGGCGCTTCTCCCGTCCACCGCAGCCCCCAGGTGCGCGCGCCCTCGTCCGTGATGCTGCTCATGGTTTTGGTCACCGATGTAGCCGTTCCCGACGCAATCAGCGCCTGTTTGATGGTCTCGTAGTTTTTTTCGATGTCGCCGATAAAATCCACCCGAATCAACTGTGTGTTTGTATACCCTTTATCCCGCTCCTGAGCGTAAACAACCTGATCGCGAACGATCATCGTAGCAATCACCAGAACGATGGCGAACGTAAATTGCAAAACCACCAGCGCCTTGCGGGGCGACAGTCCCATCGGGGTTTTTCGGAACTGTTTTGTAAAAATACCGGTGGCTTGGAAAGAGGAAAGATAGAAAGCCGGGTAACTACCCGCCAGCAGTCCGGTGATGCCGATAAACCCGAGGGCGCAAAGCCAGAAAGAAAAAATACCGTACGGGATGGCAAGCTGCGTACCGATCAGCCTGTTGAACGACGGAAGCGCCAGTTGGACGATCAGCAAAGCCAAGCCCCCCGCCAGGCTGGCCGTTAGCAGGGCTTCGGCCATAAATTGCCCGATCAGCAGGCCCCGCCCCGCCCCCGCAACTTTGCGAATTCCGATTTCTTTAGCCCGTTTTTCGCTTCGGGCCGTACTCAAATTCATGAAATTGATGCAGGCAATCAACAGTATGAAAGCCGCGATCAGCCCAAATACCCGCACGGTTTCGATGCGCCCGCCAACCGGTTTTCCGTTTTCAAACTCGGCGTATAAATGCCATTGATGCAGCGGAAAGAGAAAATGTGTCCAGACATCGTTCCGCCCGGCATACCGGCGGGTTAGATCCCTGATTTTTTCGCTGAATAGCGCATCATCGACATTGGGCCTGATCAGGACAAACGTCGGCGTATTATTGCTTAACCACTCGTCATTGCTCCAACCAGCCCCTAAGTTTTTCAAATGATCCCAGGGCAGCAGGTACTCAAAGGTAAACCGCGTATTGGGCGGCAAATCTTTCAGAACGCCCGTGACCGTGACGTGACCACTCGCATCGAGCCGGATGACTTTGCCCAGCGGGTCCTCCTCGCCAAACAGTTTCGTCGCCAGTTTTTCGGTAATCACAATGGAAGAAGCCGCCGTAAGCGGCTCCTGGTTCACCCCCGCGACCAGCGGGAAACTGAACATTTTCAGAAAAGCCGGATCGACGAAAGCACCGGAAATACCGGTAAAGCTTTTATCCTGCGCCGTCATCAGAAACCGGTCAACATCTTTGACGCGCGCAACGGCTTCCACTTCCGGATAATCCTTTTGCAAGGCGGGTCCCAGCGGCTGCGAGGTGACCGGAATGGCCACCGACGCGCCATTGGGGTTGTGGGCCAGGCCATAGACCTGAAAAAGGCGGTCTTGATGGGCATGAAATCGATCGAAGCTCACCTCGTTCTGTAGCCACAGCAGAATCAGCACGGCACCGGCCATCCCAAGGGCAAGGCCCGCTATGTTGAGCGCGGAGTAGATTTTTCCCCCGATCAGATTTCGAAAAGCGATTTTAAAATGGTTTTGCAACATGTCCGTATGGGTTGGTTGAGAATAGTCCCGGTACGCCGGACCGGAAGGTTTTCGCCGGATGAAAGCCGGTCTGAGGTACGCCAGCATATCGCGCCAGTAGCGTCGTCGGGCCCGCGCTTCGCCCACCTGCTCGCCCTGCCGGAAAAACCGCTCGTGCATATCGCCCAGCACCTCCTCCCGCAGGTGCGGAGCCACCAGCCAGTTGAGGAGTCGGTCGGGGAAGCGGGGCGGAGTCATAGAGTTAAGAGTTGAATGGTACAGTCGGAGCGGGCAGTCATGGCGAACGGTTTTTAACTCTTAATTCTTAACTCATAACTCTTAACTCCACATCGTCTGCGGGATGATGCGGTCCCAGAGCCGGTTGCGGACCGAACGAACTTCCTGCAACACCCGTCCGCCCAGGGCCGTGACGGTAAACAGCCGCTTCCGGCGACCACCGCGCTCGGCCGTGGCGTCGCCCAGCACCGAACTGACGTAGCCTTTCTGCTCC